>NZ_CP019301.1:202500-502500 GCF_001953955.1 Prevotella intermedia ATCC 25611 = DSM 20706
GGAGAGTTTTCCGCTGCAAAGGTATTGGGATTATCGGCTGGATTTTCAGTTGGGGAAACATCGGGGACAGACGGGGAAATGAAAGGTTTGCTCCTGCCCACCAAAATATGGCGGGCATTGTCAATCTGCTCTTGGGGAACGGAAGACTTTGGACGTTCGCCTTGCCCGTTTCCTTTCCGGTTCGGGTTGTTTTCCCCCGATTGGGTTGTAGAGTCTTAGAACAGCCTCCAGAGATATGCGATGCCGAGGGCTATCCATGCTATACCCAGCAAAAGCAATACGCCTAACAATAAATTGATTATCATAAGTCTATGGTTTTATCGCGCCTGCGCTGTGAGGCGGTATGGTTCAACAAATCCTGATACGTTTTCAAATGGTCGAGAAGGATACTCTCTATATACCCCGTGATGGAAGCCTCCGACCTGATGTCGTTCAGCACATCACGCAGTATCTGGAGTATCTCGGTATGGATGCTGAAGCCCGACTTGTTGCGCCCGTTGCGGACACCCGTCAGAAATCGCTGTTCGTATTCAGGAAAGTCCATTGCTGGGGAAGAATCCTTCGTTCTGGCATTTCTCTTTCTTTTCGAGGGCTGCGCTGTTTTGGCATTGTTGCCATTAAACGAAGTTTCTTCCGGTATTTCCTCCTGTTCGTCAATTTTAGAAAGAGAGGCACTTGCATCTTCTTCCACAGAGTCTGAATCATCATCCAAATCTATGGGGTCGTCAAAGTCTGGTGTGTTCTCCTCTGTGCGCTTCTTGACACCAATGTCTGCCATCTCCTCCAATTTCGCTTGAAGCAGCTTTTCACGTTGCTCTTTCAGTGATTTCATACGCCGTTCTCAGTTTTCAGGTTGAGTTTCTCCATGACCTCCTTTACCCACTCATCCACTCCAGTCTGAGGGCGGAGGGCCGGTGCAGGGGGTAGGTAGGAGCAGCGGAATACACCTTTGACACCCCCTTGTGCCAATTCCCTGCTGAAGCGGACGGAGTTGTAGATACGGGTATCGAAAATCGGCAGTCCCTGTTCCTCAGCATTCTGACTGAACAGGTCGATGACCGTGGTACCGGCACTGCGGTTGATTTTGTTCCAGAGCAAGAAGAAATCTTGAATGCGTGAGCCCTCAAAGCCGATTCCCAAGTCCCTGATTATCTTGGCGTATGCAAAACTCGATGCCAGCGACTGTGGGTCGGCTTCTATAGGTGAGATGATGTAGTCCATCGTAATGGACAAATCCATCATGGCACTGGTAAGGGCATGACCAGGAAAGTCAAAGATAATCAGTTGCGGTGCCGTCTTCATTTTACGAAGGTATTTCATGACATCGGAAACGGTTCTTTCCAGCTTGCTTCTGACGATATGGTATGATTTCTTGCCGTAGCGAGACAGGCGTTCATGAAGCTCTTTGCTCATTTCGGGCGAGGACTCGATAAGGTCTCTGTCGCGTTCGCGGAGTTTGTAGAACGATTCCTGCGTACCGTCACAGTCCACGACGGCAAGAGAGATGTTCTTTTCGTAATATAGTATGGAAGCCAGCACTTCGGCAAGGCTGCTTTTACCCACTCCTCCTTTCTGTGAGGCGAAGCCCAGATAGATGGGATTGTTTTTTTCTTTTCTTTTCCATATTCATAGTCGGTTGT
Source organism: Prevotella intermedia ATCC 25611 = DSM 20706 (assembly GCF_001953955.1). Lineage (NCBI taxonomy): Bacteria > Pseudomonadati > Bacteroidota > Bacteroidia > Bacteroidales > Prevotellaceae > Prevotella > Prevotella intermedia. The sequence goes on from NZ_CP019301.1 coordinate 204,141, forward strand.
TACTTATGTTATAAGTTAATGTATATCTTGACTGACAAGTCATGTCATATTTGTTGTTGAAACCATATTTTTGACTCGACCTAAAAGTCTGGTTTTGACCCAGCTCAAAAACATAAAACCATCCGCAGTTCAAACCTTTCTTGATTGAGATTTTTGAAGTTGAAATCATTATTTTGGACTCTTCATCCATATAGGTTTCAAGCTGTCTTTCAACTGAGTCTGGTTGCAAAATAACAAGGTTTTATCCTAAGTTTCAACGACCTGTGAAGTACAGGGAAATGCAAGGTAAAAGAGTGAATATCATTGATAATGAGATATTTGAAAATCCGCTGTAACTTTGCAGGCGAGAATAATACATAGAGGTAATATCCCGAAGCAGACACCCCAAAAGGGTGGATACTTCAATCGTATCAACTCTTGATATTGGCAAGGTGTGTCTTTGTCCGACAAACTCCGTTTCTGCCGACAAAGACCCTTGCCCCGAAGGGGAGAGAATTACTCCAAAGTCGTAATTAGATAAGGATAAAAACAATGAACGAAAAGATAGAACGATGGGACAGATGGGATACCCGTCTTCCCAACCTCAAAGACCAGCAACGGGGGATTGATTTGTTTCATAAATCAGGTGCGGACACAAGTCGGATTTCGTGCGTGGACGTATTCTTGGCGAGAGTTTCAAGGTGATTACGGTGGATAAATCCGCCGTGGACTACTATCGGAAACTCTCCGAACTAATTGTTCAAATTCATAAAATTGGCGTGCTGTACAACCAGACCGTGCGTGCCATTAACAGCTATCACAGCGTGAAGACCGCACAAATTCTGCTTGAAAAGTTGGAGAAATTGTCTGCTCAAATTATTACGTTACAACAGAGAGCCATCCAGCTGACCGAACAATTTGATAACAGATAAGCGAGTATGATTGCCAAGATTTCAGCTACAGAAAATCTCGGAGGGGCGTTGGGCTACAATTTCAAAAAGGTGGAGCGTGACGAGATATCTGTTCTATGCGTAAATGAATTAAGGAAAGCCTTTGACGGTACTTACCGAATGGATAAGGTGCTTAGCGATATGCAGAAGGCTATTCCGGAGAAGTGTCGAACAAAAAAGACGGTGTTCCATTGCTCGCTCAATCCGCATCCGGACGAGAAACTCTCTGATGAACTTCTTGTGCAGATTGCCAAGGAGTATATGGAGGCACTCGGCTACGGCAAGCAACCCTATATCGTGTTCAAGCATAACGACATCGCCCGTGAGCATATACATATTGTGTCGCTTCGGGTGGATAGTAATAGAAGAAAAATCAATGACAAATTTGAGGGCAAAAGAAGTAAACTGATTACTGATGCCTTGGAATGGAAATACAACCTGATTCCAAGTTCAAAGGTTGGTGAGAAAGCGGTAATAGAAACGCCCAAGATAGACCTCAGCAAAGGGAATATCAAGGAGCAGGTCTCAAGCGTTGTCCGCACGGTTCTGAAGCGTTATCGCTTCTGTTCCTTTGGGGAATTGAACGCTGTTCTTTCCGCATACAATCTTGCCGTGGAAGAAGTGAAGACGGAGTTTCGGGGGATGAAATACGACGGGCTTGTCTATGTCCCTACCAATGGAAAGGGTGATAAGGCAGGCACACCCATCCATGCCTCAGACATTGGCCGTGGTGTGGGCTATACTGCCGTGCAGAACAGGATGCAGAAATCAAGGCAAGCTATTAAGCCGCTAATACCCACCATAAGGAACAGGGTGTTACAGGTGATGTGTACCTCTCCCCGGATAGCAGAAGAATTTCGGCAACGAATGGAGGAACAGGGCTTGCGTGCGGTAATGCGAAAGAACGAAAGCGGACGCATCTATGGCATTACCTTCATTGATGATAAAGAGGGCATTGCTCTCAATGGCTCACGGTTGGGCAAGGGATACTCCGCAAATATATTCAACGTCTATTTCTCCAATCCAACGGACAACCCGTTCTTGGACGAAACAAAGTATGGCAGTCCGTCTGTCCGTTTGGATCAATCTGCAACCGTTCACCCTTCGCAGCCAAATACGGAGGAAAGCGACAACCTTGTCGATGAGCTTATCGAAGACATGGCAGATGGTTCATTCCTATCTACGGGCAACGATGATTGGAAGGAGGCGGCGTGGCAGCGTAAGCTCCGAAAACTAAGTAACGTGAGTTCGATATAAGAAATTTCTCCAATATATTATCTATAAGGCATTTAGAGATTTAATAAACCCAAAATAAAGAAATAATCTTATAATTCGAGTATTTATTACCACTTAAAAGAGATGCAGTGAGGTATTTTATCTAATCAAGTCCATTTTAAGAAGAATAGACAATGACTTAATATACTTATAATCAAAAAGAAACGGAATATTTTCATTTAATTCTTATATCGAACTCACGTTAAGTAAGGTAAATACTAGACGAAGAAAACATTAAATAAACGAGTATTTCCAACTATCCTCCCTTCGGAGGGGTTGGGGAGGCTTCAAAATAATACGATTATGGCACAAGAAGATGATTTAAGGGCATTAGGTAAAGTCATGGACTTTATGTGGGGTATATCGGTGATATTCCTCCTTTTCAACTGTTATTGGTTCTGTTACGAGGCTTTTCAGCAGTGGCACTTTACGTTTGGCATCATCAACAAGATACTGATAAATTTCCAGCGAACGACGGGCTTGTTCTCGTCTGTCCTTTGGACAAAACTCTTTTGTGTGGTATTTCTTGCTTTGTCCTGTTTGGGAACAAAGGGCGTAAAGGAAGAGAAAATCACATAGCCAAAGATTTGGACGGTGCTTTTCTCCGGCTTCGTTTTTTCTTTCTCAACTGGTGGCTGCTGGCATTGCCCATTGGTAAGGTTGGGGCAGCTACGCTCTATATCTTCACACTGTCTGTGGGTTATATCTGTCTGCTGATGGGTGGCGTATGGATGAGCCGTTTACTGAAAAACAATCTGATGGACGATGTTTTCAATACTGAGAATGAGAGTTTTATGCAGGAAACACGGTTGATGGAAAATGAATACTCGGTAAACCTTCCTACACGCTTCTACTATAAGAAGAAGTGGAACAAAGGTTGGATTAACGTGGTCAATCCATTCCGTGCTTCGATGGTGCTGGGTACTCTGGGATCGGGCAAGTCATATGCCATCGTGAACAACTATATCAAGCAACAAATAGAGAAAGGCTTTGCCATGTATATCTACGACTACAAGTTTCCCGACCTTTCCGAGATTGCTTACAATCACCTGCTTCATCACTTGGATGCCTACAAGGTGAAGCCACAGTTCTATGTAATCAACTTCGATGATCCGAGAAAGTCACATCGCTGCAATCCCATCAATCCAGCCTTTATGACAGACATATCGGATGCCTATGAAAGTGCCTACACCATTATGCTCAACCTCAACAGCTCGTGGATACAGAAACAGGGAGATTTCTTTGTTGAGTCACCGATTATCCTATTGGCAGCTATTATATGGTTTCTGAAAATCTATGAGAACGGGAAGTATTGCACCTTTCCTCATGCCATCGAATTTCTCAACCGTCCCTACGCACAGATCTTCCCGATACTCACTTCCTACGATGAACTTGCCAACTACCTTTCGCCCTTTATGGATCCTTGGGAGGGCGGAGCGCAAGAACAGTTACAAGGACAGATGGCCAGTGCCAAGATACCGCTGTCCCGTATGATAAGCCCTGCTCTCTATTGGGTGATGACGGGCGATGATTTCTCGCTCGACATCAACAATCCCAATGAGCCGAAGGTGTTGGTTGTATGTAACAATCCCGACCGTAAGAATATCTATTCGGCGGCTCTCGGACTTTACAACAGCCGTATCGTGAAGCTCATCAACAAGAAGAAGCAACTTAAAAGCTCGGTGATTATCGACGAGTTGCCAACGATTTACTTCCGTGGATTGGATAACCTTATCGTTACCGCTCGAAGCAACAAGGTTGCGGTATGCTTGGGCTTTCAAGATTTTAGCCAATTAACTAGGGACTATGGGGACAAGGAGAGCAAAGTGATACAGAACACGGTGGGTAATGTGTTCTCTGGGCAGGTGGTTGGAGAAACTGCCAAAACACTCTCTGAACGTTTTGGCAAAGTGCTCCAGCAGCGGCAGTCTATGACTATCAACCGCAATGACAAGTCCACCTCTATCTCCACACAGATGGACAGCCTTATCCCGGCTTCCAAAATCAGCAACTTCACACAAGGTATGTTTTTGGGTGCGGTGTCCGATAACTTTGATGAGCGTATCGACCAAAAGATTTTCCATGCGGAGATTGTAGTGGATAGTGCCAAGGTTTCGGCAGAAATGAAAGATTATCACTCTACGCCAGTTCGGGATAAGTTTATTATACAAATAGTTCTAACTGCCTTGATTTTTCTACATATACCGACCACACTCTCCTGTCCCTGTCATCTACGTTTGCCCCTGTAAGACAGAACGTTATCACTTCGCCGGAATCATTGCAGAGCAGATGCAGCTTGAATCCATGACACCAGCCCATTGTACCCTTGCCGTTCTTGGCAAGGCCAGCAAAGACCTTATTGAAATTCCGTCTTACATTGTGACATACAGGAATCATCGTGCTGTCAACGAACGTTATGCCTGTACACCTGCCGAAGGCATGGAGCTTCATGAACAGCATCATCTTGAGGAACACACGGGGCATGAGTTCCACAAAACGGTTATAGGAGATGGCAGCGCAGGGAATTCATGCCTGAGCCAGCCACGGATACAGTTCTGATAATACTCCTTGAAATTACGATATGTACCGAAATGATAGCACACAAGGATTGTCATGATTTCACTCTCAGAAAGCCTTCCCTTACGATTCCTGCAACGTTTTCCGTTGCTGTTATAAGATGGTAAACATAGGTTTTTACTCAGTTCAACATTCAAATTCTTGTCAAACTCATCAATAATACAGAGTATTTCCGTAACTTTGTCTTTGGTAATCATCGCTTGGCTGTTTTGTAAGTTATTGATTTACAACTATAAAGTTACAAAAAACTAACGAGATTACTAACTTTTAAAAGGACTTTCTTAACCCGAACTCGCGTAGTATATGTAGGCAATGGGAGGTCAAAGGAGGCCTTGGCAAAATTCTGGAGGAGAGTAAAGAGATTGAAAGTAAAGATAGAAGTTGTAAGCTCAGACCTCTCCGCCGCATTCATTTCCTCAGTAGGGCAAAATGCTCCCGACGCGATACATGTATATGATAGGTTCCATATCGTACAGCTCGTAGCTCAAGTGATGGACAAGACCAGACGCTCCGTATATAAGCAAACCACTGATATGGAACAGAGGAAGGTCATAAAAGGTAATAGATGGATACTGCTGAGGAAGGATCCTGAAAAATCAGACAAGAAGTATAAGAAGAGACTGGATAATATATTAGAAACAAACAAACCCTTGGCCACTGCATATTACCTGTACGAGGACATAGATCAGATATGGATGCAGAAAAACAAGGAAGAGGCTCTGAGACAATTAGAGTATTGGTGCAGACAGGCACAAGAGAGTAAGCTCTATTATTTCAAGAAGGCTGCGGCTTCACTCATGGCCAGAAGAACTGGAATATCAGCATGGTATGATTACCAAATATCCAATGCAAGAGTCGAAGGAATAAACAATAAGATAAAAATGATAAAGAGAAAGGCATATGGATTTAGAGATGAGAAATACTTCGAGTTAATCTTGCTCGGATTATATGATGAAACCAACGCAATTATGCGATGAACCCGCTTTCGCAGTGCCAAATCGAAATTACCGTTTTTCGTCAGAATTATCTTTACAAAACCATAAAGAAAGTTGCCACCATAGACAATGCTTTTCTTGTGTTTTCATCTACCTTGCAAGAACACCATATTTTCGTTATACTTCCAAACATTCTGCTATATTTTTCGGTTTCAGTTGTACGCTTCCGATACCATAAAAGAAACTTATAAGGAAGCGAGCATTTCTCTTTAGTTTTTCAGAAGCATAGAGTTGGCAAAACAAAAATACTCCAATCGAACGATAAGAAGAAAGTTTTTTCAGCGTATTTCTGTTTGTGCTATCCAGAAAAAACATTACCTTTGTGAAACAAAAAAGCAGAACCTTAAATCTATTTGGTTTATGAACAGCTGATTAACTATATTTGATATTATACTCGCAACACTAAAAGGTTGAGGGTATCTGCTATATTTGAACTGGCGATGTTTATATAACATCGCAAATAACAGGGATATTTTAAACGCAAAATTAAAACAATTGGTAACAGTATGGAGAAAATAGATATTATTCAAACGGGCGATGTTGCTTCGTGCGACATCGGAGTTAGCAAGGAGGAATGGCTGGAATTGCTGAAGGATTCTGCAATGCCTATCCCTTATAAAGAAGCTTTGATAAAGGTGTTCTACGCCCCAAATCATCGAGGTTCTTGCATTTCTATCTGCAATGAATTGGGTGGCGACCCTCAATCGCTCAATTCTTATATTACCAATTGTGGAAAATATGTTCAGAAAAAGCTGGGCAGGTTTCAGATTATCCGTCCAAATGGAAAGCCATGCTATTGGTTGGTACCTATGGCAGAAGGCAAAGACCTGCCTAAAGACAGTGAGGGAACGTTTGAGTGGTGGCTTCGCCCAGAGCTGACAGAAGCCATCAAAGAATATCTGTACTGGTATTTGGTTGAATGTTACAAAAAACTAAGAAAGGATATTCGTATTGATGATGAAAAATGGAACGAGGCTTATAAGTGGCAACTTGTAACAGAATGCCAAGGCAAAGACCTTATAAGCATTGTCAATAAAGTACGTGTTACGAATTTGGTTTATACACCTTCGGTTAGTCCAACGCTCGATTTTGTGATAAAAGAACGTCCCAAAGAGCTTGAAGAAGCTATCCAATCACTGACAGATGGGCAAGTATTGCTGGATAAGCGCATTCAGGAATTCTATGCCGCCATGAAAGATATAGCAGCAGATGTTCCAAACGATAACAAGCAGAACCTTTATGCAAACGATGAACGTACAGCATCAGCAATACTGACTTGTATCGCCCCCAATAACTATACAACTTATAAATATGGGCTATATAAAACGATTTGCCAATATTTAAATATACCACCAAAGACAGCAGGTAAATGCTATTCTCATTTTATGGAACTCATAAAGCCACTTCTGCATATTGTTGAAAACGACAATGAACTGCACGATTTGGTGGCTCCATCTATTGAGAATTATGTTAAGTCAGACTTGCTTTTAGCACAAGATGTGCTATGGTCGCTCTTCGTTTCATTCCCGAAACAGCTTGGTTTTCTTCACTCGTTGTTGTGGAGAGCTCGTTATTGGTGTGTTGGACACATCAATGAGGATGAGGATTCACAACTGCCCCGCTTTGTAGAAGAAGGTATTTGGGAAGGAATATTCGATAAGACAACGGAGGGACAACGCCAATTGAAGCTTGCCAAGAAAATAAAAAAGGGTGATGTTGTTATTGTAAAATCATCGTTTACCAAAGGTCCAAAACAAGATATACCGTGTCTCCGTATATTCATTCTAGGGGAAGTTACAAGCGAAAAAGGTTCTATAAGGGAAGAAAATACATCGACTATTGTCTCTTATAATGTGAACTACTTCTGGCAAGGACAGATAGATTTCGATGGCTCTAAATATGGCCGTTACCGAAGAATCATCGATGAATGTACGGATAAAGACATAATAAACCATATAAACAGTGTAAGAAACGATGAACCTACGAGGAAGTATGCCAAATACATAGAACTGCTTGAGCAGAACAAAAATTTAGTTCTTACGGGTGCACCCGGAACTGGTAAGACGTTTATGGCGCAGGCAATTGCCAAAGAAATGGGTTGTTCCGACAACGAAATGGCATTTGTACAGTTCCACCCCTCGTACGATTACACCGACTTTGTAGAAGGTTTGCGCCCTGTGAGAGACTCCGACAACTTCGGATTTGAGCTGCGTAACGGTGTCTTTAAGGACTTCTGTGTTAAAGCTTTGCAGAGTTTTAAGGATTCAAACCAAGCTGCTAAAGAGCCGTCGGTAGAAGTTTCGAAAGTTGATAGAAAGAATTATGTGTTCATAATTGATGAGATTAACCGTGGCGATATATCAAAAATCTTCGGCGAATTGTTCTTTGCTATCGACCCAGGATATAGGGGTGAGAGGGGAAAAGTGAATACCCAATACCAAAATATAATAGAAGATGGTGACCCATTCAAGGACGGTTTCTTTGTTCCAGAGAATGTTTACATCATTGGAACAATGAACGACATAGACCGTAGCGTAGAGAATATGGACTTTGCCATGCGCCGTCGCTTTTCTTGGGTAGAGGTTACGCCTGCCGATACGGAATCTATGCTCGACGAACTGTCGTGTGTAGAGGAAGCCAAAGAAAAGATGGAGCGTTTGAATAAAGCCATTGAAGAAACGGAAGGATTAGGGGCTGCTTATATGATAGGACCGGCTTACTTCCGAAAACTTGGCGAAAACGGAGGCGATTTCGGTAAGTTATGGAAGATGAATATAGAGCCATTGCTGAGAGAATATCTTCGTGGATTCCGCAATACAGGCGAAATTATGAATCAACTAAGCATAGCTTACTTTGGTAAAAAAGAAGAAGAGCTTTCAAATACCACAGAATTGGCAGATGAGAATTAATCTGACAGACAACAATATCGGACGGGCAGATACCCAAACATTCCTACGAAAGGATATTGCTGCTTTGTTTCCAATTGCAGATAAAACGATTGCTGAACTATGCAAGCAGAACGAAAGCCTGCTCATCTTCCCACACAGCATCAACGAATCTGACGATAGGATTGGCGATTCTTCTGTCATAAACATCTTAAATACCGATGATGCGGAAAAAGTACGCATTGCTACTGGCAATATAATGGGCTTTATCGGTGTAGGCAAACTGCGGATTAAGATTAGGTCAAGGTTTGATGTTGGGCGCGATGATTACCTATTGCATTATATGCTTCAGAAGGTTTTGTCGTTCAATCTTTTCGAACTCAACCATAATAATGAACAGGAAGATGTATTCGATTTCATTATGTTTATGTTTCCGTATTTCCTGAAAGCAGCTTTACGTCAAGGTGTATATAGAGAATATCAGCACTTTAAACATAATGATACCAATCTTAGAGGAGCGATAGACATAAGTCGCCATATTGCACGAAATATCCCTTTTGTTGGCAACATTGCCTATTCGACTCGTGAATACAGTCGCGACAACGATATGACAGAACTTGTTAGACATACCATTGAGTTTATGAAAACCAAGAAATATGGAGAATCTGTCTTGAATATAGACCGCGAAACAATAGAAAACGTAGAAGCAATTATTGAACATACACCTTTATATAATAAGCACGAACGAAACAATATCGTGGGCAAAAACCTCCGAATAAAGAACCATTCATACTATACGGAATATCGACCACTGCAGATTCTTTGCTTACAGATTCTACGAATGGAAGAAGTTAAGTATGGTGAAAACGATAAAGAGGTTTGCGGTATCTTATTCGATGGTGCATGGCTATGGGAAGAATATGTGAATACCATTTTGCGTGAGGTTGGGTTTAAGCACCCAGAAAATAAACTTCAAAAAGGTGGTATATACCTTTTTGAAGACCGTAGCGGCATTCGTTATCCAGATTTCTATAAGGACGATATGGTACTTGACGCTAAATACAAACAACTTGGTAGCTATAAGAGGGTCTCAAATGTAGCACCTGACGATGTACACCAATTGATTGCGTATATAACAGCTTTACATGTAGAGAAGGGAGGCTTTGTTGCTCCATTGGAACAAGCACAGTCTGAAATTCCTACTTCATATCTGAAAGGAAGTATTGCAAGTCTTTCTATATATGGAATTGAAATTAGCAAAGACGCATCATCGTATGCAGATTTCTGTGATAAGATGAAAAAGATGGAAGCGGCATTTGTAAATTCAATAATACAATAGTGGTTGCAGCGATGGAGATAGGCAAAACGGAAGTATCTGAATTGTAAAAATACGGAGCGTTATGCTGGTAAGAGCAAATAAAAAAGCTACATTTCCATACGGCTTACAGAGAGTTTGGAAGGTTGTTACCTCGCTTTAGCACCTTCTTCCGCTTCGTTCGCACACCTTGTTATATATGTGGGAAACAGGTAAAAACAGTGTAAATATTTTTCATAAGCACAACTATCGTGTAACAATCTGTATATCAATGCTTTGCAAAACCTATTGTTTTGCATTCCAAAAGCGGCTGTTTTGCACGGTAAAAGCGTAGGTTTTGCACTGCAAAACAGCCGCTTTCGCAACGCCAAATCGAAATTGCCGTTTTCTAAAGAAATTATTTTTACAAAATCAAGGCTGTTGTTAAGCTCTATCCTATACATACCTTTAAAATGCATAAATCCCGAATTTCCAATGGAAATTCGGGACTATGTTGTTTGTTTGGAATAGTTTTGTTTGTTTTGCTTTACGCTTCTGGTGTTTGTGTTTTTGCAGCGTATGCTTCTTCAGAGAGTACAGAAACCTTGCTCTTGTTGTACTTGCCTCTGTGGAAGTAAACGATACCGTTTGCGAGAGCGTAGAGAGTATCGTCTTTACCTTGTGCTACGTTTTCACCTGGGTAGTGCTTGTTACCGCGCTGGCGTACGATAATGTTGCCTGCGATAATCTTCTGACCACCTCCGATTTTAACACCTAAACGCTTTGAATGTGATTCGCGTCCGTTCTTAGAACTACCGACACCTTTTTTATGAGCCATTTCTTGTCCTCCTAAATTTAAGCGTTAATTGTTTTAATCTCTACCTGTGTGAAGTGTGAGCGATGACCGTTCTTCTTGCGGCTGTCCTTACGACGCTTCATCTTGAAGACGATTACCTTGTCACCCTTTACAAGTGGGTTTACCACCTCGGCTACTACTTTTGCACCACTGACAGTAGGTGCGCCAACTGTGACTGTTCCCTCGTTGTCTAAGAGCAGAACTTTGTCAAACTCAACAGTCTTGCCTTCTTCCGCATCTTTGATGTGGTTTACGAAGAGCTTCTTGCCTTCTTCGACTTTAAACTGCTGACCGTTAATTTCTACAATTGCGTACATTTTATTTATTGTAAACGGTTTGACCGATAGGCGGCGGAGCATCTTTCCCGCACTTATTCGAGCCTAAGCGGCATAAAAACTGTGCAAAGTTACGAATTTCCTTTTTATTAATGCTGTGTTTGTGCACTGCGAAGGGTGCGAATTAGGAAGAATTAACAAAGATTATCGAATATCAGCCTTGCCACACGTATGCCTGGGTTCTGCTGTCGCTGCATTAGATACTGGTAAAGGGTTTCTTTCGGTTCTACCACTTGCTTGCCGTTTTTCTTCAGACTCGATGCGTTCAGCAGGTGAAGTCCGTCGCTGTGCCACACGGCGAAGCCCAAATGCGTTGTGTCGAGGTTGCGTTTGTTGGTGGTAATGGCGATAATGTCGCCGTTGCGCACTACTTTGCGGAGCAACGCAGTGTTTGTAAGCTGGCTTTTGGGTATGTATCGCACCACTGTGCCGTTGGTTTGGTCTTCTATTTTCTTCAGTGCTGCCACGCGTTTTGGGTGGTTGCGCAGCATATCGTAGCTTTTGTAGTTCTCGCTCATGTAGTTTATCTTCAGCCGTTGTGTGGCGGTGAAGGGCGGATTCGGCGTTTCTATTTCCTTGACGAAGCCCATTTGCTGGTTGTCGGTTACCCACCACTGATAGTAGTGCAGTCGGTTTTCGTAAGAAAGGTGCCCCTGTCGGTAGCGAATGCTTTGCAACATACGTGTGAAATCGCTGAAACGGCTTTGGTTTCGGTCTACGCAGAGCAGCACAGCGATAACGTTTTCGAGGTAAGTAGTGCAGTCCATCTCCCTCGTGTTCACCACGAGCGTTTCCTCGCTGTTGCGGTCGAGCGTGTGTGCAACGTAGGGAATGCCGATGAAATGGCGTGCCACTTTCAGTATCATATCCTCCTTTGACAGTTTTGAACGTAAGGGTAGCAGGTCGGCAAGCAGGCGTTCTATACGGTCGGCGTCCGTTGTTGCAGCCTTTTTCGTGCCTTGTTGGCTGTGCTTTTGAGCTGCAAGGGCAGAGGCGTGGCGGACGGTTCGGGTGGTTGTTGCGTTGCCAACCGAGAGCAGGGCAAACATTGCGAGTGGCAGAAAAAATCTTATTGTCCTCATTTCGTTGCTGTTTTATCTTTGTTTTGCTTTGCTTTTCCTCGCTTTCCGAAGTTCATTCCGACGTAGAAATTCAGGTTTCCGAAGAGGTTGCGTGTAGAGAAATGTTCGCGGTGGTAGCTGAATGAGTGCATTATCAGACTTGTGCCAGCATACCATTTTGTGTTGTTCCACACCACTCCGAAGCGTGTTGTGCCGATGAAATTGATGTTGTTGGATATGATTCGGCGCAGCGAGAAGTTGTCTTCCAATATCTTTCCGCCGCTGTGCTTGTAGGCAAGACCGAGTGTTGCCGATGCTGCAAGCAGCCAGTTGTGTGCAAACACGTAGTTGTAGGCGTAGCCGCCGCTGACGGAAATGTTGGTATAGCGTATCTCTTCCGTTTCGAGCAAGTCCTCAATGTCTTCTATCTTGCCGTTTATCTTTAGGTGTTTGAAAGCCAAACGGTAAAATTCTGCCCAGTCAAACTTCAGCGTGTGCTTCGTGTAACCGATGCCGATGAGCGGACTGCCTGCCGATTTGCGCTGTGTGGTGCTTTGACTGAAGGCGGCAGGATAGGAGAAACGGCGATGATTGAATATATAGTAGATGTTGAAACCCTTTACTGTAGACTCCACTCCGTCGAATTCCATACCCTCCAAAGGGGTTGTGTCGATTTTGTCGTCCATCGACAAACGGCGTATCTTGAAGTCCTGTCCCGTCTTCCGATAATAGAGGTCGAAGCCTATTTTCGAACTGTAAAGACTCAAGTCGAACTCCTTTCGCTTCTGTTCCGTACTGTTGAAGAATGGGTGTTTAATGTCGATGGTGTAGCCAAGGAATATCCATCGCCACCCCAGATAGGGACCTATGCGTATCGCTGGTTCGGGTGCAAGGGTCAGATGGTGGCGTTGTTGGTTGTTCAGTACATACACTTCAAAGTTGTTGGTGTTCTGTATCATCGCCGTAAAGTTGTACCGTTGCGGTTCAATGTAGGTGGTATCAATGTCGTTCATCTTGCCCATTGTCTTTCCAATATTGCGCAAATGTCGGTGGAACCAGCGTTTTGTGGTGTCGGGTCGTTGCCATTTCACACTGTCGAGGCGTTGCCACTCTGTGCTTTCGGATATGTTTTTCCTACTGCTTTCTGCCCTTGTTGCGGGGGCGAAAAGCAGCATCAGCAAGCAGAATATGATGGCTTTGATGGGCATAGCGTCAGTATTTGCCTAAGATTCTGTCCATTACCCAGTTGGTAGGCGTAGCTTCTATGCTGTTGATTTCGCATTTACCGTAGCCTTGAAGGTCTTGCACCACCGCACGGATAAGGGGCTCTTGCACATAATGAGGGTTCTTTATGTCGAGGTATTGCATACCTTCGCTGGTGTAAAGGGTAATGGGTTCATAGTTGTAAATCGAGAAGATGACGCGCCCTTTCGTGCCGTAAATCTCGATACAGTCCTCCTTTGCACTCTCGTGAGCGGTGAAACTCCACGACCCACTGCCACAAAGTCCGCTTTCAAAGCGGAACACTGCGTTCACCGTATCTTCCACTTCGTACAGCCCAGTGCGGTTTGCGGTGTATCCGTGAGCCTTTACGATGACGCCGAACAGACTCTGAAGCAAGTCAATCTGATGGGGCGCAAGGTCGTAGAAATAGCCTCTGCCTGCCTCTTGGGGCTGCAATCGCCACGGCAGCTCGTCCGATTTGTCGTCTTCGAGTTCCGTTGCAGGCACGGCAAAGCGTATCTGCATAGTGAGCACCTTGCCGATTGCGCCACACTGCAAAATCTCTTTCACCTTCTTGAAATAAGGCAGATAGCGACGATAGTAAGCCACAAAGCAGGGCACGCCCGTCTGTTCGGACACGCGGTTGATGCGCACGCAGTCTTCGTACGACGCTGCCAACGGCTTCTCTATTAAGCAAGGCTTGCCTGCCCGCATCGCCATAATGGCGTAGGTGGCGTGCGCCGAGGGCGGCGTAGCGATGTAAATGGCGTTCACGTTAGGGTCGTTCACCAACAGTTGTGCGTCGGTGTACCAGCGTGGTATGCCGTGTTGGTTGGCGTAAGTGCGTGCGTTTCTGGCATTTCGGCTGCATACGGCTTCCACGTGCGACTCGGTTACAGCGTTGAAAGCTGCTCCCGACTTGCGTTCCGTAGCCTCTCCGCAGCCTATAAATCCCCAAGAAATATGCTTCATTATTGTTTCTTTTCTGCAAATTTACGAATTTTTTGCTGAATAATATCCCTGCCGTCTATAAATATATATAATGTGTAGACGAAATCGGAAAAATATTATTAAATTTGCAAACAAACGAAAAAACCTATTTGAAAATGAGGAAAATAAACTTATTGCTATTGCTCCTGCTTACTGGCACCTTTGCTTTTGCGCAGGATTTTCAACGCTATTTTGAAGATGCAACGTTGCGTATAGACTACAATTTCGCAGGAAACGCCCACCAACAAACCATTGCCGTGGACGAGCTTTGCCGTATGCCACGATGGTATGGTAAGAAACACAGGCTCAGCGAGTTGCCTTTGGAGGGCAACGGTCAGATTACGGTGCGCGACCACCGCACGAAGGAGGTAATCTACCGCAATTCTTTCTCTACGCTTTTTCAAGAATGGCTCACTTACGATGAGGCGAAGACCGTCAAGAAATCGTTCGAAAATGTTTTCCTCGTACCTTTCCCAAAAGATACTGCTGACGTTACCATCGAACTGCGCGACAACCGCCGCCGCGTAACGACAACGCTCACACACACCGTTGTGCCCACCGACATACTGATACGGCGCATCGGCGAGAAGTACGTAACGCCTTACGAAACTCTCCAAAAGGCTGCCGACCCCACACGCTGCATACACATTGCCTACATTGCAGAGGGCTACACCGACGCCGAAATGCCCGCTTTCCTCAACGATTGCCGCACGGCGATGGAGGCACTGTTTGCCCACGAGCCGTTCAAATCGTTGCGCAACCGCTTCAATGTGGTAGCCGTGAAGTCGCCATCGGCAGAGAGTGGCACGTCAATCCCTGGCAAAGGAATATGGAAGAACACCGCCCTACACTCCAACTTCGACACCTTTTACAGCGACCGATACCTTACAACGCTGCATCTGAAGACCCTCCACAACTGGTTGGCAGGCACACCTTACGAGCACATCATCGTGTTGGTGAACACCGAAAACTATGGCGGAGGAGGCATATTGAACTCGTACAACCTCTCTATGGTGCGCCACCCAGCTTTCAAGCCAGTTGTGGTACACGAATTCGGACACTCTTTTGCAGGCTTGGGCGACGAGTACGGCTACGGCGATATGCCTATGTATCCGCACGACATAGAACCTTGGGAACCCAACCTTACCACGCTTGTAGACCTAAAATCGAAGTGGGCGGATATGGTAACGAAGAATACACCGCTGCCAACGCCGCAGCCAGCCGACCTCGACAAGCCCAATGCGAAGCAAGATAAGTGGAAGATAGGTGCTTACGAGCCTGCGGGCTACTCTAAACACGGCGTTTACCGTGCCTTTCCCGACTGTCGTATGCGCACAAACCAGAACCCCAACTTTTGCCCAGTGTGCCAACGCGCCATCACAAAGTTGGTTAAGTTCTACACGGAATAAAGAATTTGGAACAGTTTATCGTATTTCTAGTTCCAAAGAAAAATGGAGGGTATCTATAATTTCTAGTTTTCCTAGAATCCTCTAGAAACTCTAAGATAGAGCTTAACAATAGCCTTGATTTTGTAAAGATACTTCCGAAGAAAAACAGCAATTTCGATTTGGCACTGCGAAAGCGGCTCTTTTGCAACGTAAAACATACGCTTTTACCGTGCAAAAGAGCCGCTTTTGGAATGCAAAACAATAGGTTTTGCAATGCGTTGATAGCGAGTTGGTTACGCAATAGTTACGCTTGTGAAAAATATTTACACTTTTCTTGCAGCAGTTTATTGCATTCCTGCCACCAACGTGGCTATGTATTGGGTGTTGCGAGCGTGATGATTCACGCCCCAACGGTTTAGTAAACCTTTACTTCCTGCTTGCCTTCCAACGCCGCCAAGGCATTCTCTGTGAGGGCGAGCATTTCGTCCTGACCAGGGTAAACCACGACGGGGGCAAGGTAGCTGATGCGCTTTTTCAGTTCGCCAACAAGGTATTCGCTGTAACACATACCACCTGTGAGGATTACGGCGTCTATCTTTCCGCAGAGCACAGCACCTTCGGCAGCAATCGCCTTCGCCACGTTCCATATCATAGCCGATATGATGAGCTGTGCGTGGTCGTCGCCTGCGTCGATGCGTTTCCTTATTTCTCGGAAGTCGTTGGTGCCCAAGTGTGCGAGCAAACCGCCTTGCGAGCATATCTTCTTTATCATTTGCTCCTCGCTGAGTCCGCTGTTGTAGCACAAACGAACGATTTCGAGCATAGGCAGCGTACCTGTACGCTCTGGCGAGAAAGGTCCGTCGCCCGACAAAGCGTTGTTGGCGTCGATGGCACGTCCCTGCTGATGGGCTGCGAAAGAAATGCCACCGCCGAGGTGAGCGATAATAAGGTTCAGCTTTTCGTACGATGTATTGTTTTCGCGTGCATAGCGGCGAGCCACTGCTTTCTGGTTCAGTGCGTGCCAAATGCAGATGCGTGGAACTTCAGGAAGTCCAGTAACGTGTGCTTCGGGTGCCATTTCGTCTACCACACCGGGGTCGGCAATGAAGCTCTGGCAGCCGGGTATCATCTCTGCAATCTCGTATGCCAACTTGCAACCGAGGTCGCATGGGTGTTGGTGAGGGGCTGTTCGCTGGTCTTCAATCATCTCTGGCGTAACTCTATATACACCACTTTCAACAGCCTTAGCAAGTCCGCCACGCCCTACGACAGCATCGAAGTCGAGCGGAATGTTGCGGCGTTCCAATTCCTGAAGTATGTGTTGCTTACGGTATTCATACTGGTCGAATATGGTATGAAAATGTTCAAGGTCGCTGCGCAAGTGCTTTACATCTTCTACGAAAAGCGGTTCAATGTCGTGGGCTACCGATATTTTGGTAGAAGTAGACCCAGGGTTAATCGCTAAAATCTTGTATGCCATATAGTATTAATTGTTTGATTTAGAGATGATAGTGGCAAGTGCCATACTGTAAAACTTCGATGTTACGGTATCGCCGCGGCTTGCCAGCACCACAGGAACCTGCGTGCCCTGCAATACGGCTGCGGTTTCGGCTGCTGCAAAGAGCGTTATGGCTTTGTAGAACACGTTGCCAGCCTCGATGTCGGGGAAGATTACGGCATCGGCTTCTCCCTCTATGGGCGAATCAATCTTCTTGTCTGCCAGTGCTTCTGCCGAGCACGACGTCTTCAAATCGAGCGGCCCGTCTACGATACAGTCGCCGAAAGCACCGTCGGCAGCCATCTTTTTCAGTTCCAAATAGCCTTCTGTATAAGGGAAATGCTTTCCGTCGGGCTTTTCAGAACAGTGAATGAGCGATATTTTAGGCTGCTCGATGTGGAACGCGTGGCAGAAATCGGTAACGTATCGTATCTGTGCCATACGCTGTTCCTGCGTAGGATGCGGAATGACGGCAGGGTCGGTGAAGAACAAAAGTTTCGGATACGTGGGCAGTTTGGCTGCCGTGATGTGTGTCAGCACGCTGCCTTTGGGCAATATTCCCTTTTCTTTGTCAAGAATGGCACGCAACAGCACATCGGTATTCACGAAGCCTTTCATCAGCGCATCGGCACGTCCTTCTCGCACAAGTGCCACTGCTTTCTCGGAAGCGTCCTGCGGATTGTCTGCAAAAAGAATTTCGTATTTGCCTTCGTATTTTTCTGCTGTCTGCTGCGAACATACCAAAATGGGATTGGCAAATCCCGCTTCGTATGCCATTTCTACAGCTTCGAGCGTGTGGCTGTCTTCCGCCCACACAATTGCAACATTCTTCTTGTTGCCAGTTTCCTTCAGATTTTCCACCAACTGTGAAAAGTCTGCAATTCTGCTTGTGTTGTTCTTCATATTCCTCCTTTATTTATTGAAAAGGTTTGATTGTCTTGTTCTATGCCTACAAAGATACAAAAAGGTATTTATTTAACAAGAAACGTATTTTACAAAATAAACATTTTTTGATATTTTAAGAAATTAACGCAGGGACTTCGCAGTATTTTAGTTTTTTAGAAGATATACGTAGCAAAATGAAAGCATAAGGCTGTATTATCAGCTTTTTGCTTTTTGCCAATGCCAAACTTCCCCTCTTGTTTTGTAAAGATTATTCCGAAGAAAAACGCTAATTTCGATTTGACATTGCGAAAGCGGCTCTTTTGCAACGCAAAACAGCCGCTTTTACCGCGCAAAACCTACGCTTTTGCAACGCAAAATAATAGGTTTTATAAAACGTTGATAATGAAATAGTTATGCAATAGTTTGGCTTGTGAAAAATATTTACACCTTTCTTTGGCGTTTTTAAGGTACCTAGCGAGTTTTTGCAGCGTGGTATTTCCCCTACAAAATATTGATTGTTCTGCTCTGTTTGTGTTTGTTTGATGATATTCAGCAGTAATGCGTTGTTGCTAAAGCCACTTTGTTGACGCTAAGAAAGAAAGGCGATGGAGTAGTATAAAGAAAAAGCCAACCCCATTATTGGTGGGGTTGGCTTTTGTATTTTCTATGATGCTGCGGAGCGTTTTACTCTGCTGGTTTCATATTTGTGTAAACATTCTGTACGTCGTCGAAGTCTTCGAGCTTTTCAATCATCTTGTCGATGGTTTCGCGTTCTTCGTCGGTAACGTCCTTTAGGTCGTTCGGAATGCGGGTGAATTCGGCAGAGGTGATTTCAAAACCATTGTCTTCCAAGTGCTTTTGTATTTCGCCAAAGCTGGTAGGCTCGCCGTAAATGGTGATTTCGCCTTCTTCATCGTCTTGGTCGAACTCGTCTTCTACACCGTAATCGATGAGGTCGAGAATGAGTTCTTCCATATCAATGCCTTCCTTAATCTTGAAAGAGAACACGGCTTTGTGGTCGAAAAGGAATGCCAACGAGCCTTGTGTGCCGAGTGTTCCGTTGAATTTGTTGAAGACAGAGCGGACATCGCCCACGGTGCGGGTGGTGTTGTCGGTCAGCGTGTCTACAAAGATGGCTATTCCGTGAGGGCCGTATCCTTCGTATGGCACCTCTTTATAGTCGCTCGTGTCCTTGCCCATTGCGTTCTTAATGGCGCGCTGGATATTGTCTTTTGGCATATTCTCGCGTTTGCAGGTTGCGATGATAGCACGCAAGCGCGGGTTGGTTTCAGGTTCAGGACCGCCTGCCTTTACGGCAATGGCAATTTCTTTACCTAATTTTGTAAACGTGCGAGCCATGTGGCCCCATCTCTTTAGCTTTGCAGCCTTGCGATATTCAAATGCTCTTCCCATTGGAATTGTGTTTTATCGGAGTTCTGCTCCGAGTTTTGTTGTTATGTTTTTAATTAATTTCTGCATAATGGCGTCAATGGCTTTGTCGTTCAAAGTCTTCGTCTCGTCTTGAAGTATGAAGTTCACGGCGTAGCTCTTTTTGCCTTCGGGGAGGTTCTTGCCCTCGTAAACGTCGAAGAGTTCGACTTTCTTCAGAAGTTTCTTTTCGCTCTGGCGGGCAATCTCTTCTATCTGTGCAAACTCGATGTTGGAATCCAACAAGAGTGCCAAGTCGCGGCTGACGCTTGGATATTTCGATATTTCCTGGAACTGCAGCTTGTTCTTGCGAATGGCTTTCATCAGCTCTGTCCAGTTCACATCGGCATAGAAAACAGCCTGTGCGATGTCCATTTTCTTCAATAGCTTGTGGCTCAAGATACCCATTTCAACGATGGTTTTACCGCCGCGGGTCTTCAGTTCCATACCTTTGTCGAAGATGTTGTTCTGCGATGTTTCGGCAACAAGTGCGTTTTGTGCCATTCCAACACGGCGTAGAATGTTCTCAACGTTGGCTTTCAGTTCGTAGAAAGTGCTTTCCTCATCGGCGTGTGCCCACGAACCCTGCACGCGTTTGCCCGTTATCCAGAGTGCCAAATGGTATTCTTGGCGGTATGCCTTGATAGGGTTTTCCTCGCTCCACTTGTCTTGTTCGTACCTGTAAGTATTGCCGACTTCAAAGAATCTTAGGTTTTGCGCCTTGCGGTTCACGTTGCGGCGAATGCTTTCCAAGCCACCAAAGAGCAGTGTCTGGCGCATTACACCCAAGTCGCTCGATAGCGGATTCATTATCTTTACGGTCTGTTCCCACGGATAGGCATTGAGTTCTGTGCCCTCATAGTAAGCCTGTGCGGTAAGCGAGTTGTTCAATATCTCGTTGAAACCTGCGCCGACAAGCTGCTCGCTCACGATATCTTCCCTGTGGAAGTTCTTGTCTGCCTCTTCGGCGATGGTGAGAGAAGACTTCAGTTCGGTTGGAATTTCAACGTTGTTGTAGCCGTAAATGCGGAGAATATCCTCGATAACGTCGCACGGACGCTTTACATCTACACGGTAGGGAGGCACGATAAGGTCGAGTCCTTCGGCATCTTCCTTCACGATTTCCATTTCAAGACTTGTTGCAATGCTCTTAATCGTGTCGGCTCCGAGCTGTTTTCCGATAAGGCGGTCGGCATATTCGTAGTTCAAACGAACAGGGAAACCTTCCATTTTCGTAGGATATACGTCGCAAACTTCCATACTTACCTTGCCGCCTGCCAGCTCTTTGCAGAGAATGGCTGCTTGCTTGAGGGCATAAATGGTTCCGTTGGGGTCGATTCCACGCTCGAAACGGAAGCTCGAATCGGTAGAAAGACCGTGGCGACGCGCACTCTTGCGAATCCAAGTAGGGTGGAAGTAGGCACTTTCCAACACTACGTTGCGTGTGTTTTCGTATGTTCCGCTGCCTTTTCCGCCGAATACTCCGGCAATGCACATTGGTTCTTCGGCGTTGCAAATAGCAAGGTCGTGCTCGCCAAGCGTGTGTTCCTCGCCGTCGAGCGTGATGAACTTCTTGCCTTCGTTCTTGTCTTTCACGATGATTTGCCTACCTGTTACCATGTCTGCATCGAAGCAGTGCATAGGTTGTCCGTAAGCCATCATAATGTAGTTGGTAATGTCTACAATGTTGTTGATGGGGCGAACGCCAATTACATTGAGCCTGTCTTTCAGCCATTGTGGGCTTTCCTTTACCTCGCAATCGGTGATGCTGAGGCACGCATAGCGGCGGCAGGCGTCAGGGTTTTCTATCTTTACTTTGATAGGAAGGTCGTTGTTGTCTACCGCAAACTTATCGCAGTCGGGGCGGTGCAACGATGTTTCGTATCCGTTTTGCTTCAACCACGCGTAAAGGTCGCGTGCTACGCCGTAATGGCTCAACGCATCGGCACGGTTGGCAGTAATGTCTATTTCAATGAGCCAGTCGCTATCGAGCTGGTAATACTCTGCTGCAGGCATACCCACTTGTGCATCTTCGGGCAGAACAATGATGCCGTCGTGGCTTGTTCCTACGCCGATTTCGTCTTCAGCACAAATCATTCCCAAGCTCTCGACGCCTCTCAGCTTGCTTCTCTTGATAGTGAAAGAGTCGTCGCCATCGTACAGTACGCAGCCTAAATCTGCTACAATAACCTTTTGTCCTGCTGCTATATTGGCTGCACCGCATACTATTTGCTGTGGCTCGCCTTTGCCAAGGTCTACCGTTGTAACGTGTAAGTGGTCAGAATTGGGGTGTTCCTCGCAGGTAAGCACCTTGCCTACAAAGAGTCCTTTCAGTCCGCCACGGATAGTTTCAACCTCTTCTACGCTTCCAACTTCCAATCCTGTTGAGGTCAGCGCAGCCGCTAAATCCTGTGGTTCAAGGTCGAAATCAACGTATTCCTTTAGCCATTTATATGAAATATTCATTTATGTTGTTGTTTTTTATTTATCTATGTAAATTGAATGTTGCATTAAGTTAAGTGCAAAAGTACTAATTTTCATCAATATACACAAATCATATAACAAGCATTTTTATTATAAGTACGTGAGTGCGGTATGAGAACTGCGCCAATATATTATTTATAAGATACTTTAAGAAGGAATCGGCAATGATTTAATAGGCTTATAATCAAAAAGAAATGGAGTTTCTTTGTCCTCGAACTATTACCCCAAACTCGCCTTGCTTTATGAACGGAAAGAAGGCAATAGAGGTGTAAATATTTTTCGCAAGAGTAACTGTTGTATAACAACCTGTATATCAGCGCATTGTAAAACCTATTGTTTTGCGTTCCAAAAGCGTAGGTTTTGCACGGTAAAAGCGGCTGTTTTGCGATGCAAAACAGCCGCTTTCGCAATGCAAAAACGCAGTTATCATTTTTTAAGAGAATTATCTTTACAAAGCTGAACTGAAAAACTCTCTGAAGAACATCTATGAGATTGCTTGCTCAATCTGCTTTTCTTATGCCGAACTTACATAATAAATGTGCTTTAGAACCTGCCTATCGAGCTACTTTTAAAGGCGGAAAGGGTAGGTTATGACAAGTTCGGTAAAGTCTGCCTTTGTGGTATGCGCCTTTACGTTGATGCCTAATTTAAGTCCATTTAGCGATGGAAACGAATAGTTTACGCCAATCCGTTCGTATATTCTTCCGCCTAATTCCCTATCTATTGAGCCCATTCTTCGATACAAATAGGTTCCTAAGGCAACGTTTACCGATAGGTTATGAAAGAAAGTTTCGTGTTTCCCTGCAATGCCAAACGACCAAGGCTTACAATCTATGTTGTTGCCTTCTTTCCGTTCCAATTGCTCTATGTGTGGTGCGTATGTGTTGTAGAAGGCATCTATGCCTATACCCGACGCCCATCTGCGTGCATAACGGTACATTAAATTAGCCTGCAGTGAATAGGTTGCGTATCGTTTGAAATCTCCAGTGCGGTAGTTGGGGTCTGTTTTTGGCGTGCGGAATTGTGTTATTTGCCAATCTTCGACCAAAGTCTTGGCACCAATACCCGCTGTTAAGTCAAGGTACAGAAACTTTTTGAAGGGTGCTGATTGGAAGCTGCCGTGCTCTCTGATGAATGTTTCGTAATAAGGATAATAAACAATTCCGACCGACGGACCTACACAATTTGAGCCTTTGTTTGGACGATAGAGTGCGCCGTTGCTATGATGGACAAACTCTAAGCTGGCTCTTACACCCCATTCTCGGGCAAAGCGATAGGTTTGATGAATGCCTGCTCCAAAGTATATAAGGATGGGCGTTCCTATGAAGTCGTTGTCTATATTGTTGTCTTTATTGTACCATTTGTTGGTATAGCCAACTCCACCGCTTAACGAATAGGACGTTTCCCAGTGCTTGTTGCGGTGTATGGCGCGTTGGAAAGTGCCGTACAGCGAGAGTGTATTGCCTAAGCGGGAGTCGTATGGAACTTCTTCTATCTTATCCCAAGCTAAATCGGGAGTGCGATGAAAGAGCACACGGTTGTTCATCGTGTAGCGTAAACCGATGGATAGGGAAGGGTAGTTGTAATCTTTTGCGTATGAATCGTGGTCGGAAGGGAGATTGATATGGTTCAGTTCCAATGCAACAGAGCCATTTTCTTTCTCTTTTAAGTATTTGCGTTGGTTTTTATCTAAAGCAATAATTTCGCTTTTCATCACACTTACGGTGAAGCCCCAATGCCGTATTGAGTCTTTTTCAATAGCTTCTGCCTGTGTTGCTACATAGACAAATGCTATCAGTAAAATGCCTTTCAGACCAAGATGAGAAACCATAAGCAAGTAAGATATAAAGTTTAGTGCATTCAGAACTTAGCAAAAGCCGAATATCCGTTCTACGTTCTTGTTCGTTTGTGTGGCTATTTCGTTCTCCGTTGTGCCATATACTTCTGCCAATTTAGCGACAACGTGCACCAAGAACGAACTTTCGTTGCGCTTTCCACGCAATGGAACGGGTGCCATATAGGGCGAATCGGTTTCGAGAACAATGCGTTGCAGGGGGACAGACTTCAATGTTTCAGGAAGGTTTGCCTTCTTGAAGGTAAGCACTCCGCCTATTCCCAATACGAAATTGTTGAACGTCAGCAACTCTGCCGCCTCTTTTTCGTTTCCCGTAAAACAGTGGAAAACGCCGCCTGGAAGCTGGTCTTGATACTTTCTGAGTATTTTTACCATTTCGTTTTGTGCCTTTCTGCAGTGTATCATCAACGGCAAACGTGTTTCGACCGACCATTTTACCTGTTCTTCAAAAGCCTCTAACTGCTCTTTCTCAAACTCTCTGCTCCAATAAAAGTCCAATCCCACTTCGCCGACAGCAATGTAGTTGTGGTCTGCAAGCAGCACTGCTTTCATCTTTTCGAGCACTTCCCGATAGTCAGCCTTTACTTCTTCGGGGTGCAAACCCAACATCGGATAGGCGAAATCGGGAAATTGCTTGCAGACATTGCCCATCATTTCGATAGAGTTTAAGTCGATTGCAGGCACGAAAACCTTTGAAACGCCAACGCTTTTGGCTCGTTCCACCACCTCTTGAATGTCCTCTTTAAATTCTATTCCATCTAAGTGCGTGTGTGTATCTATTATCATATTCTTCTTAATTGCAATGTTTTATCTTTGTTTATTATAGTCGGTTGCAGTCTTTGCTGTCGTCGTTTGTTACAGCTTTTCCTCGTTTCTCCTATAATAATATATAACACCGAACTTACGGCATTGGTCGTATCGCTCTTTAGGGGGGAGGTCTGCAAAGTGCGCTTCAATGACGTTCCACAGCTCTAAAATCAGTTCGTCGATGGTCGGACGCAGCTTTGCCATTACTTGATTGTCTTTGTTGGTGCGCTCTTGCAGTTTCCGTTGTGCCGTATAGGCTTCGTTGTAAATGTCGAAATGCGTTGCCACCATTCCTATCGAAGGGTTGTAAATGGGTTTTCCACCTTGCTTTACCCTTTCTTTTTCGCCTGCAATGATTTGCGGTCCCCATAGCAACAGCCCGTCGGCAGATTTTATATTGGGCAGCGACGTTGCGTCTTCGTTTAGTCCGTAGAGCGGCAGCTGCTTCCGTTTTATTTCTCCACGCTCTACCGACATCAGCAAAACCTGTATGAAATGGCTAAGATACATACTGGCGCGATACTGCAGACCGTCCATCTTCTTTGCATTCCTGACTTGCGCCGACATCGATATTCTATATTGTTCGGTGGCTGTGAGCAAGCGGTCGTGAAGCGGTTGGGCACTATTTATCAGTTTCCAATCAATGAATTTGTTTCTTACGGTGTAAATATCATTGTTGTCCAATAGTGTCTTCAGTGCCTTCAGTCGGGCTGCATCAGTCTTGGGTAAACGTCTGTACGGCATATAAGGAACGGTGATTAAATGTAAATGAGCAAAGATAGACGGAACTTATCTTTGGCGTTTCATCATTTCTGCTGCGTATGCTACCAATGCTTCCTTCCGTTCATCGGGCAGTTTTACAGCATCAAGGAACTTCTTTCCCTGCTCGTAATAGAAGCCCATCTTCTCTTTAGCGAGTTTATCTACACCGATTTCGTTGTACAACCGTGTTACGGCAGCAATTTTTTCTTCGGTGTCGAAGTCGCTCTTGTTAATCCACTTTTCGAGTTCGGCTCTCTGTTCAGCATTTGCTTGGTTGAAAGCGGTGATGAGCATATAAGTCTTTTTGTTCGATGTTATGTCGCCTCCAATCTTCTTTCCGAACACTTTCGCATCGCCGTACACATCGAGATAATCGTCTTGGAGCTGGAAAGCCAATCCTATTTGTTCGCCAAACTTGTACAGGTTCTCTGCATCTTCCTTGCTTGCATCGGCTAAGATAGCCCCCATCTTTGTTGCACAAGCAAGCAACACACTGGTTTTAAGGCGTATCATCTCGATGTATTCCTCTACTGTAACATCGTTACGCATCTCAAATTCCATATCGTATTGCTGTCCTTCGCCTATCTGTAATGCCGTTTCGGTGAAGAGATGCAGGGCTGCTTCAAGGTGTTTCGTGTCGCATTTAGCCAATCGTTCGTAAGCCAAGACCAACATAGAGTCGCCTGAAAGCACGGCTTGGTTGTCGTTCCACTTCTTGTGTACGGTTTGTTGTCCGCGTCTTAATGGAGCTTCGTCCATGAGGTCGTCGTGCAGAAGCGTATAGTTATGATAGGTTTCCAATGCACAAGCAGCCGACAGAATGTCTTTCGGATTATCTTTGTATAGGTTGTAACTCAACAACATCAGGATAGGACGTATGCGTTTGCCGCCTAAATCCAATACATATTTAATGGGTTCGTATAGGCTTGCAGGCTTACGGTCGTAGGCAAGGCTGTCTAAATAATGGTTTACAATTTCCAAAAGTTCCTTAGATGTGTACATATCGAAATGGATTTTATATTATCTGAATTGAATTTTAATTGTCTTGCAGGCAAGTAGTTGCTACTTACAAACTAAACACGATGGGTATTTCTAATAACGATTTGCAAGGTTTATTATTTTGTATGCCGGGCTTCCATTTGCCCATTGTGCGCACAACTTTCAATACTTCTTGCTCAAAATCGGTATTCTTTGCTTCTTTAACCTTAATGTCGCTCACGGTTCCGTCGGCGTTTACAATGAAGGTAACGCTCACTGTGCCTTGCTGTTTGGCTTGCTTGGCAGTGTCAGGATACTTTATATTCTTGGTGAGCCACGTCATAAAAAAGCTCCAACCGCCTGGCGGAGTTGGCGTTTCAGACAGAATGCGCTTGCTTACCTTGTCGTCGTAGCGTTCTATTCTCTTGTCTGCATCGTCTTCTGTAAACTTGTTGGTTTCCTTTTTATCCACCTCTTCCACCTTGGTAGGGTCGGGTAGGTTGCTCTCCTGCTGCGTAAGGATTGGCGTATCGCTGATGTTTGGTGCAGCTGTTCTTTCGTCGTTCGACTCTGTATTGCCCACTTCGTGGGGTGTAACCTTTTGCGGAATATCGCTCCGTTTAACGTTTAGCATATCCTCAAGAGTGGGCTTTCTTTCGTCTTTCTCTTTCGCCAAGTTCTGTTGGTCGATAGCGGGCAGCATCTCTTGGTCGTGCAGTTTCAGGTCTTTCAGTAGGTTGGCATTCGCTTGTTTCTCCTCGTCTCCTTGTGTGGAATACTCTATTGCAACAAAGAAAACAGACAATGCGACTGTCAGACCAAGCACAAATCTTATCCAACGCTTGTTCTCTAAATCTGCATTATTTGACTTCTTTGTTTCCACATCTAAACACTAAATCCCGTCATACAACGTTATATGCTATATGCAGGGCAATAAGCTAAGAGTTTTATATGCCGACTGCATAATCGACAGACAAAATTAATAAGATATTCGGAAAAAGATGTATCTTTGCCAATAAATTAAAGTACATTAAATGAAAAAGCTTGTTTTCGCCCTTTTTCTTGGGTTATTCTCAACCATATCGCAAGCACAGGAAAGTCAAACGGAATACAACTTCCTGCGTTTACCTGTCAGTGCGCGT
Source organism: Prevotella intermedia ATCC 25611 = DSM 20706 (assembly GCF_001953955.1). Lineage (NCBI taxonomy): Bacteria > Pseudomonadati > Bacteroidota > Bacteroidia > Bacteroidales > Prevotellaceae > Prevotella > Prevotella intermedia. The sequence continues at coordinate 231,789 of NZ_CP019301.1, forward strand.
GCTGCTGCATTGGGTGGCAACAATATATCGATTATAGAGGACGACCCTTCGCTTATGTTTTCGAACCCAGCCTTGGCGGCATCGGTCAGCGATAGAACACTTGGGCTCAGCTATATGAACTATATGAAGGGAGCAAACTATATGGGAGCTTCTTTCACGAGAGCAATGAACGATAAGGCTACGCTTGCCGGCGGCATTCAGTATATGAACTACGGAAAGATGAAAGAAGTAGACGAGAACAACGTGCAGACGGGCGAGTTCAGTGCAAGCGAGATTGCTGTTGAGGCTGTTTTCGCCTATGAATTGGCACGCAACTTGGTCGGTGGCATCACAGGAAAGTTCATAACATCGTATATTGGAAGTTATAACAGCATAGCCGTGGGCGTGGATTTGGGCTTGAATTGGTACGACCCAGAGCGCGAATGGTCGGTGTCGGCTGTTGCAAAGAACCTTGGCGGACAGGTAAAGGCGTATGATGACAATTTCGGAAAAATGCCTTTCGACCTGCAAATAGGTGTCAGCAAAACGTTTGCTGCGCTTCCTGTGCGTGTGTCGGCTACGCTCGTAGACCTTACGCATTACGATTACCGATTTATAAACCACCTGAATCTGGGTGCTGAAATTCTGCTTTCAGAAAGTCTATGGGTAGGCGGTGGCTACAATTTCCGTAGAGGAAACGATATGAAAGTGGGAGTTGGCGACGATGAAAGCAGCCACGGAGCAGGTTTCAGTGTTGGTGGAGGCATCAACCTCGAACGCTTCAAGCTGAATGTATCGTATGGTAAATACCACGCATCGAGCAACTCCATTATGGTGAATTTCGCCTACACACTTTAATATTATAGGAATAAGAAACAAAAAGAACAGATATTAGATGAAGAAGATAACAATTGCCATTGACGGCTTCTCTTCGTGTGGAAAGAGCACAATGGCAAAGGATTTGGCATGCGAATTGGGTTATGTTTACGTAGATACGGGCGCAATGTATCGTTGTGTAACGCTTTATGCCCTGCGGCACGGACTGTTTCGTGCAGATGGCACAATCAACCTGCCTCAATTGGAAGCCGAAATTCCGAATATAAATATAAGTTTCAAGCTCAACAAGGAAACGGGTCGCCCCGACACCTATCTTAACAATGAGAATGTAGAGAGCGAAATCCGCACGATGGAAGTATCGTCGCATGTCAGCCCTATTGCAGCCGTTCCGTTTGTGCGTGCAGCACTTGTTGCGCAACAGCAGAAGATGGGCGAAGACAAAGGCATCGTTATGGACGGCCGTGATGTTGGTACGGTGGTATTCCCGAATGCCGAACTGAAGATATTTGTAACGGCTTCGGCTGAAGTAAGAGCGCAGCGTCGTTACGATGAACTCAAGGCAAAGGGCATGGAAGCTGACTTCGAGGAGATATTGGAGAACGTAAAGCAACGCGACTATATAGACTCGCATCGCGAAGTGTCGCCTATGCGCAAAGCCGATGATGCCATCGAGCTGGATAATAGCCATATCAGCATAGCCGAACAGAAGCAATGGCTCATAGAGCAATATAAGCGAGTGTGCGGCGAATAACGTTTGCCACATATTTGGCATAAACAATTAAAGCTGGAAAGAAAACCATTCTTTCCAGCTTTTTGATTTATAAGCAGATTATAGAAGATATCTTTATAGTTTGTATCTTTTAGTTGAGGGAATTGTTTCTTGTATCTTTCATTTGTGCAGTTCGCTATGCGAATGAAATAGAAAGGAATTATTTCATTTTGTGGACTTAAACTACAAGAACTTCATACCAATAGCTTTTTGAACTATTCCTGTAAATGTAATATCTCTTAAAGGATTATTGATATTATATCCTTTTCCATACTTGATTTATCTTTATGCCTTTCTTTTCACAAAGAGTAAGAAATCTGTTCCACGACATTTTCGTTTGGCGCCATTGTGTATAGGTGAATACTGTAGCAATACTGCCTGTCTTTATTGGGAGTTGAACACCTGTGTTGTGATATCTGTTCTTACCTTTACTATTACTAATAATACTTAAGTGAGAATTAAAATTGGCTACAAGATCTTCGTAATAAAAAGTTTTATTCTTTCATTTAACTGTTTCTGCTTCTCTTTGATATATTTCTTAATGACTTCTGAAATACATTTTGTCATACCTTTGAGAATATTATTAGATGTAGAATCAGTATAGATATTCATTCTCCGATTACAATCCCACACCTCAACATAATCTTTAGTTTTAGAACTTCCTGTTATTTTATTAACATCTACAAACACACCTATTGCAGAAGATTTGTTATTGATTTTTTTTGCAATCTTATAGGCGTATTTAATATATTTTTTGCAGGTATTTATGTCTCTTTGGGTATCTGGGTATAACAAGGCTACATAAAGCAATGGTTTATTTAATCCGACAAGACTTAATCGCGACATAAATTTAGTTGCAATCTGATCTTTACGACTGGCGTCAATCTCTATAACTACCTGCTTATTTTTGTTTCTTTTAGGTTTTCCATAGATGTCAATTCTATCTTGTGTCAATGGAATAGCTTTATATTCACTGTACCATAAGTAATCGGGTACTGTTTTGTTTAATTCGGCACAAATAACTTTTTGGTATTTTTTTATATTGTCATGGCCATTTAGGTCAGTGCGGTTTAGATGATTCACTAAATAATTGCTAAACTTTTTAGCAGCTCGTTCAATTTCATCTAAGATTTTTTGGTCGTTACTATTCATAATTTAATTTTTAATTGTTATTTTTCAAATACAAAGGTAAAAAAGTTTCAGAACAAAAGTATAAGGAAAGGAAAAAAGTTTGAGCGTGTTTCTGATGATAAAGCCTAGTTCTCATTTACAGATATGTTTACAGCAAGCGAATGAAAAGGTGGGAGGAAGAGCGGAATACGGGAGTCGAACCCGCCTCCCAGGCTTGGGAAGCCCGTGCACTACCGATGTGCTAATTCCGCTTGTAGATTTTGATTTGTATTGAAGTCTGTGTTTTTGCTTTTGTAGAAACCCTTCTTCGACGAAGAGCCGATACCCGGACTCGAACCGGGGACCTACGCATTACGAATGCGTTGCTCTACCAACTGAGCCATATCGGCAAAAGCGAATGCAAAGATACATACAAAAAATGGAATATCCCAAATTTATTGCTGATATTTTATGGTTGCTGTCTGCTAAAACTAAAAATATGGCACAGAACATTATGAAAGTAGGGGAAAGAGGGTGAAAACGTGTAAAACATTTTCGCAAGCGTGTCTATTGTTTAACTAACTTGTTATCAGTATGTTACAAAACCTATTGTTTTGCATTCCAAAAGCGTAGGTTTTGCAAGGTAAAAGCGGCTGTTTTGGCGTGCAAAAGAGCCGCTTTCGCAACGTCAAAACGAAATTGCTGTTTTTCAAGGGAATTTTCTTTACAAAACGAGGGCGATTTCAAGTATCTGTTTGGAGCATGAAAAAGGAAAGCTACTTGTAGGCAGTTGCGAGGTATGGAAATAAAACAAGGTGGACTTGACAAGCAAATCCACCTTATATATAATGTGTTAGTTTATGTTCTTAGAAGAACAAGTAGCGATTGTCTACTACCTTTGCGTTCAACACCAAGTCTTGCATGAAGGTGCTTGCAGCCTGCATATTCTGCTGCATACACATTTGCATCTGCTTAGCTTCGTCGTATTTAACGCCTGGGCGCATTGCCTTCTTCACTACTTGGAATACATATACACCTGCATTGCCCTTAACTGGCTTCTTAGAGAACTTGCCTGCGGCTGTTGCTGCCACTGCACCAGAGAGTGCTGGCTCGGTAGCACCAGTAGCTTGAACAAAGGCTGGGGCAGCGAAAGTGATTTGGTTTACTTCGCTAACCTTGGCACCCTTGGCTTGTGCTGCAGCGATGCTGTTCAGACCGTTGAGCTTAGAGATGAACTGTTCTGCCTTCTTGTCTTTGATAACTTCGCGCTTCAAGATTTCCTTTACTTCAGCATCGTCCCATGAACGATAGCCTTGTGGGTGAATCTTTGTCAATGCCACAACCATAAAGTGGTCGTTGTCGCCACACTCGTAAAGTGGAGAAACGTCGCCTTCCTTAGCTTCGAACACCCACTTCAAGGCATCGCGGGTAGCGTGAATGCCTGCGAGGTAGTGCTCGGCAGTAGTTATGTTCTTGTTTTCCTGTACCTTGTAGCCATATTTTGCTGCGTTCTTTTCCAATTCAGCAAGTGTTGTGCCTTTGGCAACATATTCAGAGAACTTGTTGAAAGCTGCACTGCGGGTTTCCTTAGAGAAGTCGATGGTCTTCTTGATAATCGCAGCATTGGTCTTTGTCTTCATAGCCTTCTTGTCGAGTACCTGAAGAATTACGTTGCCTTGACTAAGTGCCAAGTTCTGGACACCGTTTACTTCGCCATTCATAATGGCTGTGATGTACTGACGGTTGTCTTGGTTCATTGTTGTAGCGTGTTCGTATTGCTGACCTGTGAACCATACCTTTTCGCCTGTCTGGCCGTAACGCTTGGCAATGGCTTCAAAGTCTGCGCCACCTGCCAACGCCTTTTGGATAGAGTCGGCCTTTGCAACAGCTTGTTCCTTTGTTGCTGCAGCAACTTGGATTTGGCGGAACTGAACAGAGTCTGGCAACTGTTCTTTGCTTAGAACACGGATAATATTCAATGTGTTGTCTTCCTTGTTCTCTGTAACGTTTGTTGTTCCAACGCTCAAAGAGTCAATCTTTCCTGCAATGTCAGAATATGCCTGATAAGCACTGCTGCTTACTGGCAAGCCGATGTAAGGAATCTGGCTGCCGCTCTTGCTGATAACGAGTGCTGGGTCGGCTGCTGTTGCCAACTGCTGTTGGTAAGCGTTCATTTCCTTTACAATAGCGTTGCGGTCTGCCTGGCTTGGCAAAATCTGGAAGTCTACATACTTCACGTCGCGGGTCTCGATGGTCTGACGGAACATTGGCTTCAGTTCTTCGTACTTAGCCTTCAAGTCTTCGTCAGTGTATTTCACGTCAGCATCTTTCACAGAAGTGTATGCCATTGAAGCCAACTGCACCTGTGCTTCTTCGTTCTCGTCGTTGAAGGCAAGTTTAGCTTCAGCCTTGTTAGAGAGAACGCAGCTTGCATAAAGTGCCTGGAATTTCTGACCCAAGAGCTGTGAACGGAGGTTCTTTTCTACAAACATCCAATAGTTGTAGGCTGTCTTCATCTGTTCTGCCTGCTGTGGATTTGCAGTTTTTGCCTTGTTGTAAGCGTCGATAAACTGCTTCAATGCGTTTACATCGAAACGTCCTGTCTGCTGGTTGATGAAAGGAGTTTGCGATAACATTGGGTCTGTACCTTCGTTGAGAACGTTCTGCAACTCTTGTTCGGTAACAGTCAAGCCAACTTTCTTTGCGTCAGCTTCGAGTACGTGGTTCGTTACCATCTGCTGCCAAACTTGGTCTTTCACCTGATTGAGTTCACTCTCTGACAAGTTGTCGCGTTGCATTGTGAACTTGATAGCGTCCTGATACTCGTCAACGAGCTTCTGATAGTCTTGCACGTTGATTTTCTCTCCTAAGACTTCGCCCACTTGTTGTCGTGCTTCGCCTTTGATACCGTTACAAGAACGGAAAGCCTCTTCAGCAATAAATGCAAAAAGACCCAAGCCGATTATAACAATCAGCGTGATGCCTCTGCGTCTGATTTTTCCTAATGCTGCCATTTTTTATTTTATTTATTTTTTTTGATTTATTTCTTTATCAGTGCAAAAATTGCGTACAAAAATACAAATAAAAAGATAATTAAAGTAATAATTACCGAAGAAAATGCGCTAAACGCTAACTTTTAGCTTCACAAGTTCTATTTTCGTCATTGTATTCTTGATTATTTTAAACTCATATTTCCCTATTTTAACTAATTCGTTTAATTTCGGGAAGCTCTGGTATTCGTGGAGTATAAAGCCGCTTATGGTCATATAGTCATCGCTTTTCGGCAAATCCAAATCGAACATATCGTTCACCTTTTCTATCTCTAAACGAGCAGAGAGAATGTATTCGTTGTCTGCAATCTTCTTTGCTATGTACTTTGCATTGTCGTGTTCGTCTTCAATGTCGCCAAAGATTTCCTCTACAATATCCTCCAACGAAACAATTCCGCTGGTTCCGCCGAACTCGTCTACAACCACGCCAAGGCTCTTCTTCTGCTGCAGGAACATATGCATCAGCTTTTGGGCAGTCATTGTTTCGGGCACGAAAGGCATTTTTCGGATATGGTCGTGCCACACTTGTGGGTTCTTGAACATCTCCGAAGAGTGGATATAACCTTCTATATGGTCGATGTCGTCCTTGTAGACAACTATCTTGGAGTTTCCGCTTTCAATGAATTTCTGCTGCAATTCGGCAACAGGACAGGTTATATCAACGGCTTTTATCTCTGTGCGAGGCACCATACAGTCCTTTACTTTCGTGTCGGTAAACTCTAATGCGTTCTGGAATATCTTTACTTCCTCTTCCAGTTTTCCATCGTCTTTTGCGTTTTCGATGGAACTTTGGAGCAGGTAATCTAAGTCTACTTTGGTGAAAGTGCCGTCGTTTTTCACTTCATCAACCTTCACGCCTATGGTTCTTAGCATTATGCGCGATATGAAGGTAGAGAAACGACTGATAGGCCACAATACGATGAAGAAAAGGTAAGCGAGTGGGGCAAAGAACGACAGCAGTGCGTTGGGGCTGCTTTTAAACAATACTTTCGGAATGAATTCGCCAGTAAATACAACGATAATGGTTGAAAGAATGGTGTTTAAGGCAACCTGCGTGACGGGCGAAAAGGACAGGAAGAGTGTGGCGTTGAAGATGTCGGCAAACAATATTCCGTACAAAACCAACACGATATTGTTGCCTACGAGCATTGTTGAAACAAAGCCATTGGGGTTGCGATAAAATATTTGCAGGCATCTTTGTGCAAAGCCATTCTTCTCTTTGTCCATTTCTGCAAGCATTCTGTTGCTCGAAACGAAAGCTATCTCCATTCCTGAAAAGAATGCAGACAATGTCAAAGACACTAAAATTCCTATTATTAAACTAATATCCAACGTTTCTCCTTATCGATTTAATACTACTCCTTGTAAGTTCTTGTGAGCCATTGTGTCTATCGGGGCAGACGGCATCGACATTGCTCTGTCGCTATTTGGCACAAATTCACGCTCATTGAAAATACCCCAACCTTTCGTTTGTCGTATTTCATAGACCGTCATTTGCTCGTCGCTCTTGAACCAGTTTCCCTCCAAGGCCTTGTCGGGAGTCTTTATACGAGAATATTTGTGCGACCATATTTCGTGGTTCCGTTCGTCCCAGAATAGTTCGCTGCTATAAAATTCCACGTTGTTTGCAGTTACAATCTGTACGTGTCCGTGAAGTTCCCAACGGCGTTCCTTGTCGTAATAGATGGCCGTGTCGCATTGCATAAACCCTACGATGCGCTTCTTTAAGTCGAACTGTGTGAGCAACAAACCCTTATTGAAAGTCCATCGTGAAGGGTTCTTTACCTCGTTTACCTCCCATTCTTCGGCAATGATACGGTACTTGATGACTCCTGAATCGGAAATCAACGTATTGACACCGTATGTTGTCATGATAGGAACAGAATCGTGCTCGTGTATGGCAGGGGCTGTATTTCCACGTTTTTCGCTGCACGAAGCCAAAAAGGGTATGACACATAAAGCAATTATCATACAAGAGATGAAAAGTTTGCTTTGTTTCATAATGCAAGTATAACAGGTTTTAGCGTACCTTGAACTTAGCGAACCAACGTTCGTTGAAAGTAAGACCTACATTGATGCGGAACATATTTTCTTTTATCAAACCTGTGGCACTTCTGTTCACCCATTCTACTCCGACGTTGAGCAAACTCCTGTGGTTATAGTTGTTTACGATAGGAATGCCCAATCCAAGGCTTGCAGATATTTCCTTTGGCCCGTCTTGTTTGTTTATCATTATATAAGGTGTAGAATAGCTTACACCTGCACGGTAGTGCAATTGGCTGAAGAAATTGCGGTAGCGTTCGCCTTTGCAGTATTCTCCACCCAATGTCAGCTTCTGCATATCTTTAAGTTGTCCGCTCACAAGCGTGTAGCTTGCTTTGTCATTGACAACGTTGAACTGTGGCATTTTAATATCTGCCCATTTCTGCAATTGGTAGTCTACACCCAACTTCAGTTGGTTGTTGTGGTTCCACATCAAGCCTACACCGAAAACGTGAGGCAGACTTAAAGCGTCTTTTATTGCATAGCTTGTTGTATCGTTCACAGCTGTCTGCGAGTTCTTGGATATAATGTTGCACACTGCATCAGAGTTTAGCTTATGTCCTAAAGAATAGGTCAAGCCTAAAGTAATGGCATTCTTTTTAGACAGTTTCTGCGTATATTGCAAGCCAAAATCAGCTTTATAACTCTTTACTTCGTATGTATAGGTTTTCGAGAGCGTGTTTATATACGAGTCGCTGTAACTGTTCACGACGGTACGCTCCAAGTTTCCCCAAAGGTAAGCAATGTTCGCACCGATGGCAAGTCCTTTAAAGGGCTCCCAGCCAAGACCGAAGTAAGCCTGTCTTATACCACCTGTTCCGTTAAAAGTATTAGAATATGTTGGCTCTGGCAACGATGGATTGGGCTTTGGGTTTACATTACTACGGCTTGTATAGCTGTATCCTACATTTGTATAAGGCATCAAACCGAAGCTTACACCTACGTGCTTGAAAGCCCGAAAGGCTGCGTTGATATACTCTATGTTACCATTGTTGGCGTTTTTCTTATGCCCATTCTCATCAAAGTTGGTCATTTGCAAACTCACACCTGCGTCGAATATAAACGAAAGTGAATCTAAAGCAGAGTATGAAGCAGGATTTTGGAAGTTTATCTGGTTGTGTTCGTGGAAACCGTATGCCAATCCGTTCATACTACGGTTGAAGCTTGAAGACTGCGGAGACAATGTTCCTAATCCAAATTGACTGTATGGAGAATTAGTGCCGCTCTGTGCCATTGCCGTAATTGATAAGGCTACGCAGAGTGCTGCTGTGAGTATTTTCTTCATCTATTTGTAATTTCAAAAAATATAAACAGTGCAAAGTTATTAAAAAAAAATGATAACATAGAAATTCTATATACTATTTTGATTTTTAATAAGGTTTCTTTGCGGTATCACAGTTTTTCATTACCTTTGCCAAACAAATGAAAAAGCTCGTTCGATATATAGTTGTCTGCATTTTGCTATCAGTTTTGCCACTGGCTGCAAAAGCAGATTCATTGACCTATTCGGACTCTGTTGAAATCTCTCTCTTGACTTGTACGCCTGGCAACGAGGTGTGGGCGCAATACGGACACACAGCCATTCGCTACAACGATATTGCAAACGGCAACGACCTTGTTGCCAATTATGGTGTATTTTCATTTGAACAACCTTATTTTATTCCTCGTTTCGTATTGGGAATGACCGATTATCGCATTGGCATGTCTACAACCGAAGAGATGCTTTTCATATATTCATACGAGGGTAGAGGCATTATTGAACAGGTATTGAACCTCACCAAGGACGAAAAATATAAAATTTACCTTGCCTTAAAGAAGAACTTGCTTCCCGAGAATGTTGTGTATAGATACAATTTCTTTTACGATAATTGCACCACAAGGGCACAACACATGCTGCTCGACTATTTAAATGGCAATACTAAATATACTTCTGACAATACAAAACCCTTGCCTTCGTTTCGTGAAATGATACACGAATGGAACAAAAACGACGCTTGGACACAGTTCGGTGAGGATATATTATTAGGTGTAACTGCCGATTTGCCTGTTAAAACAGAAGAACAGAAACTGTTTCTGCCCGATAACCTACGCAAATACATCGAATGTGCAATACACAACGGACAGCCTTTGGTAAAGCAAACATCGGTTCTCTTACAGCCCAGCAAGTCTTCAGAAGAGGCAAGCATCTTCATTTCGCCCTTTCAAGTTGCAATTCTGTTTGCCGTTCTTGCTATTTCCGTATTGCTCATAGAGTATAAAAAGAAAATAGCTTTATGGGGTTGGGACATTCTGCTGATGGCTGTTTCGGGCATTATAGGGCTTCTCCTGTTTGTTATGATATTCTCTTGCCACCCTTCTGTAAGCCTCAATATGATAATATTCTTGTTCAATCCGTTGGCTCTGTTCCTCATTCCTTCGGTTGTCAAGAGCATCAGACGCAAGCAGAAACATTGGTGGTGGACGGCTTGGGAAGTGTCAATCATAATTGGATTTATCGGTAGCTTTTTCCAAAAGATTCCTGTTCCAATATTAATTGTGGCACTATTCTTGCTATTTAATTGTGTCTTCCATCAATGGTTGATTAAGAATGTCTATACGGTAGCGATAGAAAACAAGGCAAAATGATGAATAAATACATTACCGCACTGCTCGTAGTATTAGCAACAACAGGCGTAGAAGCACAGACATACCAGTCTGCGCTAAAGGCGGCAATGGGCAATGCTACTTTAGAAGAGTTTTGCAATCATCTTAATATAAAAGGTGTTGAAACTGACATATTGTCGGTTATCGAAGCCTACAAGAATATTTCAAAGGAAGAAGAAAACAAACCTGCAACCACACGCCTTGCTCCCTCCGACAGACACAAGGCTGTACACAGCGTACGACAATTAGAAAATCTTAGAAAAACAATATCAAACTATTTGCCGAATCCCTCGGTCAATTCTGCAATATTAATACGTGCGCCGAGTCGTTTTATCTCATAGACACGCTTCAATAAGCGTAACTAATTACAGCGAGAAAATAAAACAATATTCACACAGTGGACTTCTAACAGATTAAATGAACGACAAACAAACACGTCCGCTGAAATACAGACATTAAAATGAACTTCACAAAATTAATGAAGTCTCTCTTTGGAGACAAATCAACACGCGATATGAAACTCATTCAACCGTATGTTGATAAAATCAAAGCTGCCTACCCAGCTATCAAGGAACTTAGCAACGACGACTTGCGTGCTAAAACAAAGGAAATACAACAATATGTTCAAGACGCTGGCAAGCAGCAACGCGAGGAAATAGCAAAACTCCGTGAGAGCATCGAAGATACACCAATCGACGAGCGCGAGGATATTTTCAACAAGATAGACAAACTCGAAAAAGAGGCACTGGACAACTATGAGAAGGCATTGGACGAAGTTATGCCTATTGCTTTCTCTATCGTAAAAGATACGGCTCGCCGCTTTACAGAGAACGAAGAAACCATCGTTACGGCAAACGACTTCGACCGTGAGCTTGCAGCCGACCCACGAAAAGACTTCATAACCATCGACGGCGACAAGGCTATCTACCACAACCACTGGACAGCAGGCGGCAACGACCTCAAGTGGGAAATGGTTCACTACGACGTTCAGCTTTTCGGCGGTACGGTACTCCACCAAGGTAAGATTGCCGAAATGGCAACGGGTGAAGGTAAAACCCTCGTGGCTACCTTGCCTGTCTTCCTCAACGCTTTGACAGGAAATGGTGTTCACGTGGTAACGGTGAACGATTACCTTGCCAAACGTGACTCTGAATGGATGGGGCCATTGTACGAATTCAACGGTTTGTCGGTCGATTGTATTGACAAACATCAACCTAACTCGCCAGAACGTCGCCGCGCTTACCAAGCCGACATTACTTTCGGTACAAACAACGAGTTCGGTTTCGACTACCTACGCGACAACATGGCAGTATCGCCTGCCGACCTCGTGCAGCGCAAGCACAACTATGCCATTGTCGATGAGGTAGACTCTGTGTTGGTAGACGATGCCCGTACACCTCTTATTATTAGTGGTCCTGTACCAAAAGGCGACGACCAGATGTTTGAGGAATATCAGCCATTGGTTCAGAAACTCTTTGAAGTTCAGCGCAAGCAAGCTACCGAATTGCTTGCAGAAGCACGCACAAAGATTTCGAGTGCAGCCGATTGCAAGGACGAAAAAGAACGTCAGGCAATGCTCGAAGAAGGTTTCTTGGCACTTTATCGCTCACACAAGGCACTGCCAAAGAACAAGGCACTCATCAAGTTCCTTTCAGAAGAAGGCATTAAGTCGGGTATGCTGAAGACTGAAGAGTTCTATATGGCAAACAACAACCGTGAAATGCCAAAGGCGGTAGAGCCGCTTTACTTCGTTACCGAAGAGAAAATGAACTCTTGCGACCTTACCGACAAGGGTGCAACGTGGTTGGCTAAAGAGGTAAACGACGATAAGTTGTTTGTGCTTCCTGATATTACAACAGAGCTTTCGCAACTCGAAAAAGAGAAGGAAGACAAGGTAATAGACGAGCAAACCTACATCGACAAGAAAGACGATATGATGAGCAACTACGGTGTTCAGAGCGAACGTGTCCACACGTTGCAGCAGTTGCTCAAGGCTTATACCATGTTCAATAAGGACGATGAATACGTTGTTCTCGATGGCGAGGTGAAAATCGTAGACGAACAGACTGGTCGTATTATGGAAGGCCGCCGCTGGAGCGATGGACTCCATCAAGCTGTGGAAGCCAAGGAACACGTAAAGGTGGAAGCTGCCACACAGACTTTCGCTACCATTACCTTGCAGAACTACTTCCGTATGTACCATAAATTGGCGGGTATGACGGGTACAGCCTCTACCGAAGCAGGCGAATTCTGGGACATCTACAAGCTCGATGTTGTAGAAATTCCTACCAACCGTCCTATCCAACGTAAGGATATGGAAGACCGTGTCTACAAAACGGCTCGCGAAAAGTATGCTGCCGTAATCGACGAAATAGAAGAAATGCGCAACAGCGGACGCCCTTGCCTGGTGGGTACAACCTCTGTGGAAATCAGTGAGTTGCTCAGCAAGATGCTCAGTATGCGCAAGATACCACACCAAGTGTTGAATGCCAAGCAGCACCTGAAGGAAGCACAGATTGTTGCCGAAGCAGGACGCTCTACCAACGGACTCGGTGCCGTTACCATTGCTACCAATATGGCGGGTCGTGGTACCGACATTAAGCTCTCGCAGGAAGTGAAAGATGCTGGTGGTTTGGCAATTATCGGTACCGAACGCCACGAAAGCCGCCGTGTAGACCGCCAGTTGCGTGGTCGTGCAGGACGTCAGGGCGACCCTGGTTCATCTGTGTTCTACGTTTCGTTGGAAGACAAGCTGATGCGTCTTTTCGGTTCCGAACGTATCGCAAAGGTTATGGACAGACTCGGTTTCGAGGAAGGCGAGCGCATCGAAAGTTCAATGATTTCAAACAGTATTGAGCGTGCGCAGAAGAAGGTGGAGGAGAACAACTTCGGTATTCGTAAGCGTTTGTTGGAGTACGACGACGTTATGAACAAGCAGCGTACCGTAATTTACGAGAAGCGTCGCCATGCATTGATGGGCGAACGCATCGGTATGGATATTTCAAATATCATCTGGGACCGCTGTGTAAACATCATAGAGAACAACGACTACGAAGGTTGCAAGGAAGAGTTCCTCAAAGTGCTGGCGATGGAATGCCCATTCACCGAAGCCGAATTTGAGAATACAGGCAGGGAAGAATTGGAAGAACGTGCTTTCCAAGTTACCATTGAGAACTTTGAACGCAAGACGGAACGCATTCAAACCGTGGCTTGGCCTATCATTAAGCAGGTTTACGAGAACCAAGGTGCTATGTACGAGCGTATTATGGTGCCAATTACCGATGGCAAGCGTGTCTACAATATACCTTGCAACTTGAAGGAAGCCTACGACTCTGAGGCTAAATCGGTAGTTAGACAGTTCGAGAAAGTCATTCTCCTGCACCTCATCGACGACGACTGGAAGGAGAACCTGCGCCAGCTCGACGAATTGCGACACTCTGTGCAGAATGCTTCATACGAGCAGAAAGACCCATTGCTCATTTTCAAACTTGAGAGTGTGAAGCTTTGGGACAATATGATTAACGATATGAACAACCGCACAGCAAGCGTTCTGATGCGTGGACAAATTCCTGATATGCAGCCTGCAGAAGAAATTCAAGAAGCTGCTCCAGAGCAACATTCACAGCGTTACGACGAGAAGAAGGACGATTTGATTGACCAAAATCAGCAAGCTGCTGCTCACCAAGATACGCGCGAGACAGCACAGCAGCAACATCGCACTCCTTATATGGCTGAAAAAATGCCACGTCCAAACGACCCGTGCCCTTGCGGTAGCGGAAAGAAGTTCAAGAATTGCCACGGACGCAATTTAAGATAAGCCGTAAAACATCATAAAACAAGTACAGGAGCGAAACCTTTTATCGGGTTTCGCTCCTTTTTTATTGAAGAGCAACAACAGAGGGAAACGATATTCTATCGGCGAAAAGTCGTTGCGGTGGTTGTACAAAATAAGCAGCAACATCGCTGCAGAGTCTTTATACCTTGAGTGTAGCTATGTTGTACTGCGCATACAGCCAGCTTTACACAGAAAGTGTGGCATTGTTAGGCAAACCTTAATCTCTGTTTTTGCTTTCCGTTGCCTGTGTCTTGCATTCGTTCTGCTTGCTGAGTGGTGTTGTTTCCTACAATCAAATATCTTTGTTTATAATATCTCGCAATGTATGGCATCGTAGAGTCAACCAGCAAGTGCAAAAATATAATAATTTTGCACTTGCTGGTTGACTCTACGATGAATTTCTTAAAAAGAAATTGCGAAAATGTTTGGATATGTATTTGAAATGTGCTAAGTTTGCAAAAAGAACAAATTTAGAAGATTTGGAGAAGTTCGTAAACCTTAATCTTAGCAAACTTCCAGAATTTTCAAATAAGTCATATACTTTAGAATAGGATAAGATGGAAAAAAAATATAATTCAAAAGTTGACTTGTGGTTATATCTGTTTATATATATAAGTATAATATTATCTGCAGTACCTATTCTTTTAATTGATTTTAATTGGATTGTTACTATTTTTCTATTTGTTATCCTCGCAGCGTTAACCTTGTATCCATTAGGAATTAAATATACAATTAATGGAAAAGTCTTATCTATTCATTGTCCTTTCTTTTCAACACAGGTAATTGATATTTTTGATATTTTGTTAATAGAATCTACACACACTTTAGATTCGTCACCTGCAGCTTCAATTGATCGATTAAAGTTAACGTATAAGCATGGTTGTGTCATTATTTCACCTAAGAAAAAAAAGGATTTTGTAAATCATATTTTATCAATCAACTCAAAGGTTCATATAAAAATCAATTGAAGATATATAAAAAAAGTATTGCTGTCTGGTAAAACTTTTTAGGAACGTCTAAAATTAGGGTCAACACTTCTCACGAAGTATCGGTCCTTTTGGTTATCTTTGATTTTAGAAAAAAATAACCATGGGCAAAGATAGGGCGGAGTAAATAAATTTATTCCAAAAAAAAGATAATTTTGTTTGGTTGGTTAACGGAAAATTGCTACCTTTGCACTCGCAAAAACGAAAAATGCACCCTTAGCTCAGTTGGTAGAGCAACTGACTCTTAATCAGTGGGTCTAGGGTTCGAGTCCCTAAGGGTGTACACTTTCAGTGCAAATTTCGTTTTAATGCACCCTTAGCTCAGTTGGTAGAGCAACTGACTCTTAATCAGTGGGTCTAGGGTTCGAGTCCCTAAGGGTGTACAAAACCCATTGATAAAAGCCTCAAAGTTCAGCTTTGAGGCTTTTTTTATTTCCTATTTTCTGTAAGAGGGGGAGGGTAGAATAAATAAAAAAAGTCCGTAAGCGTGTGCTTACGGACTTTTGTGTAGTCGGTACGAGAATCGAACTCGTATGCCAAGATTGAGAATCTTGTATCCTAACCGTTAGATGAACCGACCCAGTTATCGTTTCTTTGCCCCCGAAGGGTTGCGGAAGGAGGGGGATTCGAACCCCCGGTACGGTAACCCGCACGTCAGTTTAGCAAACTGGTGGTTTCAGCCACTCACCCATCCTTCCAGTCAGGGCTCGGTAACCGAGTTGCCAAGCATTTTTCAAATGCTGTGCAAAGGTACTATATATTTTCTATTCTTACAAATTTTTTGGTGGCTTTTTTCTCAAAAACTTCCTTGTAGGTGTTTTCCTTCCATATAAGTAAGGTTGTGGAAGAAGAGGGTAGGGGTTGATTTTTCAGCTTGCTGACAGCAAATAAACGCTCTCCAAAGTCTTGTGAAAAAATACGACAAAATACGGATTTGGCGAACCTTGTATAACTGTCTGATAATCAACAACTACGCTTTGGCGTTCCAAAACCTATTGTTTTGCGTTCCAAAAGCGTAGGTTTTACACGATAAAAGCGGCTCTTTTGCATCGCAAAAGAGCCGCTTTTGAAAAACCAAAGTAAAACACTCGATTTTCTGTAAATATATTTCGTAAACGTCAGGGCATCGAAAAGGGGTGCAGCAAGTACGAAGTTGTGCTTGTGGGCGAGTCGGTATAAAGACTTCTTACTATACCTACCGACTTGTTATGGTGGGTGTTAAGCACGTAATGGATTGCACTCCAATGTTCGTTTTGTAGTTTAGAAGGGCAGTCCGATGCCGAGGTGCAGGGCTTGTGCATCGCGGAAATGGCGAATGTTGTAGAGTCTGTTGCGCCCTGTTTCGTAAGGTACGTGCAGACCTACGCCCCAATCTAAGCGGAGCATAAAGAAACCAATGTCGTAGCGTATGCCAAGACCAGTGCCGAAAGCCAACTCTTTGAAGAAGTTGCCAAGCTTGAATTGCGAGCCCGGTCGGCTGTCGTCGTTGTTCAATGTCCACACGTTGCCAGCATCGAGGAAGAGGGCACCGTAGAGGTTTCCTACGAGATGGGGGCGGTATTCTAAGTTTGCCTGGAACTTTACTTCGCCTGTTTGCTCTACATACGAGCGTGTTCGCATTGCCGAACGATAGGTTCCAGGACCTATTTCCCGCACGTTGAAAGCTCTGATGCTGTTCGCACCGCCCACAAAGAACTGTTCAGAGTAGGGCGCAATGCTACTGTTGCCATACGCCCATATTACGCCTGCATTTACGTGAGCCGCTATGGACGACTTGGAAGACAGTGCCCAGAGTTTGGTGAAGTTGGTTTCGAGTTTCACGAACTGTGCAAATGGGTTCTTGAACATTGTTTTGCCCTGCTTGCTCCACTTCTCTCCGCCTACCATATAGCCCAAAGCGAGTAGGTTGGAGGCTTCGCTGACGGTAGACCACCAGCGTATGGGGTTGGCGTAACCCTTTGGACTTTGGTACGTGTACTGAAATACCGACTTCGGAATGAACTGGTCTGCCATCGAAACTTCGAGATATGGCACGCTGTCGATGAGTTCCTTGAAACGGTTTGTAACACTGTGCATATACTCGTAGGTGAGCGACAGGGGCTTGAAAATGAAGGAATTGCTCTCGTTTGGCGACCAGCTGTAAGTGAGTTCGCCTGCTACCACGTGGCGTTTGAAGTATTGTGCACGTTTGATAATGTTCACCGATGCGCTCAAAGTTGTCGTTGGCGATTCGAAATAGGTCTTATGTGGCTTCAGCGTCAAGGGTTTTCCAGCCGCTAAAGCAGCTGCTTCGCGTCGTCGCAACCGTTCGCGGAGAATGCGTTGTGGTGTTTTAAACGGATTGAGGAAGCGTGGGAATTGCAGGCTTGCCTCTGCTCCGTACTGGTAGTCGTTTATGCTTCCTTTTGAGGTGGCGTCGTCGCTGCGTTTCGTTGCCCATTCGTAAGCACCGTGCGCACGCAGGTTCAGCACCTCGGAACCACGGAAAGCGTTGCGCTTTGTGAAACCGACGACAACTTCGGGACCGTATTTTCCCGAGGTCTTGCCTCGTCCGTAGGCTTCCACATAGAAGTCGTAGGGGCGGTCGAAAAGGAAGTCGAGCGTAACGTCGAGGGTGCTGCAGGTGTCTGTTTCATCGTGTGGCTTGAACGAAATGCTCGACGATGAGAACAGTCCAGTAGCGTTGAAGCGTTCCATTGTCTCGGTGTGCTTGTTCTGTTGGTAGAGGTCGCCACGGCGGAACTGCAAGTTATTGGCTATTACGCGTGAACGTAATGGCGAGCGACTTCTGTTGAAATTGACCGTAAAGTCTTGCTTTTGACGCTGGTTGTGCAGTTCTTCGAGGAAAGTTTTCTGAAGGTTTACGGTGATGTCGCCGATGCGCCATCTGCGCAAATCCGCCTCGCTGACGGAATCGGCAAGCTGCAGGCGTGTTACCACCTTGCCACGAACAGAGGTCGTATCAGCGAGATAGCTGGCATAGTTGTTCTTGTAAAAATAGTAGCCGTTGTTGCGAAAGAGGTTCGTAATGCGTTGGCGTTCCTGCTCAAGTGTGGCTACGTCGAAGGGTGCGCCACTCTTGATGACGGCATTGGAGCGGGCAGCCATTATCAAACTGTCGGCTGCGGGTGGGAAGTTCACGTATTGCAGACTGTCAATCGTCCACAAATGCCCCATATTCACGGTGTACTTCAGTTTTATTTTCTTCTTATTCGGCTGTGGTACAAGCTGGTGTGTGATTTTTCCATTGAAGTATCCGCGCTTGTCCAACAGGTTTTCGCCCACCGCAGCGTGCAGGTCGGGCGACACGGTAGAGAGGGTAATGGGGCGCGAACCAAAGGTTTTTGTTATCCACTTGCCGAACTTGGTGGTGTCGGGCGAGAGGGCATTCCATAACCACAAGCCCACAGGGAATGGCGATTTAAGCGACGGACTGCCGAAAAGCGAGCCATTTGGCTTCGTGGCAAGCACGACGTCGAGTTCTTCGCGTACAGCATTGAAGTGCGCATTTTGCTTGTAGTTGGTGTATTCCGTAGACTTCATGCCTGTGTAGAGCTGTTCACCATCGGGCAAGGCACTGGTTGTGCTGCACGCTGCCAACGCCGTGAGCATCAGTAGCAAGGCGAACGCAGCGCAAAATAGGTTGCCATACTTTGCAAAACTGCTGTGGAAGATATGTCTATTGTTTCTTTTCATTTGCAAATTTTATTAAGCTGTCGCGTTCTTGTGGCTGTTCCTTGTTGCTTTTGAAGCGGAAGATGTCTTTGAAATGTTGCAGCTTGCGTCGCCACATGAAACCTGCACCGAACTCGCCTTGATTGCCTTCGAGCCAGTCGTAAGCCTCTCGCTCGTAGTAAAGCTTAAGATACTGCGTTTCTTTTTGGTTCAAGCGGTATTCCAACGAGAAGTTATCGAAGAACGCACCGTTCTGTTCGGACATCTGAGAGCCTGTTGATACACGGCCACCCATAATAATGCGGAGGCGGTTGTCCCACAATCGCTTCGAGAACTTGAAGGTATAGTCGGTGTGCAGACTGCCCGAAGCATCGGCAGTGCTCTCCATATTGGCTGTAATGTTTACGCCCATAGAGTTCAAGGCACGACCTGTAATGGCGTTCACTTGGTTCTGCAAGAAGCCCATCAGGGCACCGTTCATGGCTGTATTCGCCGTTGCGCTGTTGCTACCGTCGAGGTACATACCTGAAGCAAGCATGGTAACGGCGAGTTTCGAGCGTTCTCCCACACCCTTGGTGTTCAGCTTGCCCTGCATTTCTTGGTCTTCTGGTGCTTGTATAATGAACTCTATGCCAGGGTTCGGGAACTTCTTTGTCAGGCGCACACCAGCATCGAAATCTACCAGTCTGCCATTTCCCGAGCCGTCAGACACATTGGTGCGCACTCGTTCGGTGGCTGTAATGCTCAGTATAGGCTCGGCAGGATTGCCTGTAAACATAATGTAGCTGCCCTCGTGTATTTGGAAAGTGCGGAGCGGAATGATAGGCAGCGAGTACTTCATCTGTCCGCTGTTCATCGTATAACGTCCTCTTAAGCGTGTGCCATTCGTAGGGTCGTACTGCATTGTGAGCGAACCTCCACCGATAAGGTCTATATAGTTCGACCGCTCAGGGTTCAGTGCGCATACAATGTGGGCTTGGTCGTCGATGCCTATACCAAGCTTCATGCTGAAGCCTTGAATGTCTGGACGTTTCACCACATCTACGGTAGAGTCGTTTAGATTGGTGAATGTAACGAGGTTCTCCAACTCGTTGTCGGTGGCAAGCTGTGCATCGCGCATCACGTAAGTTAGGTCTGTGCTGCCCAATACGTCCATCTTTCCTTCTAAGCGGAGCGACGAAAGGAGTCCCTTCATACTTCCGTCGAAGTCTACAAACGCCTTTCCGTACACTTCGGAGCGTAGATTTTCCTTTGCACTGATAATCTGGAAGTTGCGTGCTCGCATACGTAAATCGGTGGACATACGGTCGAAATCGGAGAAATCCAAGTAGCCCATGATGTTCAGCGGTGCATTGTTGTTGGCGAAAACCTCGAAGTTTTCAAATTCCACCCTGCTGTCCTTAATCAGCACAGGGTCGTTGGCAAAGCGCATTTCAATGCCGTATGGTTCGCTGAAAACGTACGATGAATCGAGATAAACCTCGCCATTTACATTGAGTTTGTTGAGCGGTCCCTGCATGGTAAGCGTACCTTCGCCCGTTCCTCGCAAGCCTATGATGCGGTCGGGAACGAATCCGTTGATGTAATTCAGCGGGAACTTATCCATCGTAAACTCTGCATCAAGACTGCCTTTGCCCCTGCTGTCATACGTTCCCGACAGCTTTCCGATTTCCATTTCGTCTTTCGACAGTATGGCATCTATATAATGTGTGCCGTTGCCCTTTGGTATATAGACGAATTCTGCGCCCACGTTGCCCATGCTGTTCAGCTCGTACACCATATTCTTGATGCCCATATCGCTCGATATGGTAAGGTCGGTTGCAGTCTGCACAACGTGGTAGTCGCCGTTCAATTCGCCCGACAGATTCGGTGCAAACGGCAGAACTTTCATCAGCTGGCTAAGCTCGAACTTGTTCACCGATACGGTAAAGTTCTGCAATGCCGTAGAGTCGGAGTCTTCGGTGTATAGGTGCAGACCTGCTCCGTCGTCAGCAAGCAGCTGCATTTCTGCCGATAGTCGGCGGTTGCGCCCTATGTATAGATAGTTGTCTTTGTTTACGTTGAAGTTCTTATAACCGAGGATTACCTTTGCCGAAGTCAACGAAAGATTGATGCCTTGTCCTTTCATTTCTGCCTGTGCCGATAGTGCAAGGGCTGTCTTGTCGTTCATATCGGTAACGGCGAGCGATGCGTCCATACCTCGTTCAAAGAGCGAACCGTACACAAGACCCTTGTAAGGATAGTTGTTGTCCGCCTTGTTTAGAATCTGTAAGGAGTAGTTCAACCCTGTTTGGTTGGTGTTTAAGTCTATTATGAGCGTATCGACACGCAGGTCGTTGTAGGCAAGCGAATCAACAAAGATATTGCCGTTGAGTCCCTTTGCAGGCGATGACGTGAGGTCGATTTCGGCTGTTTTGAAGACGTAGCCCTGTTGTGCCAGCAGCTTACTGAAGAGATTGCCCTCTCCGCTTACGAGTTTCAGTCGCCCAACAGGCAGCAATGCTTGTATTGCCATTTGGTCAATGTGCTTGTTTTCAATCTGTTTGTTCAGATTGGTAGCAATGTTTTGTCCTGCTTTCAGCACGTTTTTGTAGCTTCCACGCCAATCTGTGCTCAGCACAAAGTCGCCCCCTTCTATCACGGCGTGGGTGGTGTCGGTACGGCTAAGCACGTCGATGGTTACGTCGCCAGGCGTAAATCGTTCGTCAGCAGTCTGCACTTGCAAGTTGCCGAGCATACCTCGAACCTTCAATTGGTCTGCCATATCGGTGTCGAACTCCATATTTAATGCAAAATTCGATGCGAAAGGCTTGTCCACTAAGCCCAGTTGATAGATGTCGGTATGGCGTATGAGTCCGTTGGCACTGCCGTTCAGTCGTTTGCCTGCCATATTTGCGTGAATGTTCAAGTCACCATCGAAGAGCGAAATGTCTTTCTCCCCACGCTGTTCGTTCAGTTTCAAGTTGCCGAGATAACCTTCTAAGGTGTAGTGGTTGGCTCGTTCGGAACGGAAAGCAATGTTGGCTTGCGTACCCACGATATAGTGTTTGTCCATCAAGCCCAAGCCTTTCAGGTTGGCATAGGCAAGGTTTCCCTTTAAGTGGGCGTCTGTTTTTGCTCCGCTAACGCTTGCCGTAATGTCCAAGTCGCCTGCTGCAAGACGTTGTGTGCCGTGTCGTCCTTCGCTCGTCAGTATGAGTTGGCGCAATGGTCCGCTCACGTAGTGGTTGTTCTTCATATTCGAACGCACGTCTATATCAGCCCATACAGACACCACATAAGGCTCTTTCATAGCACCAAGCTGTCGCAAATCCACACGGCGCAACCACCCACGCAAGTGCCCGTCCACCAATTTGTCGGTCAGTTTGCCCCGATAGGTGAAGTCGCCGCCAAGCATACGGTTCGTGCTAACAATGTGTGCGGTGGTTGTTCCACCTGCCATAGTAATGTCGCCACCGATTCCATCGAGTACGTAAGTGCCGAAACGGAATTGCCTGATGTTCGCTTTCAGACGCAACGACGACTTCGGATTGAGTATGTCCGTGCCCTTTCCATAAGCCGAAATGATACCTGTGAAGGGGTGCAGACCACTTTTCGGCATAAAGTGCTGCAACTGCAGGTTGGTAGCTCTTGCAGTAACGTTGTAGGTTTCGCTGCTTGTGTTGTAGCTACCCTTTACTGCCACGTTGCCCCCTCCTTCGTATAGGAACATATCGGCATCGTATTGTGTTCCCCTCGCTTTTACCTTGGCATTGAAGCCGATACCCTTAGGAATGTCAATAGTGCGGGTTGCGCTCTTTGGCAACAGCTGTTTTACGAAGCGTATGTCGTGCAGATTACCGTTGATGGAGAGGTTTGCCCGCAGGTTCTTCGTACTTTGCAAGTTGGCAACCCTGCCGTTGGCATTCACACGGAAGTGCTGTGGCATTTCAATGTACAACTTTCTCATTGTCAAAGCCCTCATATTGCCTTGCAGTGTGCCGCCTATGTTAATCCGTTTCGCAGGAATGGCGCGCAATGTCTTTGCAGGCACCGATGCAAGGAACGGTTGCAGGTCGTCTTTTCGCACGAATCCCTTTACTGTAACGGCTATTTTGCCAGGCTTCTCGTCGGCAAAGGCATTCAAATCCATTACAATGTCGCTGTGGATTTCGCTCTCTGGCATACGCAAGTAGAGCGGTTGTAGATACAGACGCATACTATCGAGCTTGAAGCGAGTGCGCACATCACGCACAGTCAGTCCGCTACGCTCCACAAAATTGGCTGCCCGAATGTTTGCCGAAGTCCCCTTGTCGCTATACGAAAGCGAATCAATGCCAAAATTGAGCTTGTTGAGTGCGATGTGTGCAGCATCGAAACCGTGCCTTGCCTTCGGTTCATACGTCTTATCGTAGGCGAGTGAGCCTCCCTGCCAATTTATTTGGCGCACCCGATACACATTATTATATAAGTCGATAGCCGTTCCGCCGACTGTGGCTTTTGCGAAATTGGCACCCACCACCATCGTGTCGCCAGGCATACGCAGGTGGAAAGCCGTGCGATAAAGGTTCAGCTTGTCGATATTAATCTTCCAAATGGTTTTCTCTTTCGATGTGTCTTTCGGCATTGTGTCGCTGAGAGCGATGTCGAGAAATCCCCCTTGAATGTCGGCTTGATTGAGCAATGCCGTTGAGTTTTTAAGGTCAATGCCGTGCGACACAACGTGCAATCGTTCCAAATTGCCCCGTATCTGCAAGTCGCCAATATAGTTCATCGTATTGGCTTTCAGCCCTTTAAAAGTAAGCTGGTCTATTTCCACCTTGTTTTTAAGCAAGGGCAGCAGTTGCACATCTACTATTAGCTCCCTCACATCGGCTACCGTATCGCGCCTTTGCGGAATGCTGTCGTTAGGTCGCAACATCGTGAACCCTTCGAGTTTAAGGTCGATTGGGAAGCTGAGCGAAACGTGGTCGATGTTGATTTCCGTCCCTGTTTGTTCGGAAGCATAGTTCATAGCCTTCTTTACAACCCACTTCTGAACAGGGGGAAGATAAAGAAGAACCAATAAAAGTATAAATAACGAAATGGGTGCTAACACAATAGCTATCAGCCATTTCATAGATTTCCGTATGCGCATAGACTATTCCCAACGAGTGGGACAATACATTTTAAAATGCAAATGTACTAAAAAAAACTTATGGACTTTAGTTTTTTACTGCCAAAATCTAATAAATCATTTATAGCTTTATCGAAAAGGGAAGGTGCTTTTGAACCTAATACCATTTGTCCAACCTCATTTAGCAAGAACCCAACTTCCTTTTCAAGTATCTGAGTATTTGTACTACCGTATAGAACAACAGTTCTCACAATCTTGTGATTTGGATAATATTTCTTTAAGTATAGTTTATCAAGCGAATCATAATTATTTAGCTCTGCTATTCCCTGCTCTTTATTTTCGTATTTCTTTCCTTCTATTGTTATAACTTCCTTATTTTCAATATCTAAAAGAACTAAATCGGGAATAGAAACAATTTGGCTTTTATCCCCAGCTTTGTAGGCTTTCCTATTTGCAAATTTCGCTAAAGGGATACATTTTCCTTGCGGTTTCTGGAAATAACCTCTCTCGCAACCCGCATGGTTCTCAAATATGGAATAGCTTTCTGTGAAGTTTTCAACTACAATATGTATGAAAATAGTTCCTAACTTTTCGCCTTCCATATCATATCGCCAGTAGTCTTGAGGAATCTCTGCTTTAAGAACATCCAGTCCTTCAAGGTCTATTCCTAACATATTAGCTATAAAGACGAATTTATTTTTTGCGCTAATATGCTTCTGTTGTAGACCATGCTGCGTTATTTCTATACGTTTGTCCCACTTTAATTTGCGTAGGACAGCTGCAATAAGACTTAAAGCACCAATGTTGGGGTCATAGGATAGGCTACCACTTTTAAATAATCGTCCTGAAATTTGTATTTTATCATCTGACTTATACAATAGAATAGGTACATTCCCTTTGGGTGCTTTACGTATGCTTGCTTTGAAAGTAATAATTTCATCAATAGAGGTGAAAGGCTTAAAAATATCTGCATCTAATGTTTTTCCTAATATTTCTACTCCCAATGTCATCAATAAGCGAGTGCCGAAGATGTAGGTCTTGGTTGGCTTTACCTTTTGTTTTATTTGTAAAGCATAGAGCATTATCTTTTTAGTCTGGGGATAATAGTTGTTGATAAAAACAAACTTGGAACAGCGTTGATACACTCCAGTGTTTCGACTTTCGCTATCATCTGTCTTTGTTTCTTCGATAGCGTAAAGTGGAACATCTGCGGCGTTTGGTATATTATCTTGATAATAGATTAAAAAATCTACGAAACTTGAATACCCCGATACGGTTTTTATGTAAACATGTTGGACTTTTGCACAGGTAAATCCTATTACTTCATAAGTAAAATCAAAGTATTTATTCTCGTTAAGAATAGGTATTATACGGAGCGTATCTCCGAAAAAGCCACATCGTTGATCCTTTGCAAAGTACTCAAAAATCATTTGCAGAACTGCTTTTTTAGGGCGCTCCTCGGTTAAAATCCACAAGTTTTTCTTTTTATTACTCATTTTTCTTTAGAATATATAGTTGTTCAAATATATGTTTTTTGGTTTTTGAGAGTCCTTTATTATTACTCTTAAAACGCAAATTCTCAAAGCTTTCTAATGTAACTCTGCCGTATTTCGAAAGTATAGCAATAATCTCTTCCTGTGGCATTATGCCTTCAGAATTGTAACTAAGCACCAAATACTTGTAGTTTGCATTGGAAGCAATCTTGTCTAAATCTTTTAAGGCTGTTGTCTTGTTGCAGAACGACGACTTCTGGTCTTTATATTCACGCATACCTGTTATACCTTTAATAACAGGATAATCGTACTTCGCTATTGTTTCAAGCAAGTGATAGTTAGGCAAATACTGACGTTCGTTATAGGGAGGGTCTAAGTATAGAATATCAACATCTACATACTCTACAAGTTTTAAGCTATCTTTATTGTAGACAAAGTTCTGTTTTCCATTATCGATAGTCTCTATTGCACGCAACATAAGCGGTTTCACTGCACGTGGATCCCACCTTTTCTGGAAGGCTGCATAAACGCCTGACACATTAGCGTAGAAAGAAACGGTTTCTAACAAGCACGATAATAAAATATAATACTCGCTTTCTGTAATTAAGTTTTCCTGTTTCCATGCCTCTATTTGCAGGCGTATTGCATCTATTTTCTTTCCGTTTTCAGAACTGAAATACATTCTTGGACGTTCAAGAAGCAGTGTTCCTTCAGGTGTATAATTCTTATAGATGAATCCCTCTATGGGGGAATGGTGTCTAAATAATCCAGAACCCTCTCTAATGGCAAGGGAAAGAGTGGCAGCATATTGGCTTCTGGAAGAGTTGTTAAAAGACTTTTAAACTGTGGTGCTTGATTATTTTCGATGTATGCCTTCTGCAGACAGTACGATAAATAGAGCATATCGCAGCTAAAAACCGTATATCCTTTACGCTTAAAGAAGCGTGCAACATTGGTTGTACCCGAAAAGAAGTCGAAGAAACGTTTGCCCTCGATCCCATTATCTTTTAGTATTTGATATATTTTATCTAAGATATTCTCTTTGTTTCCAATATATCTCATCGCTTTTCAGGACTATAATTTGTAACAAGAACCTCCACCGTCTCGCCCTTGTCGCAGTTGTTTGTATGATAATTAGAGTTATTATAACTCTTCTGAAGTCTATTTACGACAAATCCGTGTTCGGCTATCCACGCCTTCAAAATTTTGTTTTCTCTTCCTTTATGCTCTGTTACATTCGACAAAGCAAACCTTATGTGCCGGTTGTTCAGCTGTTCTAAGATGTCCAACAATGCCTTCTCTTCTTTCTCGTTCCAACCCGTAAAGCCACGTTTGCCGTCGTTATAGGTTCCTGTTGTAATAAGATAAGGAGGGTCAGCATACACAAAGTCGTTTGTATTTAGCATTTCGAAGTGGAACTGTTTGAAGTCTAAACAGCTGAATGCTACATTTTTACTATGCACTGCATAAAGAAACCCAATGAGTTTCTTATTCATATGCTCGTTAAAACAACTTCTTTCTCGTCCGAAGGGAGTATTAAATTCGTGGCTATTGTTAAACCGTATCTGATGATTAAAAGAGAAAGCAATCAGTACAAACAAATCTAACGCTTGGCGTTCTATATTATATTTCTCTCGCAAATGCAAGTATCCGTCGGAATTTGTTTGCGAAAGTTCAAATTGTTTAATTCGGTTTGTTATGTGCGAAAGTACTTCTTCGGTCGACATACATTGAAATTGCTTGTATAAATCTATAAGAAATGTCAGGTTGTCGTTGAAGATAACACGCTCTGCTTCCGCATTTATTCCAACGTTGCAACCACCGCAAAACAAGTCTACAAAGGTAGAAATGTGCTTTGGAAATAAAGGTAAAATTTGCGGCAACAGTTTCCCTTTACCTCCAATATAATTCAGAGGCGAACCAATATATTTGTGTCTGCTTACTATTTGTTGAAGTCCGATACGCTCGTCAGTATCTTCTTCAAACAGAAGCATTAGGGGATTTACTGTTCTTTCGGTATGTTTCACCTCTCTAAATCATATTTCTTTGTAGATTGGAACACAAAGGCTATCAGCCATTTCATAGTTTCCTGCATGTGCATAGGTTTCTTCCAACGATTGGGAGAATACATTATTAATATGCAAATATACTAAAAAAAGGGTGGTAATACAACAGTTTGTGGTAAAAAGTTGGGTGTAGGGTTGTGTTTACTTTGTAAAAAATGCAAATAATGTAGCCGTCAGTTAAAAATATACAGTTGCTGAAGCACTCTCGCTCAAAAAAAATAAAGTGGAGGTTGTTAGTATATTCGTTTTCTCAAAAAGTCTAAAGTTCGTTCATAAAAGTGTTGATTATGTGCGAAAGTTCGTACATAAAAATGTAGCAAATAGATGTAATCTTGTTAGTAAATTAGCTGATTTCCTGCCTACCAATTACACATAATAGTTACTGAAATATCTTTACATAAAATCGGGTGTTTTTCTTTGGCTTTCCAAAAGCGTAGGTTTTGCGATGCAAAACAGCCGCTTTTACCGTGCAAAACCTACGCTTTTGGAATGCGAAACAATAGGTTTTGGAACGCCAAAGCGTAGTTATTGGTTATCAGCGTGTTACGTGCGGTGTGCGAAAGTTGTAATTTGTAATGATTTTTTGCGGTGCTTTCAAGTGCGTTTTTTGTTCGATTGCAGGGTAGGGGGTATACGATGACCGACCAACAAGAGTATGCTGAGCTTTGAAAAAGCGAGGTTAGAGGATAAAGAAAAGGGGAATGCAAGTACTTTGCATTCCCCTTTATACCTTAAAAATATGAGTATTTAGTTCTTGAAGAAGTCTTTAACGGCTTCGTTAGGAACCATTTTTTCGTCGAAGATGTAAGCACCAGTCTTAGGGCTCTTTACCATCTTGATAACTTTTGTGTATGCGCGACCATCCGTTGAACCTTCGTGGAGGGTAGCGACCGCTTTCTTTGCCATAGTCTAATGTACTTTAACTATTTAATAAACGTGTGCTTACTTAATCTCCTTGTGAAGAGTCATCTTCTTCAGAATCGGATTGTACTTCTTGAGTTCCATACGCTCAGGAGTGTTCTTGCGATTCTTTGTAGTGATATAACGGCTTGTTCCTGGCATACCGCTGCTCTTCATTTCAGTGCATTCGAGAATGACCTGAACTCTGTTTCCTTTAGCTTTCTTTGCCACGATATTAGTCTCCTATAACTTTAATATCCTTCCAGTCTACATAACCTTTGGATACGGCTTGCTTCAACGCACGGTCTAAGCCTAATTTGTTAATTGTACGAAGACCAGCTGCGCTAATCTTCAATGAAATCCAGCAGCCTTCTTCTACATAGTAGAACTTCTTGCTGAAGAGGTTTACGTCAAAACTGCGCTTTGTGCGATGTTTTGAGTGAGACACATTGCAACCTATTTGTGCCTTCTTTCCTGTGATTTGACAAATCTTAGACATCTCTATCTGTAGTTTTGTAATTCGTTAATTGATACCTATTCCAAACAGGGTGCAAAATTACAAAAATATTCTAAACCGACAAAGAAAACACAAAGATAATCAGTGGAATTAAGTTTTTTTTCGAGTTCCTGCCGAAAATACCGTGCATTTTGCCCGAAATGGCAATTCATTAAAAAAGCACGACCGAAGTCGTGCCAAAGCTATTTAAAATCAAAATCTATTTATGTTGAGCTTGATTAAGGTTGCCGCCTCACGGCGTCGAACCAAAACCTTGCATCAAACGTGTTATCCTAATTCAACTAATCTTTAACCTTAATAATCCTATTGAAACCTAAATACTTTTCTTAACTTAAACAACTATTTTTATAACCTAAACAATCTATTCTATTTTTATTTTTTGTACTGCAAAGTTAGGGAACATTTATGAAACCTCCAAACAATTGTTTGTAAATTTTCCAAAAAATGCAATTAAATGATATAAATCAAGTATTTGCAAGTTATTTATGTACTTGTTACTTGCAGAAACAAGTGTATTCTACAATTGGCAGAGGTAGGTAAACATTCCGTCAAAGGCTGCGGGAAGTCGGGTAGGGGCTTCGTTGAAAATGCCAAAGAAGGCACTGCCGCTGCCAGACATCTGCGCATAGGTTGCTCCCATACTGTAAAGCTGCTGCTTTACGCTGCGTATTTCGGGGTGAATGTTGAAGATTGACACTTCAAAATCGTTGCCAAGACGGTTGTGCCACTCGTCAATGGGTTGCGCTACTACTTCCTTACATCTTATAATAGGGGGCTGTGGCTTCACGAAAGAGAAGGCCTGCGCAGTGGAAATGGCTACCGACGGTTTCACTACTAATAAGTATAAACCTTTCAGATGGGCACATTCGTCAGCCATTGGCGTGAGAACGTCGCCTATTCCGGTAGCAAACGAAGGCTCGGCAGTAACGAAAAAGGCGCAGTCGGCACCCAATCGGGCTGCATAACGTTGCAGGGTGAGGGAGTCGAGGTGCAGCTGGCACAGCTCGTTGAGCAGTCGGAGCGTGTAGGTAGCGTCCGATGAGCCGCCTCCAAGTCCTGCCTGCGACGGTATGTGCTTCTCCAAATCGAAGTCTACGTGCGGCAAACGATGGTCGGCAGCCAGCAGATTGTACGCTTTCACTATCAGATTGTCGGCAGCGTTGCCCTCTATGGGATTGCCACTGAGCGAAAGCGAGCACGTGCCGTCGGCTCCGTTGCCAACGACAGCTTCGAGTTTGTCGGTGAGCGGTACGGGGTAGAACACCGTTTCAAGGTCGTGGTAACCGTCGGTACGCTTGCGCACCACGTTCAAACCTAAGTTTATTTTACAGTTCGGATATACTATCATTTTTCTTGCGTTTATGTTTTATGGTGGAAGGCAAATAGTTGGGGGTGTTCAGCCATAACCTTTTGCAAAGATAGAAAATCATTATGGATAAGTTGCGAGAGTTTGCAGAATTTTCATTAATTTTGTAGCTGTTATGCCAGAAAAGAAAAGTAATAGCGCAAAAAGTACCCGTAGACGCCCTGCCGCGCCTATCGATACATCGTTTGGGCACTTGCAGCCCCAAGCATTAGATATAGAAAAAGTAGTGCTCGGTGCATTGATGATAGACAGCGATGCCTTCACCGTCGTGTCAGAAATGATTCGTCCAGAAACGTTTTACGACCCTCGGCACCAGAAAATATATGGTGCGATACAGGCATTGAACCTCCACGAGAAGCCAGTCGATATTATGACGGTGGCGGAAGAACTGAAACGCAGTGGCGAATTGGAAGAGGTGGGCGGTCCTGCCTACATCGTTGAGCTGAGTTCGCACGTGGCATCGTCGGCTCATATCGAATATCACGGGCGCATATTGGCGCAGAAATTCTTGGCACGCCAATTGATTCAGTTCGCCTCAATGATAGAGACGGAAGCGTTCGACGAAACCATTGATGTGGACGAACTGATGCAGCGAGCCGAAGGAAGTCTGTTTGAACTCTCGCAAAAGAATATGGCGCAGGAGTACACGCAGATAGACCCCATCGTGAAACAAGCGCACGAACTGTTGGTGAAAGCAGCCCACAACCAAGAAAACGGCGGCTTGACAGGCATCTCGACAGGCTTTACACAATTGGATAAGATAACAGCAGGCTGGCAACCGTCCGACCTTGTCATCATTGCGGGGCGTCCTGCGATGGGTAAGACCTCGTTCGCCCTCAGCCTTGCCAAGAATATAGCCATCGACAGCCGTGTGCCTGTGGCTTTCTTCTCGCTCGAAATGAACAACGTGCAGTTGGTGAACCGCTTGCTTTCGAACGTTTGTTCCATCTCGGGTAGCAAGATTTTGAGCGGTCAGTTGGACCCTTCCGATTGGGAACGGTTCGACAACAACATTCGCAAAATGGAGGGCGCACCCATCTATGTAGACGATACGCCAGGACTGTCGGTGTTCGAACTTCGCACGAAAGCACGCCGCTTGGTGCGCGAACATGGTATAAAGGTGCTAATGGTGGACTACCTTCAGCTGATGAATGCCAACGGAATGCGCTTCAGCAGTCGTCAGGAAGAAGTTTCAACCATCAGCCGTTCGCTCAAAGGATTGGCGAAAGAACTCAACATACCTGTGTTGGCACTTTCTCAGCTCAACCGTACGGTGGAACAGCGCGACGGCATCGAGGGCAAACGACCACAGCTGAGCGACTTGCGCGAATCGGGTGCCATCGAGCAAGATGCCGACTTGGTGCTCTTCGTACACCGTCCCGAATATTATCGAATCTTCCAAGACGAGAAGGGAAACGACCTCCACGGCAAGGCACAAATCATTATTGCCAAGCACCGTAAAGGCGCAACCGACGATGTTCTGCTATCGTTCCGTGGCGAATACACACGCTTTGCCAATCCTGACGAGGACAGCTTTATGCCCGCAGGCTTGCCAAACGATTTCGGTGGCGAAATTATTGGCAGCAAAATGAACGACGACCCGCTGCCACCGCCCGACGACAGACCGCCGTTTTAACCTTGCTGAAAAAACGCAACTTCTATATTTATAATGGTGTAATAAATAAAATACAAAGCAAATGATACATTTAGTGCAGCCTTACATAGATATTGCCCTGAAACTTATCACAGGTATGATAGGCATATTGGTATTTCTGCGCATAACAGGAAAGGCGCAGTTGGCACAGATTACACCGCTCGACACTGTGAGTGCTTTCGTGATAGGTGCTTTGGTCGGTGGTGTTTTGTACAATCCAGACATGTCTATGTGGCATATTCTTTTTGCCTTGGCAGTGTGGACGGCATTCAACATGCTTGTTCGTTTTGCGATGCGGTCGGCTCGTTTGCGCCATTTCATTAAGGGAGAGAGCGTGCTTCTCGTGAAAGACGGTGTTATAAACTTCAAGAACTTTAAGCGTAACAGCCTCGAAATGGAGCAGTTCCGCCTGTTGTTAAGACAGAAAGGAATCTTCTCTATGTTTGATGTCGATGACGTACTTTTTGAAGCCAACGGTGCAGTAACCGTACTTTCTCCAGGAAATATGTCGGCTTCTTTCTTGCTTGTGAACAATGGCGAGATTGTTGAAAGCACATTAAGACAGTGCGACCGTACTTCGGCGTGGGTGCTTCGCAATATCAAGCGCAATGGCTTTAATGCTCCTTCAGAATTGTTCTGTATGGAATGGACACCGAACAAAGGTTTCTATTTCGTTACTTATGCAGGCGATGTGAAACGTGGCGAAGAAGAAGTTGCAGTCGATGATACAGGCGATGTAGTATAAAATATTTTTCTTTTAAAACAGAAGATTTATTGAAAATCCACGTTTTGATAGGGTATTATCATAACGTGGATTTTTGTTTTTGCCTTGACTTATGCAATATTTCGATGATATAAAAGCCATAAACACTATTTATCATAATACCCATTAGTTTATAAAAGTAAGGCTTTAAAACTGCAGGAAACGTGTAAATATTTTTCACAACAATAACTATTGTGTATCTACTTCTGTATCAATGCTTTGTAAAACCTATTGTTTTGCATTCCAAAAGCGGCTGTTTTACACGGTAAAAGCGTAGGTTTTGCGTTGCAAAAGAGCCGCTTTCGCAACGTCAAAACGCAGTTATCACTTTTTAAGGGAATTATTTTGACAAAACGAACGATTGCTTCTCGTATTCTGCTGATAATTTTCTATACGGAAACAAACGGTTGTTTGCTTTGCCTTGCGTGGTTATCGGTCGATGCCTTCGCGCGACAAAAGTCCTTTGTTGGCATAGTAATGCTTCACTTCCTGCATATCGGTTACAAGGTCGGCATAGTCGATTAGCCTCTGCGGAGCGTATCTGCCAGTCAGCACAACTTCCGTTTTAGTGGCTCTGTTGTCGAGTGCTTTTATAAGTTCTTCGATACCAATAAGTTCCATATTCAGTGCTATCGTGATTTCATCGAACACCACCATGTCCCAATCGCCCGACTTCAAGCACTCCGCACACTTGCGTAAACCTTCCTGCGCACGCTGCTTGTCCGCCTCGTCGGGTGCGCGCATCAGCATACAACCACAGCCAAACAGCTCGACAGATATATTCTCGAAGAAATCTGCAATGCGTGTTTCGTTATAGCGCATCGATTTAATGAACTGCCCTATAAATACTTTTTTGCCAGACATACAGGCTCTCAGAGCCAGTCCAAAAGCTGCTGTCGTTTTGCCTTTGCCGTCGCCCGTGTAGACATGTACCTGTCCACGGCTTACCATTTTCTTTGCACTCATGTGGTTAATACTTATATATTTTAGGTTTCCAAATTGCTTTTTTCCACCTTATTATATATAGTAAGTTAATTCTTATCTTGCTTTAATAGACTTAATTGTGAATGCAAAAGTATAAAATTAAATAGGAAATAACGAAAGAAAGAACAATAAAATTGCTGCAAAACCGAAAATCTGACGAATAAAGACCTATCGGTTAAGGGTTTCTTTCGCCACTTAACATACTTTGGCACACTATTTGTAAAACTACAGGCAGATAGAAATTAACAAATAAAACATACAACTATGCAAAAAGGTAAAATAGGTGTAACAACAGAAAACATCTTTCCTGTTATCAAGAAATTCCTCTATTCCGACCACGAAATCTTCCTTCGTGAGATGGTTTCCAATGCTGTCGATGCAACACAGAAGTTGCGCACACTCGCTACAACGGGCGAATTTAAAGGCGAAACCAACGACCTTAAAGTCAGCATAAGCCTCGACGAAAAGGCAGGAACGCTCACCATCAGCGACAACGGTATCGGTATGACAGCCGAAGAAATCGACAAATACATCAACCAGATAGCCTTTTCGGGCGTTACAGACTTCTTAGACAAGTACAAGGATAAGGCAGAAGCCATTATCGGACACTTCGGTCTCGGTTTCTATTCAGCCTTTATGGTGTCTAAAAAGGTGGAAATCATTACGAAAAGCTATCGCGACGATGCGCAGGCAGTGAAGTGGAGCTGCGACGGAAGCCCAGAGTTCTTGCTCGAAGATGCAGAGAAGGCGGGTCGTGGTACGGACATTGTGCTCTACATCGACGACGATTGCAAGGAGTTTTTGGAGAAACAGAAGATTGAGAGCCTGCTCAACAAGTACTGTAAGTTTATGGCTGTGCCCGTTGTATTCGGCAAACGCACTGAATGGAAGGACGGAAAGAACGTTGAAACCGACGAAGACAACGTTATAAACAGTGTGGAACCACTGTGGGCAAAGGCACCAACGGGATTGAGCGACGAAAATTACAAGAGCTTCTACCGCACACTTTTCCCAATGAACGACGAACCTTTGTTCTGGATTCACCTTAATGTGGACTACCCTTTCAACCTCACAGGTATCCTCTACTTCCCACGTGTGAAGAACAACATAGAACTTCAGCGCAACAAAATACAGCTTTTCTGCAACCAAGTGTTCGTTACCGACCAAGTTGAAGGCATTGTGCCAGAGTTCCTTACCCTACTCCACGGTGTCATAGA
The DNA here is from genome assembly GCF_001953955.1 of Prevotella intermedia ATCC 25611 = DSM 20706. Taxonomy (NCBI): domain Bacteria; kingdom Pseudomonadati; phylum Bacteroidota; class Bacteroidia; order Bacteroidales; family Prevotellaceae; genus Prevotella; species Prevotella intermedia. The sequence goes on from NZ_CP019301.1 coordinate 266,771, forward strand.
CTCGCCCGATATACCGCTGAACGTAAGCCGCAGCTACTTGCAGAGCGATGCCAACGTGAAGAAAATATCTACTTACATCACCAAGAAAGTGGCTGACCGCCTGAACGGAATATTCAAAGAGAACCGCAAGGAATACGAAGAGAAGTGGAACGACCTGAAGCTTTTCGTGAACTACGGTATGCTTTCGCAGCCCGATTTCTACGACCGTGCAAAGGATTTCTCGCTCTTTACCGACGTAGACGGCAAGAACTTCACATACGAAGAGTACCGCACACTCATCAAAGACAACCAAACCGACAAGGACGGAACGCTGATTTACCTCTACGCAACCGACAAGGAGGAGCAGTATTCGTATATCGAGGCGGCACGTGCAAAGGGTTATTCCGTTGTCTTGGCAGACGGACAGTTGGACGTTCCTGCTGTTTCGATGCTCGAACAGAAGTTCGAAAAGTCGCGTTTCGTACGTGTAGATTCTGACGTAATCGACCGCATCATCGTGAAAGACAACGCCGACAACGAGCAGAAACTTGCCGAAAACGACACCGATTTGCTTACGCAGGCTTTCCAATCGCAGGTGCCTAAGATGGAGAAAGCTGAATTTATGGTGGCAGTAGAAGCGTTGGGCGAAACCGCACAGCCTGTTGTGGCAACGCAAAACGAATATATGCGCCGTATGAAAGAGATGAGCCAATATCAGCAAGGTATGGCTTTCTATGCGCAAATGCCTGACACTTACACTATTGTGCTGAACTCTGACCACGCACTTGTGAAGCGAATACTCGAAGAAGGCAATGCCGAGACAGCCGAAAAGCTGAAGCCTATCCTCAGCGAAATAAAGGGCTTGCAGGCTCGTGAAGCTGCTTTGCGCCAAGAACAAGGCAAGAAGAAGGCAGAAGAAATTACGCAAGAAGAGAAAGACGACCTCAAGAATACGGAGGAATCGCTCAGCAAACAGCGCACCGAAAAGAACGATGTAATCGCCAATTACGCAAAGGGCAACAACGCCATACATCAGCTTATAGACCTCGCACTCTTGCAAAATGGTATGCTGAAAGGTGCTGCGCTTGACAAGTTCATTAAGCGTTCGGTGGATTTGATAAAGTAAAAAACAAGGTTTATCATATACGGCTGCTTTCTGATTTTTTATCTGAAAGTTACAATATGTGCAAATATAAAAAGGTGAAATCGTTGCTGATTTCACCTTTTTTTATTAAGTTTGCACAGTAACCCCTACCCTTTTACGAAACAGGAACGACAATGAAGATAGACATAGACAACATAAAATACTTCTTGACCACAGGAATGTGGCTGAAAACAGAGCAACGCTCGAAACGCAGGAACATAGTTATCAGACAGCTGCAAAAGCTCTATCTCGCCATAAAATTCTTCTTGGAACGCGACCATATCGCAGCTACGACGCAGCTTTCGTTCTCTACGATAATGGCAATAGTGCCCATTGCTGCTATGATATTTGCGATTGCGAACGGCTTTGGCTTCGGTAAGTTCATCGAAACACAGTTCCGCGAAATGCTGTCGGCGCAACCACAAGCCGCCGATTGGCTGCTGACGCTCACCCGTTCTTACCTTTCTCACGCCAAAACAGGCATCTTTATCGGTATCGGATTGGTGATTATGCTTTACAGTGTATTCTCGTTGATAAACACCGTAGAGCGGGTTTTCGACAGTATATGGCAGGTAAAGGACACACGCCCCTTCAGTCGGGTGCTCATAGACTACACCGCTATGATGTTCTTCGTGCCCATTGCCATCATCATAATGTCGGGTTTGAGCATCTACTTTTACAGTTTTATGGAAAATCTGAACGGTCTTCGTGTTCTTGGAACCATTGCCCGCTTCTCGCTCCGCTACATTGTGCCGTGGATAATTCTCACCCTTATGTTCATCGCGCTTTATGTTTTCATGCCCAATGCGAAGGTAAAAATCTCGAAAACCATAGTGCCTGCAATGATAGCCAGCCTGCTGATGCTCTGTCTGCAAGCGGTTTACATTCACGGACAGATATTCCTTACAAGCTACAACGCCATCTACGGCTCGTTTGCAGCACTTCCGCTGTTTATGTTGTGGATACTTGCGTCGTGGTATATCTGCCTGTTCTGCGCCGAACTCAGCTATACCAACCAGAATTTGGAGTACTACGAGTTCCTTGTAGAAACGAAAGACGTGTGCCATAACGACCTTCTCGTGATGAGTGCCACCGTGTTGAGCCACATCTGCCAACGCTTTTCAGACGGCGAAAGTCCCTACACGGCATTGGAATTAAAAACGCTGACACGTATTCCGCTGCGTGTTACGATGGACATACTCCACAAACTGAAAGAGGTGGAACTTATTTCGGAAAACCATTCTACTGCCACCGACGAGGTAACCTATACGCCTACACACGACACAAGCAACATAACTGTGGGCGAAATGGTAGCCCGTTTGGAAGCCGCACCTGCTTCTAAGTTTGCCCTTTTAGGCATTTCCCCCAACAATGCGTGGGACAGGGACGTATATAATAAGGTGGAAAAGGCGCATGCTGCCTATCTGAAAGAATTGAAATCTATCAACATAAAGGAACTTACAAAGCGACAGAAAGACTGAAAGATAGCTTTAAGCACAGTGGCAACCAATTAAAAACATTTGCTTGAAAAGAAACTTTGCAACCGCATGTACTTACTGCAAGCAAGCGCATAGTTTCGTCTTTCCGAATCGGAAGAATCCTTTACTGCCCTACTCCATTTCGCTCACACACCTTATTATATAGGTGGAAAGCAGGCAATAAAAGTGTAAAGATTTTTTATAAGCACAAGTGTTGTATAACATTCCCATTATCAAAGCTTTGTAAAACCTATTGTTTTGCATTCCAAAAGCGTAGGTTTTGCACGATAAAAGCGGCTGTTTTGCATTGCAAAACAGCCGCTTTCGCAACGCCAAAGCGCAATTATCGTTTTTCTTCGGAATAATCTTTACAAATTCAAAGCGAATTTTCTAGTTCTTCCTAGTACCCCTAGAATTCCTAGAGAAACTAAAAAGAACAACCAAACACCGCCTTTACCGCAAATCAATAACCTCTGCCGAGGGCGCATCGGAATGCTTGAAACGGAAATTAGAGTTAGCCTGCGAGGCAGCACGGAAGTTGCTGATGTTAATCGTTACCCACTTCTTGCCTTGCAGCATCTTTATCTGTTGCGGATAGTAAGCCTTCGAAACGGTAACATAAAACTCCTGCATACTGCGTGCAGGGTGAATGGCTTGCAAGTGAACAATGTACGAGTCGGTAGTTGTTTTCATTGAAAGGCGGTAGCCACTTTTGTACATTGTAATGAAAGCATAGGGGTTCATCGAAAGGCGTTGCGCTTCGTTGGGCGTGGAAATATTCACCTCGTTCGTATTCTTCATATATGCCCACTGCGTCTTACCGTCGAACCAAATGGTGGTTTCGGGCGTTACTGCCTTGAATTTGTTGTTCTTAATGGCAATACTGCCCGATGTTCTGCCCATCTCTCCACCAGTGATTGAGAAGTTGGCAGCGGCTCCGCCACGGCGTCCAACGATGGCAGCGGCATTGTCTAACACTTTTTTTGCATCTGCAGAACTTTGTCCGAAAGCATTGACACCCAATAGGAATGCCAAAGCGAATAAAATGTAACGTTGTATTTTCATTGTCTTTATACCTCCTTCTATATTTACTTATGCAATGTTGAAAGCAACGAGTCAAGACTCGTTTCATCGCTGATGAGCACTTCGCGGGGCTTCGAACCTTGTGCTGCACCTACGATACCAGCCTTCTCCATCTGGTCCATCAGGCGACCAGCACGGTTGTAGCCAATGGCAAAGCGACGTTGTATCATACTTGTAGAACCCTGTTGGGTCAGCACAATGGCACGGGCAGCGTCTTCAAAGAGCGGGTCGAGGTTCTCGTCGAGGCTTCCACCAGCCATTCCTCCCTCATCGGTAGCAGGTTCAGGTATCTCCAACGGTGCAACAGGACCAGGCTGCGTGGCAATGAACTTCGATATATCCTCTACCTCGGGCGTGTCTACAAAGGCACACTGCACACGGGTTGGCTCGCCTCCGTTAAGGTAAAGCATATCTCCACGACCTACAAGCTGCTGCGCTCCGGGGCGGTCGAGAATGATGCGAGAGTCCATCATGGCACCCACTCGGAAAGCTATTCTGCCAGGGAAGTTCGCCTTGATGTTACCTGTAATGATAGATGTGGTTGGGCGTTGCGTCGCAATAATCATGTGAATACCAACGGCACGTGCCAGTTGGGCAATACGTGTGATTGGCATTTCAATCTCTTTTCCAGCGGTGAGGATAAGGTCTCCGAACTCGTCGATGATAACAACGATGTACGGCATAAACTCGTGGCCATTCTCAGGGTTAAGCTGGTGGTTCAGGAACTTCCTGTTATATTCCTTTATATTGCGTGCTCCTGCAACCTTCAACATATCGTAGCGGCTGTCCATCAGCGCACAAAGACCTTTCAGCGTCTTCACCACTTTCTGCACATCGGTAATAATCGGTTCGTCTTCGTTCTCTTCTACCGCTGCCATAAATGGTTTGGCAATAGGCGAATAGATACTGAACTCAACCTTCTTAGGGTCTACGAGCACTATCTTTAAGTCGTTCGGGTGCTTCTTATACAGCAGCGAAGTGATGATGGCGTTTAGTCCTACCGACTTACCCTGACCCGTTGCACCTGCCACAAGCAAGTGTGGAATCTTCGCCAAGTCCACCATATACACATCGTTGGTAATGGTTTTACCTAACGCAATTGGCAATTCCATCGTACTTTCTTGGAACTTTCGTGAGTTCAGAATAGAGAACATCGACACGATAGAAGGCTTTGCATTTGGCACTTCTATACCAATAGTACCCTTGCCAGGCATCGGTGCGATGATACGAATGCCGATGGCAGCAAGACTGAGCGCAATATCGTCCTCCAAGTTCTTAATTTTTGAGATGCGCACACCTTGTGCAGGCGTGATTTCGTAGAGCGTAATGGTAGGTCCGACCGTAGCACGAATGCTGCGAATTTGTACACCGAAGTCGCTCAACACCTTTATAATGCGGTTTTTGTTCGCCTCTAATTCTTCCTTGTCCACGAAGTTTACGTTGTTGTCCGAGTCGTATTGCTTCAGCAAATTAAGGGTCGGATACTTCCAACGTGTAAAGGGTTCGTGCGGATTAATGGGGGTAGAAAGGTCTGTTGCGCCTGCCACTACCTTGCCTTGTGCCTTCTCTTGTTCCACAGGAATGTCTACCGTCATACCTATTTCAGCATCGGCAGCATCTTCTGTTGTGCCCGTTCTGTTGGCGTTTTTGCCTTTCGTGCTTGGCTTTATCATCGCTTCGGGCAGGTTGTCGTCGAGGAAATCCACCGTCTGAGGCTCGGTATTCAAGAATTTTTCCACCGCTTCTTCGTCCATTCCATCGGTGTTTTCGGTTATTTCCTCCTTACCGTTGTTGTGGTGAACAATCGTAAACTTCACCTTGTTGCGCAGATAACCCACTGGGTTCAGCATCTTCTTCACCACCGTAATGGTTTCTGAAGTAAGGTAAGTAAGGAATGCTATCATCGTAACGGCGAGGATTGCAAGCAGCCCTGGCGAACCAATGATGTTTTCAACATACTCTACAACGAACTTTCCGTGGTCGCCTCCAGGGTTGAAAATGTTTTCGCTCATCAGCGGTGTCAGGAATTTGGCAAAGGTAACAGAACTCCATATCATCACCAAAGCCGTTCCGAAGAACCATTTCCAAAGGTTTACTTTCTCGTAAGCCTTCATCATTTTCACACCGCAAAGTATGATATATAAAGGTATAAGAAAAGCGGGAATACCGAAGCAACGCGATATGAGGAAGTAAGACAGCAACGCTCCCACAGAACCGCAATAGTTCTGAAACTCTTTTGCACTGTTTTCTATCTCACCGGGGCGCAGCGACGTAACCAGACTTTGGTCGGCTTGCCCTGTTGAGAAATAGCTTACAAAGGCAAAAATTATATAGACGGCAAGACAAAACAATACCAAACCAAATACAAAGCCTGTCTTATCGTTTATTATATAATGTGCGCCAATAGCCTCACTAAATGTTTTCGGAGTTCTTTCCGTTTTCTTTTTTGCCATTATCAAATGTTTAAACCAAATGCAAAAGTAGTAAAAATTTGCCATATAATCGGGCATATTTTCAGAAGATTTTGCTAATTTTGCAAAACGAAACAGACATCATGATTACTAAATTATACAACAAGTTCGATAAAAAGAGCATTCCAGACCTGCCCCGTGTTACCTTTCAAGGTAAGATAGTGGTGGTTCTTAACGAAGAAGAAGCCAACAAAGCCGTTGATTATTTGCTGTCGGCGGACATTCTTGGAATTGATTCCGAAACGCGCCCTGTATTCAAAAAGGGGCAACATCATAAGGTTGCGCTGTTGCAGGTAAGCACGAGAGATATTTGTTTTCTCTTCCGTTTGAACCTCATCGGTATGCCGCCGTGCATCATTCGACTGCTCGAAGACACCACCGTATTGAAGGTTGGACTGTCTTTGCACGACGATTTTATGATGCTGCACCAGCGTGCCGAATTCAAGAAAGGGCGGTTCATCGACCTTCAAGACATCGTCAGTCAGTTCGGAATAGAAGACCTTAGCTTGCAGAAACTGTATGCCAACCTCTTCCACGAACGCATTACGAAACGCCAGCAGCTGTCGAACTGGGAAGCACCCGTACTGACAGAGCAGCAGAAAACCTACGCTGCAACCGATGCGTGGACGTGCATTCAGATTTACGAACGACTGCAGGAACTGCACAATACACAGAATTACGAAACCGTAATAGTGCCCGAACCACAACCGAAAAACGCCGAAAGAATCGGTGAAACCGACACTGACGGCACACAAAAGAACGATTGATATGTACAAGAAAATAGTTTTAAAGAAAGGAAAAGAAGAGAGTTTGCTGCGCTTACACCCTTGGGTATTCTCTGGTGCAATCCTTAAAATGGACGAAACACTGGAAGAAGGCGAACTCGTAAAGGTCTATACGCACGGTGGAAACTTCATTGGTGTGGGGCATTTCCAAATCGGTTCCATCACCGTTCGCATACTTTCGTTTCACGATGGGTCCATCGATGCCGACTTTTGGCAAAGCCGTTTGAAGGCTGCCGTGGCGGTACGGGAGGCGATTGGTGTAATCCGGCCTGAAGAAAGCGTAGCTGCAACTGGCGAAACCGTTAATACTACCTATCGTTTGGTGCATGGTGAGGGCGACAATCTGCCTGGATTAATCGTCGATGTGTACGGAAAGACGTGCGTATTGCAGGCTCATTCGGTGGGAATGCACGTCGCTCGCTACGAAATAGCTGATGCCTTGCGTGCCGTTTTGGGCGAAAAGATTGACAGCATCTATTATAAGAGCGAAACTACGCTGCCGTTCAAGGCTGACTTAGGACAGGAAAATGGCTTCCTTTACGGCGATACCGACAACAATATTGCCATTGAAAACGGACTGAAGTTCCACATTGACTGGCTGAAAGGACAAAAAACAGGCTTCTTTATCGACCAGCGAGAGAACCGCAGCTTGCTCGAGTATTATGCAAAAGGACGTTCGGTGCTGAATATGTTCTGTTATACGGGCGGCTTTTCGGTCTATGCGATGCGTGGCGGAGCAAAGATGGTGCACTCCGTAGACAGTTCGGCAAAGGCGGTGGAACTCACCAACGAGAACATTGCATTGAACTTTCCGAACGACAACCGACACGCTGCCATTTGCGAAGATGCCTTCAAATATCTTGACGACAACGATGGAAAGTACGACCTAATCGTGCTCGACCCTCCTGCATTTGCCAAGCATCGCAGTGCATTGAAGAACGGATTGCGTGGCTATACCCGACTGAACGTGAAAGGTTTTGAACGCATTAAGAAAGGCGGCATATTGTTTACATTCAGCTGTTCGCAAGTTGTTACAAAGGAAAGCTTCCGTCAAGCTGTGTTTACTGCTGCTGCTCAAGCAGGTAGAAAGGTACGCATACTGCATCAAATACACCAGCCTGCCGATCACCCTATTAATATTTATCACCTCGAAGGCGAATATTTGAAGGGGTTAGTACTCTATGTTGAATAAGGTAAAAACATACATCGACACCCATAAACTGCTTCGCCCAGACGGTCGTTACATTGTTGGACTGTCTGGAGGGGCAGACAGTATTGCTCTCTTGCTTATACTCAAAGAGTTAGGTTATTGCATTGAAGCAGCACATTGCAACTTCCATTTGCGTGGCAAAGAGAGCCAACGGGACGAAGAATATTGTATAAACCTATGCAGGGAACAAGGTATTAAATTGCACTCAACTCGCTTTGAAACAGTAGAATATGCAGAAAGGCATAAAGTAAGTATTGAAATGGCAGCGCGTACACTGCGCTACAACTATTTTGAAACCTTACGACAAGATATTGGTGCCGATGCTGTTTGCGTGGCGCACCACCGAGATGATTCGGTGGAAACAGTGCTCTTGAACCTTGTTCGTGGTACTGGCTTGCGCGGATTGATGGGCATTCGCTCTCGCAACAAACACATTATACGTCCCCTTCTTGCTTGTTCCAAAGCCGATATAGAGGCTTATTTGGCTGCAAAAGGACAAGCCTTTGTTACCGATAGCAGTAATCTTGTAGCCGATGTAAAGCGCAACAAACTGCGATTGGAGGTTGTTCCAACGCTGAAAGAAATCAATCCGTCGTTCGACGAAACCATTATGAAAATGTCGGAAAGCATCGGCGAGGCGCAGAAAATCATCAATGCGTCGCTGAAAAGTGCCTTTTCAAGTATCGTGTCGGTAGAAAACGGCGATGCAGACACTTTGTTTTCGCAACTCCAAGACGGCACGCTCAAACAGGCATTGCCCAACCTTCGCATCGACATTGCAGCACTGAAAGCCTATGTTTCTCCCGAATATTTCCTCTTTTATCTGCTCATTCCCTATGGCTTTACTTCGCCACAGGTAAGGGGTATCGCTTCTTCGCTATCATCAGGAAGCGGAAAAGAATACATAACAGATAGTTACACGCTTCTGTTCGATAGAAAAATGATGCTTGTTTCGCAGCGTGAAAAGACTGCTCCAAAACCATTGGAACTGCCCGAAACAGGCAAATACATCTACTCGGAGCAGTGCTGTATTGAGATAAAAGAAGAGACGGTAGACAGCAACTTCACCATTCCTACCGCAATAAACGAGATAGTTGTAGACAAAGCAAAGGTGCATTTCCCACTCGTTTTGCGCCGTACAGCAACGGCAGACCGTTTCCGTCCTTTTGGAATGAGGGGCTCAAAGCTGGTCAGCGACTACCTTACAAACTTGAAAGTAGATGCCGTAAGCAAGCGCAAACAGCTTGTATTGGTCGATGGAAACGGCGAAATTATGTGGTTGGTGGGGCGTCGCTCAAGCGAAACATACCGCATCGGCAGCACCACTACTACGGCATTGCGCATTCGTTTCTTATCATCTGAGACGACCGATATTTCGTGTTGATAGCTTATTTGATATGCGAAAAGAAGGCAGTAACGCTGTAAATATTTTTTACAAGCATAGCTATCGCTTAACTACTTGTGCATCAACGCTTTGCAAAACCTATTGTTTTGCGTTCCAAAAGCGGCTGTTTTGCACGGTAAAAGCGTAGGTTTTGCATCGCAAAAGAGGCACTTTCGCAACGCAAAAACGAAATTGCCATTTTCCTTCAGAATTATCTTTACAAAGTTGCGAGGTGTTTTCAACTTCTTAAATAGAATTACTAGAATTTCTATAGGTTCTAGAAATCCTATGCAATATTACCCTACAAACCTCCTTTGAGCCTATAATTCCACCACCGTTATGCCTGCTCCTCCAAACTGAACGTGCTCGTCTCGGCAGCTTTTTACGTTTGGAACAGAGTTCAGATACTGCCTAATCATGGTGCGCAGAATGCCATTTCCCTTGCCGTGAAGTATGCGCACTTGGCTTACGCCCACAAGTATGGCGTCGTCGATGAAGTATTGCACTTGGTTCAAAGCTTCGTCGGCACGCATACCCCGCACGTCTATTTCCTGTTTAAACTGATTGCGATGTTGGTCAATGGTCTCGCATGTCTGTCGGCTATAATTATAAGCTGTGAACTGCTTTTGACTTTCTTTCACTGCAGCATCGTCGGCACGTTCTAACCGAGAAACCGCCATTTTGGTGCGCATACCGCCGAATATCACCATTGCCTGCTTGCCATCGGTCGATTCAACCTCGCCTATGGAGGTCAGACCCTTTATGCGCACCGCATCGCCGATACCGATTGGGCGGTTTTCGGCACGTTTCTGTGTTGCCGCTTTCAACGCTTCGGCAGCATTCTGCTTGCGTTCTTCCTTTTCTTGCAAGCGGCGTTCGTGGCGTTCTTTCCTATTCTTTATCTTCTCTATCTTTGCTTTCAGTTCCTCGTCGGTCATCAAACCGTCTTCGCGCATTGCTTGCTTGTTGGCTGCTTTCTTCGCTTTAGTCTTGCTTTTATTGTTTAAAGCAGCCATAGAGTCGTTGAGCATAGCTTCCTCGTATTCAGCAAGTTCTTGACGAAGTCGTTTTGTTGCTTCCTTTTCCGCTTGTTGTTCGCGTATTTCTCGTATGACGTTTTCAATGCGCTTGTTGCTTTCTCGGATTATTTCCTCAGCTTCCGCCTTTGCTTTCTTGATGATTTCCTTACGGCTTTGGCGCAACTCTTCCATTTCCTTTTCGTATTTGGCAATGGTTCGTTCCAACTCCTTTTCGTGGCTATGTACGGTTTGTCGCTTGGTTTCCCAATAACGTTTATCTCTAACAATATCCTGTAAATACTTGTCGCTCTGTATGTAATCAGAACCAACAATAACAGAAGCGTCGCTGATAACTTCTTCTGGAATACCCGTTTTACGTGCTATCTCTATGGCAAATGAACTGCCCGGTCGCCCAATAGCCAACTGGAAGAGCGGCCGCATCTCGTGGCGGTCGTACAGCATTGCACCGTTTACCACGCCTTTGTGGTCTTCTGCGAAATGCTTTAGGTTCTGATAGTGGGTCGTTATCACCGCCCACGCCTGCTTTTTCCAAAACTGTCTCAGCACCGATTCGGCGATAGCACCGCCTATTTGCGGCTCTGTGCCCGTTCCAAATTCGTCGATTAAGATGAGCGTGTGGCGGTCTGCCTGCTTCATCATGTTCTTCATGTTCATCAAATGCGACGAATAGGTACTCAAATCGTTCTCTATGCTCTGCTCGTCGCCTATGTCAATCATGAGGTTGCGAAACGTTCCTGCGGTGGAACGCTCGCTCACTGGGATTGAAAGACCGCACTGAAGCATATACTGAAGCAGTCCGACGGTTTTCAGACAAACCGACTTTCCGCCTGCATTGGGACCAGAAATAATGAGCAGGTGTTTCTCTTTTGTGAGTTGAATGTCGAGCGGAACCACTGCCAAAGGGGCATCGCTGTTCTCTGCCGTGCGCTGTTTCTTCGATAACGAAAGCTGCAGTAGCGGGTGAATGGCACGAATGAAGTCTACGTAAGGTTCTGTTCCGACTTCTGGCTCAATGGCTTTGAACATACGAGCCAACTCTGCTTTTGCACGAATAAAGTCGATAAGTGCGAGGAAATGATACGAGTCGAGGATTTCGCGAATGTGCGGACGCACCAGTTTGGCAAACTCTCGGAGTATGCGGATAATCTCTTTGCGTTCCTCGTTCTCAAGTTCGCGTATCTTGTTGTTGGCTTCCACCACCTCGGTTGGCTCTATGAAGACCGTCTTTCCTGTGGCACTCTCGTCGTGAACGATGCCCGATATTTTGCGTTTCATACCCGGTGCAACGGGGATAACCAGTCTGCCGTCGCGCATCGTCGGCGTAACATCACGGTCTACCACGCCTTCGCTCTGCGCCGATTGCAAGATACGGTTCAGCGTGCGTGATATACTGCTTTCCATATGTGCCAGTTCTCGGCGGATTTGGAGCAAGTCGGGCGATGCCGAATCGCGCATTTTGCCGAATTTATCGATGATTTGACTGATGCGTTGCACCAATATAGGGAATGTAGCCACGCCGTCGGCAAGGGCATAGAGGGCAGGATAAGTGTGCTGAATGTCGCCATTGGGCAACTCGTCGCCTGCGCTTAGGAATTTCACAATCGCAATGATGGTTTCCAACGAACGCTTCAAATCGAAGAGTTCGCTCTCTTCCATATACGTGCCTTCGAGGCGAATGCGTGCCACACTCGCCCGAACATCGAACACATTATCGAGCGGAAAGGCTTCTGCACCTTCCTGAATGCGGCGAAACTCTCGCACTTCTGCCAACCAGCGGTTTACTTGTGTGGTGTCGGTAGAGAACTCCATACTGTCTACCTGCTCGCGTCCGAGCGTGGAAAGACAGTGCTCGTGCAAGAGTGTGCGTATTTCGTTGAAACCTATTTTCTGCTCAAAATTGTTGGGGTATATCATCTTTGCTTGTAAAATTGTCGTTGTCATGCGCCTTTGACAAGGCGTGTTTGGAGCGACAAAGTTACTATTTTTCTTTTTAAAACCGATGCGAGTTTGTTTATTAATTGCATTTTTCGTATTTTTGCACATAAAAAACAGATGTTCAAAAACATTATGCTTGTGGGCTTCGGCAGCTTTTTCGGTGGCGTTGTTCGCTACCTTGTAACACGTATGTTGTCGGTTATGGTGGTTTCTCCCTACCCTTTTGGCACGTTTGCCGTGAATGTTCTGGGCTGCTTCGTCATTGGTTTTGTTTCGGCTTTGCCCATTGGCTGTTTGCTCAGTCCTAACACTCGCCTGCTGCTGACAACAGGATTATGTGGCGGCTTTACCACTTTCTCAACCTTTATGAACGAGAATGCCACGCTGTTGAAAGAAGGAATGCCCACCACGGCGTTGCTTTATACCTTTGCCAGCCTTCTTGTTGGCTTCCTTGCAGTAATTGGAGGACAGCAAGTGGCACGCATCTTTTAGTATGCTTTGGCTTTTACAAGAACGCTTAGAAACTTTAGAAACAATACGTGAAAATCGCTTTGATTTTGTAAAGATAATTCGGAAGGAAAACGGTAATTTCGATTTGACGTTGCGAAAGCGTAGGTTTTGCAACGCAAAAGAGCCGCTTTTGCAAGGTAAAAGCGGCTCTTTTGGAACGTAAAACAATAGGTTTTACAATGCGTTGATAATAAGGCTGTTATGCGGTAGATACGCTTGTAAAAAATATTTACACATTTATGGAGTCCTTCTTCGGCTTTAGAACCTGAACTCAAAGGAAAGTATCAGTTCTCGTGGGCGCAGTTCGTAGCTGTTTGTAAAGATGCCCACACCACTGTATGATGTTTCTACATAGTTGCGTTTGTTGAATATGTTGGCAAGCGTAGCAAGCACAAGGAAGTTCTTTTGTCGCCAAGTTACCTTTGCATCGGCAAGGAACGTGTTGAGCGTTGCGCCCTCAAGCTGGTTGTGATAGTAAATACCCGACAGCGAAAGGTCTACTTTCTGAATGGTGGAAGTAAGCGTCAGGCTCTGTTTCCAATTGAAACGTGATGCCATAGACGCATTGTCGGACATTGATTTGCTGAGAGTGAAGTCGCCACTGTAGGTTACAAATGCCCACGAAGGCGAATAAGTGAGCGATGGCGAAAGCATTAATGAACGGTATTTGTAGCCCACCACCTTGCCTGCGGTGTATTGTTCGCCGTCTCCATAACTTGCCGAAATGCCGCACGATGTCTTGAAATGCTGTTTGTAGAAGCCTTTTGAAAACCAGAAACGCCCCGTTAAATTAGTGTTTTTCGTGTTGTGTTGGGCATACGTCATAAGGTAGTTGCCATTGCTAATCTGCATATCCACCACCGAATTGCTCCACATGCGGTTTGCCATAAGCGAGAAGTTACTGAAGAATTCCTTTACTACACGTTTGTAATTGTGTGTAAAATTGAAATTTAGCGAATGGGTACGAGGCATAAACGTGGGCGATACTCGCCACGTGCGGTAGTTGGTTTGGTATCTGTCGAGGGCGAAATCGGACAGTCCTTGTATGGATTGGTTGTAGCCAAACGACGCATTCGTTTCGGTGCGACTGCTCTTTTTATAGTTTGCATACAGTGATGGCGACACAAGGAAGTACCACTTGCGCTGCTGTGTGAAATACTTCAATGCCATTCCCTGACGCACCGAGGCGCGCCACTTGCCTTTATTGTAGGTGAGCGATGGCGATGAATTGAAAGCCAACAGTGTGTGTCCGTTGCGCACATTCAGGTGTTGGAAGTCTACATCGAAGTTGTATTTCTGCGTAAAACCATTCTTTGTAGTTCGCCAAGCCACTTCACTGTTGTTGTGCCAAAGGTTCGATTGAATGCTCTCACGGTTAGTATTGATATACAAATCATTGCGTGCGTGGTGATAATCTACGATGGTTTGCAGGGAGAGTGTGCCACACTCACGATTTTGCGTGGTGGTAATGTAGCCTTTCACGTTCGCTTCTGGCGTGCGAACCCGCTGCGAAAGGTTGGCGTGCCCTGTGCTTTCGAGTTCCGAGAGGGCATCGTCCTGCTTGGCATTCACACTGAAACGCATCGAACCATAGTGCTTTTCGGTGTTTATTTTCTTGTCTATGCTGAAGTTGAAGACGTCTTTCTTCAGCATCATACGATGCTTTTCGGTGGTGGTTGTAGGCGTTTCGGCAAAGTAGTAAGTAGAGCTGTTGGCTGTGTTTTGGCGAAGAATGTTGCGGAAATAGTCGGCAGATATGCGCACTTGGCTATCGTTTTTCGTCTTCACCAATCGGCTGATGCTGTAACTCTGCGACGTGTTGAAACGCAGGCGGTCGGCTTCTATCGGTGCTTTAAGCGTAGGAACGGAGTACCACGACGAGAGGTTTGCAGGCTGCGGTGCCATATAGTCGGCGACAAAAGCAAAGCCCGACTGCGCCACATCTCTGCCCCGACGGTCGTATATGGCATCGTACATCACCTGCCTGCGCTTACCTATGCTTATTGCATTGGCAGAACCTGCCACGTGGGTAGGCTTTCCGATGGCAAGATAGGGGCGCAACGTTACCGAAAGACGGTCGCGTGCATCGTCCTTCAACGTTACGTTCATCGCTACATTGTCGCTGAAAACCTTGTTCCGCAAAGCCTTAATGGGTTGGTCGTGCTCTATTACCTCTGCCTTTTTCACGTCCTTTGCCTTTATGTTTTCGGTGAGTTTGTTGTACCTTCCGTCGCTAAGGTCGAGCCCTTCTACCGTAAAACGGCTGATGTCCTTGCCGTTTACACTTATCTTTCCGTCGCTTCCGACATGCACGCCAGGCAGTTTTGCCAACACATCTTTCAACGAATTGTCCCTTTCTGATGCGAAACGGGTGAGGTCGAACGTAATGGTGTCCTTGCCACCCGTTATCGGTCCTGCCTTCACCGTTATCTCTTGCATCTCAAAAACCTTCTGCGCCATTGCTATGCGGTTGCCCGTTGGGGCGGCAATGCGTATGCGTTTCCTCTCGTATTCCAATGCTGTGGCTTGCAATTGAAGTTCTTTCAGGTTGGCAGTGCTGTGCGAAAGGCTGAATTCGCCCTTATCGTTGGTGCGGCAAAAGGTAACAACCTTGCCGCCTTTCAGCAACATTACGTTGGCTTTTACGATGGGTTTATGGGTTAAAGAGTCCACGACAACGCCCGAAATGCGGTCTTGTGCCGATAAGGAAAGGGTGAAAATAAGGAATAGGAAAGATACAATAGCCCTCGCCCTGCCCCACTTCGACGAAAGCAGGAAGGTTGTTTGGGCGGTGGCTGTCGGTGTTGTTTTCATTGTAAATAACGTTATAAATGGTTTGGTAGAATAAGTTTTGTGTGCTCGGAGAAGGCTTGCTGCAGTGGCAACAAGCCCTTCTGAGCCTTATAGTGGGCAAGTCTTGCATATCCGAAAGAGCAAATTAGTACAGCTCAAGTGGGTTACTGGGCTGCGGTTTCGCCAATAATTGCTGCACTTCCGATTTCATTTCTTCGGACACTTCTATCTTTATTCCTTTCGCTGCAAATATATCTTCGGGCAGTGCCTTGCGCTGATAATCTATAAATTCTTTCATTGTTGAAGTACTATACTTGTCAAACTTGCTGTCGTAAATAATGTTTTCGCCTTCTCCAGCCTGCTTCATACCGACGCAATCGAAGATGTATTGCTGCTTGGCATCGTAAGCACGGAGTATCAATCCTGGCAGTCCGCACAGCTTCCAAGGTCCGTTATCCAACGGAATATCGGCAGCAAACCATACCGTCCATGTGCGTCCTTTGAACGTACAGCGCGCCATTTGGCAATCGTAGTTGAGAATTTGCTTTGTGCTATCGGCTATAATGTCCCACTTCGGTTGCTCCAAAGGCTCCGTGATGCGGAATTTTTCGCCAAGCACCTCGTCTAAATAAGTAGACTTTCCTGTCGGGTAGCCACGATAAAAGTCCATCGAAAGGTTGCCACGCGCGGGGTTTGAGCCTTGTATTTGAACGCTTCTTCCATCAAGAGACTTCAGTAAATTCTCCATATAAGCGCGGCGGGTGGCACTGTAAAAGTAGCTTACCTTCTCGCCAACTTCGAGCTGCGTATCCTCGTTTCCGTAGTTATAGCGACCCACCGAGTCGAGTTTTGTGGTGTCGCGTACGCTCTTTGTCCGATAGGTAATGGTGTACTTGAGTTTGTCGATAACTTTGTTTTCGTCCTTTTTGTTAGGCTTTGCACTCATAGTAAGCACTGCAAGGGCGAGTGCTGCCGATGTTAAAATAATACGTTTCATAATCTTTCTATTGGGTTTTGTGGTTGTCTTTTCTGCATTTGCTTGCGCATTGACTCTTGCTGTGCTTCGGTTAGCTTGCCATGAACATTGCCGCTTACTACCTTGAACGTTACATCTTTGCCACTTCTATTCATAATATCCATAGGCGTGGTGTTGGCTTTGAGTCGCTGCAAGTTGCGCATAGAGGTTTCCTCGTAGCTGTTAAAGCGGTCATCGAACACTATGTCGCGTGTGCCGTCGGTTTGCTTTAAGCCTACACAATCGAAAATATAGTGGCGGGAATTGTCGTATGCACGGAGCACAAGTCCCGGTAATCCGTCCAATTTCCACGGTCCGTTGTCGATTGGAATATCGGTTGTGAACCATGCAAACCATTGTCTGCCTTTGTAATTGCAGCATGCCATCTGGCAGTCGTAGCCGAGAATGCGGGCTGTACTGTCGGATATCAGCTCCCACTGGGGTTGTTCTATGGGTTCTACAACACGAAATCCATCACGGAAAACATTGTCTACGTAAGTTGTTTTGCCTGTTGGGAAGTTCTTGAATAGCTTCCAATTGATGCTTCCACCTCGCATATTAGGCACTGAAAAGTTGCCTTTGTTCATCATTTCGATGCGCTGTTGCTCGTAGAGAGCGTTGGAATAACTATAAAAGAAGCTCACCTGCTCGCCCACCTCGAGTCGCATATCCTCCTCGCTGTAGATGAAATTGCCGAGCGAATCGACCTTCGTGGTGTCGATAACGCTTTTCGTACGATAGGTAATTTCGTACTTTACCTTGTCTATTTTCCCTCCTTCTTTCGGCTTTGCATAAGTAGAAAGTGTGGCAGAAAGGCAGACGAAAGTAGTTAAAAGCATTCTCTGTATCATATCTTTATTGTATTATGTTCCTGCCGTTGCGCCTACATTCCTTCGAAATAGCTTTGCAATTCCTTGGCTGCAGCTTCGTCGGCGTTGGTTAAATCCTTCAAGATAACACCCTTTTCCATTAATATAATGCGGTTGCAAATTTCGGAAATGAAGTTTAGATTGTGGCTCGAAATCAGCACGGTGGTGCCGTGTTGCTGGTTTACCTCGTGTATAATGCGTGCTATGTTTATCTGCGACGAAGGGTCGAGATAGTTGAAAGGCTCGTCGAGAATGAGTATTTCGGGGTTCACAATCATTGCTCCGATGATGCCAATCTTCTGTCGGTTGCCTTCAGAGAAGTCGCGAATAAGTTTCCCTGTGCTCATAATCTCGTCGCGCATCAGCGATTCAAAGCTGTTCAAGCGTTCTGCAAGCGTTGTGTCGTCGATGCCGTAGACGCCCGCAACGAAGTCGAAGAACTCTTCAGGCGTATAGTAGTCGATGAGGAAACCTTTATCAATGAACGACCCTGTGTATTTTTTCCACTCGAAACACTCGTTTGCAGGACTGCCATTAGACAGCACTCGCCCCTCGTTGGCACTGATAAGGTCGAGTATCAGACGCATCAGCGTGGTCTTTCCTGCCCCATTATTGCCCACCAATCCTATGAGTTCGCCTTTGTGTAGCGTCAGTTCGGGTATGTCTATCACGGTGTTCTGTCCGTAAATCTTCTTTAAATTCTCTATCTTTATTTCCATATTCGGCTATTGTTTTCTTATGTTTTATTTTTCTTGTATAAATGTTTTGTTCCGCTGTTATTTGCTTCTGTAACGTTCAAAGTGTTTATAGCGGTTTGCTTCGTAGCGGCGTGCTATCCATGCAATAGCGTATCGGTGTGCAGAAAATCCGACTATGCCCAGTGCACTGAGCAAGATACAATAAACGTTTTCAGGTAAAACGTTTATCAGCAGCATTGGTCCCAACATCACCGTGAAGGCGATTGCAAAGCTCGAAGCACTGAAATCGGTACCTTGTGTGTTTATAAAACCCGACGCAAAAATATCCATTGCCTTGGTTCGGAAACAGTAAGTGAGCATAACAAGATTGGCAAAGCCAATCGAAAAGAGCATACTGCTAACCAGTATAAAGAGGTTTGTATCGAACAAGAAGTAAGTGGGGAGCAGCAACAAGAAACTACCTACCGCCAACGGAGCGGCTGTATAGTATTTGCGCAACAGCAGTCGCTCAATGCTTACAGGGCGTGTCCACAAACCATCGAAGTAGTTTCCTTCCAGCGCAAACGTAAGTTGCAGCATCACAATGGGCATTATGATAATGGCAAGGGGTAGAAACAAGTTGGTATTAATTGTATCAGGTTCTTCGTAACCAATAGATGCGTACCAAAAAGTCTGCGCGATAAACAGAATCGGAAATATAACAAGCATACGCAATCGCTTGCCACGAAGGAAAGGACGCATCTCTATAAAGAACGCCGAACGGCGCGACTTGCTTACGTTTTTCTGCTTCCGCTTGTTCTCGTCGTAGCTGCGCAAATAGCCCAAATAGTAGAGTTCGAGATAGAGGGCTATAGCGATGAGCGCAAAGAAATAGGCAATGTGTATGCCCCACGACATTCCAAAGAGGTTCAGTCCGTGTATAAATGCCAATGGCGACCACATAATCCAGCCCACTATTACTGCCGACTTCCACTCCCAACCCTGTGCGGTGCGGAGAGCAACGATAGCCAAACTGTTTGTGTATGATGCGGAAAGCAACAACAATGCCGATGCTAAGGCTGTGCCGAAAGGCATTGCAAAGAAACAGCCGATGGCAGCAGGCAGTGCCCAAGCCATTGTCCAGAAGTCTGCAAGGTGGGTAATGGCGACGAAGCGAATCCACGTTCGTTTGCTCACAGGGCGCGACTTAATGTAGGCGTCCATAATGGCAGAGTCCGATTTGAATATCAATTTCATTATTATATCGGGCAATAGCATCATTGAGGCGATTACGGGGACAATGCTTTCCCACTTCAGTTCCGCCAACATCTTCCATACTTCATCGCCTGCACCTGCAAGCGAAGAAACAAACACTATGGCTATAAGAGCATAAAAGTAGGCAGCGAGGAAAAAGTTTTTCCACTTAAAATTGCGGCGTTTCTTCGTTATCTGCAGCTGAATAAGTAGTTTTAACATTTGCTTATTATAGGATTTATTATTACGTTTTCAGTTACAAAGATAATAAATAAATAGATAGCAGCCCAAAAGTTTTTACGTTTTTATTGTGCTTTTCGTAGAAAATAACACAGTAAGGCAGCGTTTGGAGGTGTGCGGAATGTGGTGGGTAGTGCTCTTGTGGTAGGGGTTTGAGGGGGTTGGGGCTTATAGTTATTCTAGGATTTCTAGATTTTCTAGACCTCCTAGAAATTCTAGGATAACACGTGGAAAACGCTTCGATTTTGTAAAGATAATTCTGAAGAAAAACACTAATTTCGATTTGGCACTGCGAAAGCGGCTGTTTTGCAACGCAAAACCTACGCTTTTACCGTGCAAAACAGCCGCTTTTGGAACGCAAAACAACAGGTTTTGCAAAGCCTTGATAAATAAGCAGTTACACAACAGCTATGCTTGTGAAAAATATTTACACTATTCTTGGCTCTCTTTCAGCCTTGAAAGAAGAATTTAACCTTATTTTTTATATAATGTAAAAAACCTCTTTTTCGGTTCTCGTTTTCAATTAAAAAGGCGTATCTTTGTAATGTAAATGAAATAAAAGCAATTTTCGTCAAGCAGAAAAACAGACAATGAAGTATGCCATTATTGCCGCAGGAAACGGCTCGCGACTTGCAAAAGAAGGCGTAACAGCACCGAAACCATTGGTGAAAGTCAATGGCGAACGGCTTATAGACCGCCTTGTTCGGGTGTTCTGCAACAACAATGCCACCGAAATTGTGGTTATCTGCAACGAAGAAATGACCGATGTGCAGGAGCATCTCGCCCATATTCAGCAACACGGATTGGCTGGAAAGGACGTTCCGTTGCGCTTTGTGGTGAAATCGACACCCAGTTCTATGCACAGTTTTGCGGAGCTAAGCCAATGGCTGACCGACGAACCGTTTGTGCTGACAACGGTAGACACCATCTTCCGAGAAGACGAATTCAAGGCATACATCGACGCTTTTACACAGGCAACAGCCAACGGCGTGCAAGCCTATATGGGCGTAACTGCCTACATAGACGACGAAAAGCCACTCTACGTGGGCACCGACGAGCAGCGCAACATAACGGGTTTCTACGACCAAAACGAGGCTGACTGCACCTATATATCGGGCGGCATCTACGGATTGCACCCACAAACGCTCCGCACGCTCGATGATTGTATGCAGCGAGGCGAAAGCCGAATGCGCAATTTTCAGCGAGCACTGATTGCCGACGGAC
This sequence comes from Prevotella intermedia ATCC 25611 = DSM 20706, assembly GCF_001953955.1. Taxonomy (NCBI): domain Bacteria; kingdom Pseudomonadati; phylum Bacteroidota; class Bacteroidia; order Bacteroidales; family Prevotellaceae; genus Prevotella; species Prevotella intermedia. Next base: position 287,862 of record NZ_CP019301.1, read on the forward strand.
GCAAAGCGGTGGCGCACCCCTTCACAAAGGTGCTCGACATCGACCACGCTTCCGACATAGAAAAGGCGGAACAGTTCTTAAACGGCACCGTATGCGGACGATAGCCATACAGCGCGACCCACGCTTTTCGCCCAATTCGGTAGAGAAAGACCTTGCCATTCTCACGGCGGTGGCACTGCCAATGGGGGGCAGAATAGTAGCCGAAAGTCAGCTGACGGTGGGCGATGTTGCCGAAGCAGACACGATATTGAATATGGGACGAATGCCCCAGACACTGTCTTTGCTCGAAGAATACGCAGCAGGAAAGTGCATCGTGAACCCCGCAGCAGGCATAAGGAACTGCCAGCGCAGCCGAATAACGACACTGATGCGCAATGCCGACATTCCCATACCGCCCCAAGAGGGCGGAAACGGCTATTGGATAAAGCGTGGCGATGAGACTGCTCAGACACGAAACGACATTCGGTATTGTGCCAACGATGCGGAACTGGAAGCTGCAAAGGCCGATTTTCGCAGTCGGGGCATTACAGACATCGTGGTGCAGGCACACATTGAGGGCGACCTTGTGAAGTTTTACGGGGTCGAGGGTACGGCATTCTTCCGCTACTTCTACCCCACCGACGACGGCACGACGAAGTTCGGCGACGAGCAGCGCAACGGCATTGCCCACCATTACCCCTTCGATTTGGAGGCATTGGCAACGACCGCCAACCGCCTTGCCGCACTTACCGAAACGCCTGTGTACGGGGGCGACGCCATAATAACGGCTGACGGAGCGTTCCGCATCATCGATTTCAACGATTGGCCGAGCTTCTCACGGTGCAGAGATGAGGCTGCAAGGGCGATCATAGCCTACGTTGCAGCACGGCAGAAAATGTAGGGACGGGACGCATCAGTTTCGTTTCCGAACTGTAAGAAAACGAATATGAACATAGAAAACAAATTATTCAGCGAGCTGTTGAAAGCCTCTATGAAGTCTGACGAAACGGAGGAGTGGCTCGATATATACTTCACACGACCTGTTGGCTTGGCTTTTGCCTTGCTGTGGTATCGGTTGGGCGTTACGCCGAACACCATTACCATCTTGTCAATCTTCTTGGGTGTGGCAGCAGGAGCTATGTTCTACTTCCAAGATGTGTGGTATAATATAATAGGTGTAGTGCTCTTGGTGCTGGCAAACCTCTGCGATTCTACCGACGGACAGCTTGCCCGACTCACCAACCAGCGTTCTATGAAGGGGCGATGCTTGGACGGTTTCGCAGGCGACACGTGGTTTGCAGCCATCTATCTTGCCATTGTGCTGCGCATTTGGCACCAGCCTATGCCAGGCACGACAGAGGTTTGGGGTCTTTTCGGACTTGCACTTGCAGCCATTGCAGGGCTTGTTTGCCACGCACAGCAAAGTTCGTTGGCGGACTACTATCGACAGATACACCTCTATTTCCTCAAGGGAAAGGCGGGTTCGGAGCTCGACAGCTATGCAACGGAGCACGCTATCGTGGAGAGTTTGAAGGGTAAGAAGGGCGTGTTTTGGGACTGGGCGTTCCATTCCAACTATCAGAACTACTGCAGAAACCAAGAACGACGCACGCCAGAGTTCCAGAAACTTCGACAAGAACTCAGCGAACGCTACGGAACAGTGGAGAACATACCTGCGGAATGGAAGGAAAGGTTTCTCGAAGGCAGTCGTCCGCTGATGCCGCTGACCAACTTCCTGACGTTCAACTCGCGCGCCATACTTCTTTATATAACGGTGTTGGCAAACTGTCCGTGGGTTTATCTCTTCGTCGAAATTCTGCTCTACACCGTCGTTTATATGTTTATGCACAAACGACACGAAGACCATTGCCGAGCAATGCGGGAACTTTTAAAAGCTTGAAGCACTATGATTAAAGGATATATATTCGACTATGGCGGAACCATAGATACGTGTGGCTGCCATTGGGGAATGAAGATTTGGCACGCCTACGAGCAGCTTGGTTTCCCCGTAACGGAGGAACAATATCGCGAAGCCTACGTTTATGCCGAGCGAACGTTGGGCAAGAATCCGATTATACAGCCCGACTTCACCTTCCGTCGCACATTGGAAGAGAAGATAAGACTGCAATTCGAGCATCTGCAACTGCAAGGACTGGTTGCTGCAACGGGCTTTTCGCTCGCCAACAACCGCGCTAAGGTGGTGGAAGTGCTCTACAACGACGTTGTCAGAACCGTGGCGGAAAGTAAGGAAGTGCTGCTGAAACTCAAGGAAAGCTATCCGCTCGTATTGGTGAGTAACTTCTATGGCAACATCGGTGTAGTGCTGCAAGAGTTCGGTTTAGACGGTATCTTCAAGGAAATCATAGAGAGCGCAGTGGTAAAGGTGCGCAAGCCCGACCCACGCATCTATCAGCTGGGCGTCGAAGCCTTACAGTTGCCTGCCGAAAACATCGTTGTGGTGGGCGATAGTTACGATAAAGACATTGTGCCTGCCCATTCCATCGGCTGCAAAACCGTATGGATAAAAGGCGAAAGCTGGACACCCGACGAGCAGGAACAGGGCGTGGCAGACCGTGTGATAACGAGCTTGAAGGAACTGAATATATGAAAAAGCTAAAAAGCATATATAGAAATAACAATAAATAGTCTAACAATCCGTTCAAAATTTTAAAACTAATAAATAATGAAACAGGGAAAAGTTGCACCCGCAGAAGGTAAATTAGGCATCATGGTAGTAGGCTGTGGAGCCGTAACAACTACATTTATGACCGGTGTGTTAATGGCTCGCAAAGGCTTGGCAAAGCCTGTCGGAGCAATGACACAATACGACAAGATACGTGTTGGCAAAGGAAAAGACAAGAAATATCTTCACTATAAAGACATCGTACCAATTGCCGATATGAACGACGTCGTGTTCGGAACATGGGACGTGTACCCGCAAAACGCTTATCAAGCGGCTGTCTATGCCGAAGTTTTGAAAGCAAAGGACATCGAACCTGTACGCGATGAGCTTGAAGCCATTAAGCCATTGAAGGCTGCTTTCGATAAGAACTATGCGAAACGCATCGACGGCGACAACGTGAAGCAAGGCGTAACACGTTGGGGAATGGTAGAAGAACTGCGCAAGGACATACAGAACTTCAAGCTGGAGAAAGGTGTCAGCCGTGTCGTAGTGCTGTGGGCGGCATCGACAGAGATATATGTGCCTTACGAAGAAGCGTTCCACGGCACGCTCGAAAAGCTCGAAGCAGCTATGAAAGCCGACGACCGCGAACACATTGCGCCGTCTATGTGCTATGCCTACGCTGCACTTGCAGAAGGCTGTCCTTTCATTATGGGTGCGCCAAACACAACGGTAGACATTCCTGCTATGTGGGAATTGGCAGAAAAAACACGTATGCCAATTGCTGGAAAGGACTTCAAAACAGGGCAGACACTTGTGAAATCGGGATTCGCTCCTATCATTAAAACACGTGCATTGGGTTTGAATGGCTGGTTCTCAACCAACATTCTGGGCAACCGCGACGGACTTGTGCTCGACGAACCTGCCAATTTCCGCACGAAAGAAGTGAGCAAACTCTCTACTTTAGAAACGATTTGCAAAGCCGACGAGCAGCCCGACCTCTACGGAAACATCTACCACAAGGTGCGCATAAACTACTATCCGCCTCGCAACGACGACAAGGAGGGTTGGGACAACATCGACATCTTTGGCTGGATGGGCTATCCTATGCAAATTAAAATTAACTTCCTCTGCCGCGATTCTATCCTCGCTGCACCGCTGTTGCTCGACCTTGCCCTCCTGAGCGACCTTGCTGCGCGAGACGGACGCTACGGTATTCAACGATTCCTGAGCTTCTATCTCAAGAGTCCGATGCACGATTATACGCAAGGAGAGGAAGCTGTGAACAACCTCTTTCAGCAATACACCATGCTGAAAAATGCAATCCGCGAAATGGGCGGTTACGAAGCTGATGAAGAAATTGATTAAAAGAACACAACAGAACCGAGCAGCAAGAATGGCTTTCTTGCTACTCGGATTATTTATTGGGATAACAACGGTAGCGGCGCAAGACTTGCACTGCACTGTAATTGATGCGCAGACGCAAGACACAATTGCGTATGCAAATGCCACATATAGAAGTTTAAAGATTCTAACTGCGGGCGACCAGTACGGCAAATTCACCATTGCAAGGCACAACGGACAAATGCTTGAGGTTACGGCAGTGGGCTACAAGCCACGCAAGATAAGGATAACGGAAAAGACACCGAACGAACTTTTAGTTACTTTAATATCAACAACGAAGCAATTGGAAGGCGTTGTGGTAAAGGCGAAACGCCGCCACAGGTATTCAAGAAAGAACAATCCAGCCGTGGAACTTATGCGAAAGGTTATCGCAGCCAAGCATAAGACCAACTTAAACAACCACGATTACTATCAATACGACAAGTACCAGAAGGTAACAATGGCACTCAACAACATCACCCAAGCACAGTTAGAGACGGGAATGTTCAAGAATGCGCCGTGGTTAAGGGAACAAGTGGAAATGTGTCCCTACAATAACAAGATGATATTGCCTATCTCCGTAGACGAAACGGTTACGCAACACATTTACCGAAAGTCGCCAAAAGACGAGAAAGACATCATCAAGGGACAGAGCACGAAGGGTATTTCGCAACTCATACAGACAGGCGAAGCGATGAATACCATCGTGAAAGACCTCTTTAAAGACATTGACCTGTACGACGACCAGATAGAATTGCTGCAGGCACGCTTCCCCTCTCCCATCGGTTCTACTGCCATTTCGTTCTACCACTTCTACATCGACGACACGGTAAAGGTGGGCGACGACGAGTGCATACGCCTCCAGTTCATGCCCGCAAACCAGCAAGACTTCGGCTTCCGTGGCGAATTGTACGTGCTGAACGACCCTTCCCTGCACGTAAGACGTTGCGATATGCAGCTCCCAGCAGGCACTGGCGTGAACTTTGTCGCAGCTATGAAGTTCAAACAGGAATACTCCAAGCTTGCAAACGGCGACTGGGTGCTCACCACAGACGACATGATGGCAGAGTTAGAGCTTGTTACCATGCTCCGACAAGTGCTCGTTATACGCACGACAGGCTTGCAGAACTACGCATTTGAGCCGATAGACCCACACCTTTTCAAAGGAAAGGCAAAGAAGGCATACGACCCGAACGCGAAAATGCGCGACGATGGTTTCTGGGAGCAGCACCGCACCACTGCCCTATCGAAGAGCGAGCACAACATGGGCAACTTCATTAAGCGCATGGGGCGCACCAAAGGCTTCAAAACCGTTATGTTCGTGGTAAAGGCTTTCGCCGAAAACTTCGTGGAAACAGGCTCTGAAAAGACAGCAAGCAAGATTGACATAGGACCTGTAAACACCTTTATTTCGAAGAACTACATAGACGGAATACGCCTGAGAGCGGCTGCACGAACCACTGCCAACCTTAGTCCGCACTGGTTTGCAGAAGGCTATTACGCTTACGGAACGAAGTCGAAAGACCACTATTACGGCGGTAAGCTGACGTATTCGTTCAGAAAACCCGAGTACCAACCTACTGAATTTCCTGTACGCACACTCTCTTTCGAGTCGTATCGCGACTTGGAATCGCCGTCAGACAAGTATCTTGTGCACAACAAAGACAACATCTTTATGACCTTCCGCCCCGTAAAGGTGGAGAAACTCTACCTCTACAACAGGCAAAGATTGGGCTTCCAATGGGAAACCGACTACGGTTTTTCAACACAGATACAGCTGAACACCGAGAGCCACCGCCCATTGGGAAAACTCTATTACGAACGTATGGACGGCTCGTTTGTAGACAAAGTGCGAATGACATCGCTCACCTTGGGCTTCGACTACCGCCCCGGACAAAGCTACATCAACTCGAAACAGCGTCGCTTCGAGGTGAATTTAGACGCCCCGCAGTTCACGTTGAGCCACACTATCGGACTTAAAAACGTATTGGGCGGACAGTTCAGCTACAACCTTACCGAGTTTTCGGCATACAAACGTGTATGGCTCGGCAGCTGGGGCAAGTTCGACATGCGCCTTAAAGCAGGTGCACAGTGGAACAAAGTGCCTTACCACCTGCTCATAATGCCCCCTGTAAACACGTCGTACTTCGAGCATCAAGGTTCGTTCAACTTAATGGAGAACCTCGAATTCCTCAACGACCGCTACGCACAGTTCAACATTGCGTGGAACTTGGAGGGCAAAGTGTTCAACCGTATTCCGCTCGTAAAGAAGCTGAAGTGGCGCGAATACCTCGCTTTCAAGGGTATGTGGGGACACCTTACCGACAAGAATAATCCGCTGTTGCCACAGAATGCTGCCGACACAGAGCTTTACAAGTTCCCCGAAGGCACCAATGTAATGGGCAAGAAACCTTATTTGGAATTCGTAGTGGGTGTGCACAACATCTTAAAGATGTTTGAAGTGGACTATGTGCGCCGCCTCACCTACACCGAACTGCCAGGCATTTCAAAGCACGGCATACGCTTCGGCTTCAACTTGGTATTCTAAAAACGACGACCTAAAAAGAATGTAGGGGCAAATAAAATATTTGTCCCTACATTTTTTTATTACCTATTGGGTGAATACACATTATTATACAGCAAATTCCTTAAACTTTTTCTGTTATGTCTATATTATTTCAATGGCTAAGTGTTTTTGAATTTAATAACGAGCGAAAACGGTTCCAAACTTGCCTCTCTGCAACGCAAAGAAAAGCAAACAATTATCGCTACGGCTAACAAGAACAAAGGTACGAAAATATTTTGTAAAGTAAATGGCTTCCACAAAATTTTGGTTCAACAAAGGCGGAAAACCGCCTTCGTTTTGTAAAGATAATTCGGACGAAAAACGGTAATTTCGATTTGGCGTTGCGAAAGCGTAGGTTTTGCGATGCAAAAGAGCCGCTTTTACCGTGCAAAACCTACGCTTTTGGAACGCAAAACAATAGGTTTTACAATGCGCTGATAATAAGGCTGTTATGCGATAGATATGTTTGCGAAAAATATTTACACACTTTTCGCCTTTCACCCCTATATACAATAAGGTGTGTGGGTGCGGTTTTATGACTCGTTGGGCGGCAATAGCAGAAAACAAAACAGCCACAAAGGCGATGACCTCGTGGCTGTGTGCTGTTTCTGTTGTGCGCCGATGCCGCTATCGAACGGCAGTGGCGAGGTTTAAAGCTTGTCGTATTCCAAGTGGAAGTTGATAACTGCCTCAATGGCTTGCCAATACATATCGAGCTGTATGTTTTCGTTTGGTGAGTGGATAAGGTTCGACTCCAAACCGAAGCCCATAAGCACTGTTTTCACGCCGAGTATTTCCTCGAAGGCTGCAATAATAGGAATGCTGCCGCCACGGCGTGCTGCGATAGGACGCTTACCGAATGCCATTTCGAACCCACGCTCGGCTGCCTTGTAGGCAGGGAGGTCGATTGGGCACACGTAACCTTGTCCGCCGTGCAGCGACTCGATGTTCACCTTCACGGTCTTGGGTGCTACTCGCTTGAAGTAATCCACCACCAACTGTCCTATCTTCTTGTGGTCTTGGTGTGGAACAAGGCGACAAGAGAGTTTTGCGTATGCCTTTGAAGGGATAACGGTCTTGGCTCCTTCGCCCTGATAGCCGCCCCAGATGCCGCAGACATCGAAACTTGGGCGGAAGCCAGTGTGCTCTATGGTGCTGTAACCCTTCTCGCCGAAGAGTTCTTCAACGTCGAGCGACTTCTTGTAAGCTTCTTCGTCGAAAGGTATCTGTGCCACCATTGCACGCTCTTCCTTCGATACTTCTTCCACATCGTCGTAGAAGTTGGGGAACTGTATCTTGCCGTCCTTGTCGGTAACGTCGGTTATCAGCTTGCAAAGCACGTTGATGGGGTTTGCCACCGCACCGCCGAAGTGTCCCGAATGCAGGTCGTGGTTCGGACCTGTAACCTCGATTTGCCAGTAAGCCAGACCACGAAGACCAACCGTGAGCGACGGTATGTCCTTGGCAATCATACTTGTGTCGGAAACGAGAATAACGTCGCACTTGAGCAGTTCCTTGTGCTTTTCGCAGAATGCGCTCAGACTTGGCGAGCCTATTTCTTCTTCTCCTTCGAGTATGAACTTTATATTGTGCTTCAGCAAGTTGTTCTTAACGATATATTCGAAAGCCTTTGCTTGAATGAACGACTGCCCCTTGTCGTCGTCGGCACCACGCGCCCACAGGCGTCCGTCTTTGATAACGGGCTCGAATGGCTCGGTTTTCCAAAGCTCGAATGGCTCGGCAGGCATCACGTCGTAGTGGCCGTAGATGAGCACCGTCTTTGCAGCGGGGTCTACAATCTTCTCGCCGTAAACCACAGGGTTGCCGTCGGTGGGCATTACTTCAGCCTTATCGACGCCCGACATCAGCAGCAACTCCTTCCAACGCTCGGCACAACGTATCATATCTGCGCCGTGCTTTTCGGGCTGCGCGCTCACACTGGGTATGCGAATAAGACTGAACAGCTCTTCAAGTATTCGGTCTTGATTTTCCTTGATATACTCTTTAATCATAATTTTGGGTTTATAAGGTTAAATGTTTCTTGCTGCAAACTTACATATTTTTAATGTGATTAGCGAAAGAAAAATGCTAAATGTTATTTAAAGGTAGGTTCTGTAAATTCCACATTGCGATAGATTCATTATAAAACAGTTCTGCTCTTTGCGTCTTTTTGTTTTTATTCGGCATCTTCCCTGCCCTATTTCAGGCTTTCGCAACCCCTTGTGTTGAAGTGCGGCAAGCTTGCGCTTGATGGTTATCGGCGATACGGCAGTATGTTGAATCGTACTATCTGTTGGAAGAAAGTGCCCACCACTTTGTTGCGTTTGAAGGGCGAAGAGAAAGCTACAAGGCTGTAAATATTTTTCACAATGGTAACTATTGCGTAACTATTTGTTTATCAATGTATTGCAAAACCTATTGTTTTGCAATCCAAAAGCGGCTGTTTTGCACGGTAAAAGCGTAGGTTTTGCGTTGCAAAACAGCCGCTTTCGCAATGTCAAAGCGCAGTTATCACTTTTTAAGGGAATTATTTTGACAAAACAAGGGTTGTGGTATGTGCTTTTGATATCTGAAATGTGGGGGCATGACAGCCTTACGCAGGCTATAAAAAAGAATCGCCACTGCAAGTGAATGCAATGGCGGAAAATGAACAATTGTTTATTGTAAAAGGATTACAATCCTCTTGCTTTCAAGAGTCCTGAAGCGTCAGGAGCTTTCAAACCTGTGAAGTCGGAGAATATTTCCATCAAGTCTTTCTTGTTGCCACGACTGAGAACCTTGTTGCGGAAGTCGGTTCCGACTTTGCGTGTCAATGCTCCGTGCTTTGCGAAATAGTCGGCGATGTTCACTGCGAGCACTTCTGACCACAGATAACTGTAATATCCTGCTGCGTAGCCACCACCCCAAATGTGGTTGAAATAAGAGGTTGAATAGCGTGGAGGTATTTGGTTGTTCAGCAAACCAACCTCTCCCAGTGCTGTTACTTCAAAGTCTTTTGCTGCTTCGGCAGTAGGAATGTTTTTTGAATTGAGCATGTGCCAAGCCATATCTACGCTGGTTGCAGCAAGGTTTTCGCCCATTGCGTAGGCAGCGTGGAAGTTGATAGACGCCAACATCTTGTCGCGCAGCTTCGCAGGCATAGGCTTGTTGGTTTTATAATGCTTTGCGTAGTTGTTGAAAACTTCGGGTATGCTGGCAAAGCTTTCGTTGAATTGCGATGGCATTTCCACGAAGTCGCGCGATACGGCTGTACCACTGAGCGTGTTGTAGTAGCAGTTTGAGAGCATTCCGTGCAGTGCGTGGCCAAACTCGTGGAACATTGTTGTAACCTCGTCCCACGTTACGAGTGTCGGCTGACCTTCGGGTGCCTTGGCGTAGTTGCACACATTATATATAATAGGGATTTGGTTACGCAAGCCGCTTTGCTTTGCAAATGCGCTCATCCACGCACCGCCACGCTTTGAAGGGCGGCGGAAGTAGTCGCAATAGAAGAGGGCGAGCTGCTTTCCGTTGTTGTCTATCACGTCGAAAACCTTCATGTCGGGGTGATAGGTGGGCAGGTCCTTGCGTTCTTTGAAGGTTAAGCCATACACCTTGTTGGCTGCATAGAAGATGCCGTTGATGAGTACAGAGTCGATGTTGAAGTAAGGTTTCACCTCGTCGTCAGAGAAGTTGAACTGCTTTTTCTTCATCTTTGCAGAATAGTAGAAGCGGTCGTAAGGCTGCAACTTGAAGCTTGCGCCCTGTGTTTTGCGTGCATACTTCTCGATAGCCATCGTTTCTGCCTCTGCCTTGGGTTGGTATTCCTTGATGAGTTGCTTTAAGAAAGCATACACGTTGTCGGGGTTCTTCGCCATAGCATTGGTTAAACCGTAAGACGCAAAGTTGTTATAGCCCATCAGTTCTGCTTTTTCGGCACGCAGTTTTGCAATTTCCACAATCAGAGGGAAGGCGTTGAACTCGCCCGTGCCGTCGGTGCGGTGGATAGAAGCGTTGTAAACACGTTCGCGAAGCTGGCGGTTGTCGAGGCTTGCAAGTATGGGCTGCTGTGTGGTATTGGTGATGACGATGCAGTAAGGAGCCTTTCCGCCACGGCTTTCGGCGTCTTTCTTGCATTGTGCGATGGCACTTTCGCTAAGTCCAGCAAGTTCTTTCACGTCGTCCACCCATACGGTTGATGCCACAGAAGCCTTTGGCAGCATATTGCCGAAGTCTTGTTGCAGTTGTGCAAGACGGTTGTTTATTTCCTCCATACGTTCCATTTTGTCTTCTGGCAGCAATGCGCCCGAACGCACAAAGTTCTTGTATATTTCTTCGAGCAACACCTTATCTTCGCCCTTCAGGCTGTTTCGCTCGTTGTCGTACACATATTTCACACGCTTAAAGAAGTCCTGATTGAAGTTGATTTCGTTTTCAAACTCTGTCAGCAGTGGTATTGCAGCCTTTTCGGCAGCCTCGATTTCGGGTGTCTTGTTGGCTTCTGTAATGCAGAAGAAGATGTTTTTAACCCTGTCGAGCAGTTCTCCGCTCTTTTCAAATGCCAAGATAGTGTTCTGGAATGTAGGCTTTTGCTTGTTCGCTACAATCTGTTTTATCTCTGCACGCTGCTCCTCTATACCCATTTGAATAGCAGGCAGATAGTGCTCGCTCTTTATTTTACTAAAGTCGGGTGCGCCAAATGGTAACGGACTTTTCTGCATTAATGGGTTCGTGTACATAGATTGTCCCCTCTTAATCTTTTGCCCTGAAGCAGGTGTTGCTATGAGCGCGGCGCAAGCAATTCCTGCAACGAGGAAAGTTTTCTTTAAGTTGTTCTTCATAAATTTATATGTTTTCTTTTTTATTAGTATTCTTGTTGTTTTATGATGTCTATGTCTTAACGACAGCAAAAATAAGCAATATCTTCGGAACAGCAGTTGTTTTCTGTTTTTTTAATACTTTGTTTACCTATCTCATGCAAGGATTCATCGTGCTGCCTGCGGCACTTTCTTCTGCTTTCCGCTGAACTCCGTGAAGTCGATGCGTATGATTTCCACACGGTGGAAGCTCTTGTTGGCGTATTTGTCGCCTATGTCCTTGAAGTCGGCAGAAAGCTTGTCGATGAGCAGGTGCAGGGCTTTCATCTTCTCGTCGTCGCTAAGTTGGATATGCGCCGTGCCGAAAAAGAGGGCACTTTCGTACTCGGTGGTGAACTTGTCTGGCAGCAAATTCACCTCGCCGATGACGCAGAGCGACACCTTGTTGTTATCTTTCAGTGCTTCCAACTTGCGTCCTTCGGGCGCGCAATGTATATAAACGCTGTCCTTACCGTCCCAAACGTAGTTCACAGGAATGCCATAGCCGCCTCCGTCAGATACCATTGAGAGCACACCGTACTCTCCGTTTTCCAGCAATTTCAACGCCTTTGCCTCGTCCATAAGGCGGTCTTGTCGGCGTACGGTTTCGTTTACATATTTCATTTGTGTAATTTTTATTTTTCGGCAAATATAAAATAAAACTTTGGTATTACCAAGATTGCACATTATAAAATAACGTGATGTTAGCATAAAGAAAGCAGATTAAGAAAGGTAAGCTCGCAGATGTCTTTAAGAAAGTCCTAATGAAATAATGAGCGTTTTTCTATCCAATTTTGTAAAGATAATTCTGTTAAAAAGTGATAACTGCGCTTTTACATTGCGAAAGCGGCTCTTTTGCGATGCAAAACCTACGCTTTTACCGTGCAAAACAGCCGCTTTTGGAACGCAAAACAATAGGTTTTGCAAAGCGTTGATAAACAAATAGTTACGCAATAGTTATATTTGTGAAAAATATTTACACCTTTGTTGTCTTCTTTTCGTTCAAAAACAACGTGAGTTCGGTATAAGAATTTGAAGGTGAAGATATTTCACTTCTTTTTGATTATAAGCATATCAAACTATAATCAATTCTTTCTTTAAATATCTTATAAAATAATATACTGACGTAATTCTTATATCGAACTGATGTTGAAATAATGAAATTGCAGGGCAACGGAAAATACTTGCAGGTTTGTTACCCTTGTTTCATAATTAAATTGTATCTTTGCAAGAGTAAAATAACGATTGTTTGCCCTGCCAATGGTAGAGCAAAAGTTCAATTAAAACCGTTCAAATAGCTTAAAATGAGAAAAATATCAGTCTTTGTACTAACGCTGTTTATGGCGATAACAGTGCAAGCTCAGGTGGCAAGACCTAAACTTATCGTGGGGCTTGTGGTAGACCAAATGCGTTGGGATTACCTCTATTTTTATCAAAACGAATATGGAAAAGGAGGCTTGCGCCGTCTTCTTGACGAGGGATTCTCCTTTGAAAACACACAAATAAACTACGCTCCTACGGTTACAGCCATAGGACACTCGTCTGTTTACACAGGTTCGGTGCCCGCAATTCACGGCATTTGTGGCAACAACTTCTGGCAAAACGACCAGTATGTGTACTGTTGCACTGACACAACCGTGCGCAGCGTAGGCTCGAACAGCAAGGAAGGACAGATGAGCCCGCACCGCTTGCTCACCACAACCATTGGCGACCAACTGAAATTGGCTACCAACTTCCGTTCAAAAGTAATAGGTGTATCTCTGAAAGACCGTGCTGCCATTCTGCCAGCGGGGCACTCTGCCGACGCAGCATATTGGTGGGACACCTCAGCAGGGCACTTCGTTACCTCTACTTATTATATGGACAAGTTGCCAGCGTGGGTGGAAAAGTTCAACAAAGCCAACCGTACAGCACCGAATTACAACATCAAGACATCGAACGAAGGTGTAACAATGACTTTCAAGATGGCTATTGCTGCATTGGAGAACGAACGTTTAGGACAGGGCGACGAAACGGATATGCTCGCTGTCAGCGTTTCTTCTACCGACGCTATCGGGCACAAATACGGCACAAGAGGCAAGGAAAACCACGATGTATATATGCAGTTGGACAAGGATTTGACCCAGTTCCTCAATGCTTTGGACGAGAAAGTAGGACGCGGAAACTATCTTCTTTTCCTCACAGCCGACCACGGTGCTGCCCACAACTACAACTTCTTGAAGAAGCATCGTATGCCTGGTGGGGCCTTCGAATACAAGAAAGCGGTGGAAGACCTTAACAATCACTTGCAAAAGAAGTTCGGTATCAAACCCGTTATGGGCGAAGACAACTATCAGTTTGCATTCAACGACAAGATGATAGAAAAGGCAGGAAAGGATAAGGACGACATTATTGAAGAGTCTGTTGAGTTCTTGAAGAAAGACCCACAATACATTTTCGTGTTCGACGAAGAGCGTATTGCCACCGAAACGATGCCCGATTTCATTAAGACACGTATGATGAACGGCTATATGCGTCATCGTTCAGGCGAGATAGGAGTAGTTACCCGTGCGCAATACTTCGGCGCAAGGAACTCTCCCGACTACATTGGCACACAGCACGGACAGCCTTATCTTTACGACAGCCATATACCTTGGGTGATGTTCGGTTGGCACGTGAACCACGGAGAAACCACCCAAGAAGTTACCATCAACGATATTGCAGCCACCGTTTGTGCAATGCTGAAGATACAAATGCCCAACGGCTGCATCGGCAAGGCTGTATTACGATAAAACTAAAACAACCTATGCACATAGCAATAGCAGGAAATATTGGCAGCGGAAAGACTACATTGACCACGATGCTTGCAAAGCGTTACGGCTGGCAGCCACGTTACGAGTCGGTGGAATACAATCCGTACCTTGACGATTACTACAAAAACATAAAGCGTTGGTCGTTCGCTATGGAGGTGTTCTTCCTGAAAGAACGCTTCAAAGACTTGTTGGAAATTAGCCAATCGAATGCTGACGTCATTCAAGACCGAAGCATTTACGAGGGAGTCTACGTGTTCACGGCGAACAACTACGCTATGGGAAACCTTGACGACCGCGACTATGAAACCTATATGGAACTCTTTGAGGATATGACAGACGCTGTCCGCTATCCTGACCTTATGCTTTATCTGCGGGCATCGGTAAGCCATTTGGTGGAGAACATCGAGAAACGAGGTCGCGATTACGAGCAGCGTATGCCGTTAGACTACCTCGAAAACATCAACAAACGCTACGACGAGTTTATACAAACCCAGTATAAAGGACGTGTGCTGACCATCGATGTCGATAATCTCGACTATCAGCACAACCCCAAGGACTTCGGTTTCATTACCGACAAGATAGACCGTGAGCTCTTCGGACTATTTTAATTTTACAACCAAACTTACATATACTTTATAATAAAGACTATGCATATAGCAATTGCAGGAAACATTGGAGCAGGCAAAACGACACTTACAACGATGCTTGCCAAACGATATGGCTGGAAGGCACAGTTCGAACCAGTGGACAACAACCCCTACCTCGCCGACTACTACGAAGATATGAACCGTTGGGCATTCAATCTTCAGATATATTTCTTGAACAAACGCTTTCGCGACGTGGTGGAAATATCACGTTCGAGTGACACCGTGATACAGGACAGAACCATTTTCGAGGACGCACGCATCTTCGCTCCCAACCTCCACGATATGGGATTGATGAGCGACCGCGACTTCGAGAACTACACACACCTGTTCGACCTTATGCTGAGTTTGGTGAAATTGCCCGACCTTCTTATATATATAAGGAGCAGCGTGCCGCATCTTATCGACCACATTCAGCAGCGTGGCCGCGACTACGAGCAGACAATGCGCATCGACTATCTGCGAGGACTGAACGAACGCTACGAGAATTGGATTAAAACCTACGAGGGTGAGCTGATGATAGTGGACGGCGATACCACCGATTTCGCTGGTAATCCGCAAGACTTCAAGCGCATCGAGGACATGATAGACGCCCGCCTCTTCGGTCTATTCCCCCCGAAATAGGCACACGCCCTATCCTTTCAGAAACAATGCTTCACAGTATTGACAAATAGGAACAACTAAAAAATGACATAAAATTTGTAAAATAAACGCTATGGAAAAAGTAAAAACATTAATCATAGGTAGCGGTCCCGCAGGCTACACTGCAGCTATCTACGCAAGCCGTTCAAATTTGCAGCCAGTGTTATATGCAGGTTTGCAACCCGGTGGACAACTTACAACGACCACCATTATAGAAAACTTCCCCGGTTTCAAGGACGGAATCGACGCCAACCAGCTGATGTTGGAGATGAAAGCGCAAGCTATAAACGTTGGTGCTGACGTTCGCGACGGCTCAATCGTCAAGGCTGACCTCAGCAAACGTCCATTCATCGTTGAGGACGAGCGTGGCAACGTAATCGAAGCCAACACGCTTATCATTGCAACAGGTGCGAGTGCGAAATACCTTGGTTTGTCAGACGAAGAGAAATATCGCGGACAAGGTGTCAGTGCGTGTGCCACTTGCGACGGTTTCTTCTATCGCAAGCGCACCGTAGCCGTAGTAGGCGGTGGCGACACAGCCTGCGAAGAAGCAATGTATCTTTCAAGTTTGGCAAAGAAGGTTTACATGATTGTGCGCAAGCCTTACCTCCGTGCAGCCGAAATAATGCGCAAGCGAGTAGAGGAAAAAGAAAACATTGAAATACTTTACAACACCAATACGCTCGGACTTTACGGCGAAAACGGCGTAGAAGGCGCACATTTGGTACGCTTTAAGGGCGAAGAAAACGAAGAGAAATACGACATTCAGATAGACGGTTTCTTCCTCGCTATCGGTCATCTCCCCAACACCGACCTCTTCAAAGGTCAGCTGGAACTCGACCCACAGGGCTTCATCGTTACCAAAGGCACGTCTACTGCTACAAGCGTAGAAGGCGTTTATGCCGCTGGCGACGTTGCCGACCCAACCTACCGTCAGGGTGTTGTGGCAGCAGGCAGTGGTGCCAAGGCAGCCATCGAGGCTGAACGCTTCTTGCAAGACAAGGGCGAAAAGTAAACCAACGTTATGGGCAGAAAGTCCCATAATGGCAGAACAAACAAGGCTGATATTGTGCAAAGCAAAGCTTGCATAGTATCAGCCTTTTTCCGTATATACACTGTTGCAAGCAACAACGTAGGAACAAGCGGTTTTTAAAAAGAAAGACAGCTTTCCTTTTTCTCGCTTAAAGCAGCTTCCGAAAACATTTTCGATACCGCAAAACCATAGTTTCCATAATTGCAATTGCAGGCACAGGCGTTATTTATCACGTTCCTAACAGCGAAGAAAAAGCAGGGTTATCTATAGATTCTAGAAAAACTAGAATTTTCTAGAATTTCTAGAACCGAACTTCACAACAGCCTTGATTCTGTAAAGATAATTCGCAAGAAAAACCATAATTTCGATTTGGCATTGCGAAAGCGGCTCTTTTGCGTTGCAAAACCTACGCTTTTACCGTGCAAAACAGCCGCTTTTGGAACGCAAAACAATAGGTTTTGCAAACCATTGAAAGATAACGAGTTACACAATAGATAAGCTTGTGAAAAATATTTACAACTTTATCACTTTCTTTTCGTCCCTAAAGTAGGTTGTATAATTCATTTTCCACTGTCTGATTTTAAACACCTACTCGATACCAAAGAATTTCTCATCGTCAAACAAAGCCATTCGACAAGAAATAAAGAAGATTATACTTACAATGTAAACACATTGAGCGACCTTTTTTATATCTATGTTAAAAAAAAGCGCAATATATTTCAATATATGCGAGAAATTCAGTAATTTTGCCACGTTATATAAACTTGCCGCAATCAGCAGCATAGCAAAACAAAAGCGAAAATAATAAAAAAAGATAAACAAAAATGGTAAACAAAAAAGCAGAGGGTACTTACGAAGAAACCCTCAACAAATCGGAAGCCTTCTTCGTGAAGTACGGAAAGACCGCAATCATTGCTATCGTAGCAGTACTTGTAGTAGTTGCAGCTTTCTTCCTTTACAGAACCTACGTCTCTGAACCTCGCGAAGCAGAAGCAAGCACAGAGTTGGCAAAAGCACAAAAGCTTTTCCAAATGCAGCAGTTCGACCAAGCTCTCAAGGGTTTCCAAAAGGTTCAAAGCGATTATAGCAGCACCGATGCAGGCAACCTCGCTAACCTTTATGTTGGTCTTTGCTATGCACACCAAGAAAAACCAAACTGGACAAAGGCATTGGAATACGTGCAGAAGTTCTCTACTTCAAACGACCAAATCATCAGTCCTGCATCGCAAATGGCTCTTGGCGACATCTACGCCAACAACAACCAGAACGACAAGGCTGTTGAAAGCTTCAAGAAGGCTGCCGATATGGCAAATGCAAAAGGCTTCGAGGGCATTAACCTCAGCGTTGCACCATTGGCTTTGAGAAAGGCAGGCATCATTCTTGAAAGCCAGGGCAAGAAGGCTGACGCATTGAAGATTTATCAGGAGATTAAGTCTAAGTATGTTAATTCTCCTATGAGCCAAGACATCGATAAGTATATCGAACGCGCAAGCAACTAATCTGATATAGGAAATGTCTACAGCATTACACAATTTATCAGATTACGACCTCACTTCCGTACCCGATGCCAGCAATATGTGCTTCGGCATCGTGGTATCTGAATGGAACCCAGAAATAACGGGAGCACTCCTTGACGGTGCAGTGAAGACGCTTGAGAAGCACGGAGCAATTCCCGAAAACATTCACGTGAAAACCGTTCCTGGCAGTTTTGAGCTTGTTTACGGTGCCCACCAAATGACATTGAACGGCGGATACGATGCCATCATCATACTCGGAAGCGTCATTCGTGGCGAAACGCCCCACTTCGACTACATCTGTCAAGGTGTAACTTATGGCATTTCGCGTCTCAATGCAAGCTGCGAAATCCCTGTAATATACGGACTTCTCACCACCGACGACCTGCAACAGGCAAAGGATAGAAGTGGTGGTAAGCACGGAAACAAAGGCGATGAATGCGCAATAGTAGCCATAAAGATGGCTAAGTTCTAAAGGAAAAGTCAGCAACGACACAATGAAACTAAAAGAATACTTCCAAGCATACGAGTTTGAAGAAATCTTTCCATACATCGGACTGATGTATCCGAAGGCACGCAACCAGCGCAAAGCCTTCCAGCATGCTTACGACTTGCTGTTGGACATCAAGCCTGTTGCAACGAAAAAGTACATTCATTACCAGCTTATGGAAGACCCCGACACGAACGAAATGTTCTTCGGTGCCGACGACAGCAACTTCAACGGCCCTTGGGACGTGCTGTTGGGAAAAGATGTACGCATCGACCCGAAAGTCGATTTATCGAAAGAAGAGATTGTAGCCAACTGCCTGCTGAACACCATTCTTATAGGGCGTCCGCCTAAGCAGTTCGAGTCTGACTACAACTTTATACGCCGATAAGCAAACGAAACAAAAGAAAAAGTATATGTAAAAAAGGCATTCCAATGGGTATTGGAATGCCTTTTTATGTTGTTATATCATGTATCCTATACGCAAAATGAGTTCAGTAGAAATTTAATAGAGCTATTCTCATTTTATTATTCAAGCTGAACAATTTTGTAAAGAAACTCTCAGTGAATTTTATCCTTCAATCCGATAATACACGTCTTTGCTACCGTCCTTACGTGGTACAATCCTTATTTCCACCGTCTTATCAGCAGGTAGTTGTGTGGATAACTTAGAAGCAAGTTTTAATGCTTGCAGTTTACCGTTGATATTTCCAGCAAAAGTCCAACCTTCGTTCTCCATTTCTATTTTAGTTTTCTCATTATTATCTTTTACAATGTTATCATTTCCAGCATTCAGAACCTTATAAAGACTTTGACCTAAAATGAATTGCTCCTCATTACAAATTAGGCTTTCTTTAGTTGCACAGTCGTAAATAAAGTAAACTGGGTTAGAAACAGCTTGTTCTATAGCAGTTACTAAAGAATAAGTAAATTCAGAAGTTTGTTTTTCTGTAACTGTAACTTGTGTTTCGGGCATAGTTTGAATATCGTCTAACTCATCATTGGTTGAACATCCCCCAAATGTTAGACATACTCCAAATGCACAAATTGAAAATAATTTTTTAGTGTTCATAAGATTGATTTTTGATGATTTAAATAGTTAAAGCAAAGATATAAAAAAATATTTATTTAGATGATAAAATTCATTATAAAAACATATAATTAACTATTAGAATAAAAATACGTTATGTCTTTAACGAAATTAAACAATTTTCCTTTATCAATCATTATCAAGTGTTAGATACATTACTCTATTGGAGAGCTATTAGTTAGTTTTTTAAAAGGTATTCCAACACCCATTGGAATGCCTTTTTTCGTTGTCCTGATTTCTGTTCAGTACCAAGAAAGCGAGGCTTTCTCACCGTATGATATAAGCGAAAAACAGACAATAAAGGTGTAAATATTTTTCACAAGCGTATCTGTTGTGTAACTCGCTTGTTATCAATGCATTGTAAAACCTATTGTTTTGCGTTCCAAAAGCGTAGGTTTTGCACGGTAAAAGCGGCTCTTTTGCCGTCCAAAAGAGCCGCTTTCGCAATGCCAAATCGAAATTAGCGTTTTTCCTACGAATAATCTTTACAAAACTAAAGCTATTCTCAACTTCTGTCGTAGAAATTCTAGAAAGTTCTAGTTTTCCTAGAATTTCTAGATAAACCTGCTTGTTCTTCACTGTTAGGAACATGGTACCCCCCACCCCAACATATAAAAAACGCTTTCGTTCAGCTTACATTGTTTCTGCTGCATGGTACGAACTGCGCACCAACGGACCACTCACTACGTGCTTAAAGCCTTTTGCCAATCCTATCTTCTTGTATTCCTCGAACTGCTTCGGACTGATGTAGGCAGCTACGGGCAGGTGTTTCGATGTTGGTTGGAGGTACTGTCCCAATGTCAGACGCTTGCAGCCAGTGGCAAGAATATCGTCCATCGTTTCCAAAATCTCCTCGTGTGTTTCGCCCAAGCCCAGCATAAAGCCTGTTTTTGCCTGCACACCGTTGCGCGCAATCTCTGCCAACACCTCCAAACTGCGGTCGTATTGTGCCACGCTACGCACCGAAGGAGTCAGTCGGCGAACGGTTTCCATATTGTGCCCACACACGTGTGGCTTTGTTGCCAGCACCTTCTGTATCAGCTCTTTCTTGCCCATAAAGTCGGGTATCAGCAGTTCTATCTTCGTGTCGGGGTTCAGTTGCTGCACGGCTTCCACGGTTTTCACCCAATGGTCGGCACCATAGTCAGGCAGGTCGTCGCGGTCTACCGATGTTATCACGGCATAACGCAGGTTCAAAGCCTTTATCGACTCTGCCACGTGCTGCGGTTCGTGTGGGTTCAAAGCGTTGGGGCGACCGCTCAATGTGTTGCAGAACTTACACTTGCGGGTGCATATTTCGCCCCCTATCATAAGTGTTGCGGTGCGTGCTGCCCAACATTCTGTGCGGTTGGGACATAGTCCGCTCGTGCAGATAGTATTCATGTGGTGGCGTGCGAGAATGCCCGCCGTTTCGCCAGACGACTTTTTCGAGGTAAGATTTATCTTCAACCAATCGGGCTTCATCACGTGTGGCGGACGTCCAAAGAGCAGGCGTAGGAATTGTTCTGTCGTGAAATTGCGAATCACGTTGCCCATTTCCACACCCTCAATCGCTGCTGCTACCGCTTCGCGTGTGAAATCTACGCCGTGCAAAAGGTCGAGCAACTCACGGTCGAGGTCGCCCGAAAGGAAGTAATCGCCCATCAGATTAATGTTCACAATCTTCTGGTTCTTCAGTTCTATGTGAGCCTGAATGGTGCCCACATCGGCAAAACGCTTTTTCCGAACCTCCGTATATTTCGGGTTTTTGCCATATGTGAAGTCGTCAGAAGCAAGTTCCTTTTCTATTTCTTCGATATGTTTCATATCGTCGGCAGTCAGTTCCAACACCTCGTCGCCGCACATATACTTGCGTACGTAGTCCATAAACGCCTCGATGCTGAGGTCGGTATGGTTGCCCACATTGCCTACACGCTGGCTCACCGACGCCACTCCCTTGCTCTGCAACTTCTCTTTTGCGGGTGTCAGTGCTTGTGCAAGATGCTCCAATTCTGTACTGAACAAGAGCGAATTGTGCAACACGCTGCGTCCTTTCAGTCGGTAGAAGGCACTTCCTGCAACCTTCTTTCCCTCCACGAGAATATCGTTTCTGCCTGATAGTTCAGTGTTTATGCCAAGGCTTTTTATCATATCGGCAATGCCCTGCATATACTCTACGAAGGCATGATTTACGTTTTCGGCAAACGAAATGTAGGAGAATTGCATACAACCCTTGTCGGCATAGATGCAGCCTCCACCACTTTTACGGCGGAAAATATGTATGCCGTTGCGCTTGCAGTAGTCTATGTTCACTTCGTTTTCAGTCAGCTGGTTGCGTCCAAGCATCACCGTAGGCTCCACACGCCACGCCATAAAGTAGTCGTCATCGGTGTATGTGCGTGCCACATATTCCTCTACGGCAAAGTAGAAAGGCAACTGAGGGGTTGTTTTTCGTTCAGGAATGATGATATATTTCATTGTTTAGACCTATATTTTTTATGTTTGTCGGTGGCTTTTCCCACCTTATTATATATATGTACCCACTCGTTGGGCGGCAAAAGCCGATGCTTCTCCACCGCAATCGAGGGCTTGCAAATTTACGAAAAAATATTGGTTCGGGCGAGCGTGGTAGTGTTTTTATTGCCAACCGTAGCATTTCCCTCCATTAAAAAAGCAAAAATGCTTCAATAAAAGAAATCTTTTTCCTACCTTTGCTTAATAGTTTGTGGTCAGTAGCGAGCAAGATGGCTGAAGTATAGACAAACTTCTATCTTTGTCGACGAATATCTGATGAGATTGAAAATTACGTCGGAAAGGATTAAACAAACGAATGATGAAGAAACTACAACAGATTTTAATGCTTGCCACCTGTATGCTTGTGCTGATGGTGGCAGCCATTCAGCGTGATGGAAAAGTATGGGGGCGCAGCATAAAAACGTTGCTTGCCGACAGCGTGAAGACCGCAAAGGTAGACACAATGCGCACGCTCGACGATGGTACAAAGGTGATAAACACCACCGAACTGGGCAAAGACATCGTAGGATATAGCGGTGCTGTGCCGTTGGACATATATATAAAAGATGGCAAAGTAGTGCAGGTGAAGGCGTTGAAGAATGCTGAAACACCCGAATTCTTCGAGCAAGTGAAGCCGTTGCTTACGAAATGGAACGGCAAAACCATCGAACAGGCACAGGCATTGAAGGTAGATGCCGTCAGTGGTGCAACATTCTCGTCGCACGGTATCATCGGAAATATGCACCGAGGATTGGCTTATGCCGCGAAGAAAGCAATAGAACCGACCATATTAGAGCAGATGAACCTTGATGCAAAGGCTGTGGCAGGACTTCTCGTGGTGCTCTTGGCTGCCACCATTCCGCTGTTCTATCGCAGCAAACGCTACCATACGGTGCAGCTTTTGCTCAACGTGGTGGTGTTGGGATTTGGTTGTGGCACCTTCCTTTCGTGGACTTTGTTCATCAATTTTATGTCGAGCGGCATTAATTTCTGGGCTTCTCTCGTACCGATTATTATGCTGATAACGGCTTTTGCCTACCCTCTTTTCGGCAAGAAGAACTACTATTGCACGAATGTATGCCCTTGCGGAGCGTTTCAAGACTTAGCCGCAAAGACGAAAAACAAGAAGTGGCGTATGGGCGCAAATACGGTGAAGCGGTTGAATGCTTTCCGAAAACTCCTTTTTGCAGTGCTGTTGGTGCTCACGCTTAGTGGTATTTGGTTTGAGTGGATAGACTACGAGGTGTTCTCAGCCTTCATTTTCCAAACTGCCTCTGTGTTCGTTTTGGTGCTCGGCGGTGTGGTGGCAGTCCTCTCTTTCTTCGTCCCACGTCCCTATTGCCGCTTTGTTTGTCCTACGGGAACATTCTTCAAGATAGCCGAACACCGTTAGGCGATAGCAAGGAATAAACAGAATAGAAACAATAAAGGTAGGGCAAAATCTAATCTTGCCCTACCTTTTGCTTTATGCTTGTTGCTGCTTTAAACCATCTTATCTATATGGAAAGAATGTTATAAAAGTGTAAATATTTTTTCAGAGCGTCGCCATCGCATAACTGTTTCATTATCAACGCTTTTCAAAACCTATTGTTTCGCATTGTAAAAGAGCCGCTTTTGCACGGTAAAAGCGGCTCTTTTGGCGTGCAAAACCTACGCTTTTGCAATGCCAAATCGAAACTATCGTTTTTCTTCAGAATTATCTTTACAAAACAACAGCGGTTTTTCCATGCTTCAGCTAATAATTCCCAATGGTTTCCAAAAGAACTATAATGTCTATGCTCCTAGAATATCTAAGATTCCTAGAAATTCTATAACCACCTGCCATTCCCTAATACGACTCCCCCTCATTAGGGAACGTCTGCTCCTTCACACACTTCATATAATCAGCAATTCCCTCGCTCATACACTTGCTAACATCAGCAAAAACGCGCAGAAACTTCGGCTTAAATCCATGTGTCATACCCATTGCATCGGCATAAACCAGCACTTGTCCGTCGGTTTCGTTGCCTGCACCTATTCCGATTGTAGGGGCTTCTATTTGCTTCGACACTTCAGCTGCCAGCTTGTGTGGCACTTTCTCCAACACCAAAGCGCACACTCCAGCTTCGTCTAATAACTTTGCATCGCTCAATAGTTTAGCTGCTTCTGATTCGTCCTTTGCTCTAACGCTATAACCACCGAACTTATGCACACTTTGAGGGGTCAGCCCAAGATGCCCCACCACAGGAATGCCCGCTGCGAGAATACCTTTTATGGTGTCTATAATCTCGCTACCACCTTCCAGTTTCACGGCATCTGCACCACTCTCCTTCATGATACGAATGGCGTTGCGCACACCTTCGTCGCGGTTTATCTGATAGCTGCCAAACGGCATGTCGCATACCACGAAGGCGTGGCTGCATGCTTTTGCCACCGATTTGGCATGATAAATCATCTCGTCTATGGTGATGGGCAAAGTGTCATCGTTACCGCACATTACGTTCGATGCCGAATCGCCTATCAAAATACTGTCGATACCCGCTTCGTCGAAAATCTTTGCCGTCGTGTAGTCGTAGGCTGTAATCTGCGCAATCTTCTCTCCGGCAACCTTCATCTCGCGGAGTGTCTTTGCCGTTATCTTCTTTTTGTCTGTTGATAAATAACCCATTATGGTTTCTATGTTTTATTATCACTCTGTCAGCTTGTAGCCAACAAAGTTTGGTATTACTTCTTTTGTAAATTCTTTGATACTTTCTACCGAGTTTGTAGTTGATAGTCCAATTACTTGTGCCTTAGCAGCAAGACCTGAACGCAATCCGTTAAAGCTATCCTCGAATACGATACAGTCGGTTGGTTCTACGCCCAATGCACGGGCAGCAGTAAGGTATCCGTCGGGCGAAGGCTTGCTTTCGTGGAAGTCTTCAGCAGTAAACACGGCATCGAAAAGTTGCTTGAACGTTGCGTGTTGGCGGTAAACGTTTTCCATCTTCGATTTATTGGAACTCGTTACTATTGCGGTTTTTACACCTTTTTGCTTCAACTGTTGCACGAAGTCTGTCAAACCGTCTACATACGTGTACTGCATTTGCCGTTCATATTCGTCCAATCGGCGTGTTATCTCTGCCTGTCGGTCGGGCTGTTCCGCAAAATAACGGTCGTAAATCTGTGTGAGTGTCTGCCCTTTTATCTTTAGTTCCAAACCTTGTTCTGCAGGATAGAACTCTTTAAAGATACCTCCCCAGAACACGGTATAAAGCGGTTCGGTATTGAAAACCACTCCATCTAAATCGAAAAGACACGCTTTTATCATTTTCTTTATATTGTTATAATCGTTGTGCAAAGTTACGAAAGTTTTTTGTAACTTTGTCCCATTAATATGGTAAAGAAGAGTTTTATATGCCTTTCGGTCGTTGCTGCCGCTTGTTTCTTCGTAATAAGCTGCACCGAAAAGAAAGCTAAACCGCAGTTGGCTGTGCCTGTTGATAAGGTAACAATGGACACAACCATAAGTTTCAGCAAAGACGAAGCGTGCAAAATACACATCAACTATGCCTTTCTGAAAGGCAATGAGTATGCCGTAGCCAACGATTCGTTGCTGCGTATGGGCACTTTGCAGCCCAATTACTTTGCTACAAGCCTCGAACGGCTTACGCCACAGCGTGTCATTTCGGAATTAGTACGTCGTTATGGTAAAGAATACATAGAGTTGGCACGCTGGTTGAAAGACCGTGAACACGAGAAAAGCCAACTCAACTGGGCACTCAACATCGATACGCGCATACTTCCGAGCAGGGATAACATCATAGTTTATATCTCCGACATTGCGATAAAAACGGGCGAAACCACCACGAAATATTCGCTGTGCTTCAATATCGACCCCAAAACAGGCAGGCAGATAACGCTGAAAGAAGCCTTTGGAGACGATTATAACGAAACACTGACGAAGAAAATCATAGCACAGATGGCGAAAAACTACGATTGGGACGACGACAATGCGGCACAAGCGCAAAGCAAAGGTTACTTTGTGGGCATCAAGCTTTATCCTTCTGCCAACTTCATACTTCACGAAGACTCCACAACCTTTGTGTATTCGGCAGGCGAAATCAACTCAAAAGAAGTGCGTGTAACGATAGATAACTAATTAAGAAACAGATATGATAGACGTTATAACTAAATATTTTCCCGAGATAACAGCGAGACAGCGAGAGCAGTTCGCAGCTTTGTACGACCTATATGTAGATTGGAATGCAAAGATAAATGTTATTTCGCGCAAGGATATTACCAATTTATACGAGCACCACGTGCTCCATTCGCTTGCCATTGCAAAGTTCATACGTTTCAAGGACGGCACAAACGTACTCGATTTCGGCACTGGCGGTGGCTTTCCAGGTATTCCTTTGGCGATAATGTTCCCTAATGCGAACTTCAAAATGATTGACGGCACAGGCAAAAAGATAAAGGTAGCAACAGAAGTGGCGAACGCTATTGGCTTGGAAAACGTACTTCCGCAACACAAACGTGGAGAGGAAGAGAAGGGAAAGTTCGACTTTATCGTATCAAGAGCAGTGATGCCGCTGCCCGATTTAATGAAAATAGTGCGCAAGAACATCGCAAAAGACAACCACAATGCACTCGAAAATGGTGTCATTGTGCTGAAAGGAGGCAACCTTAACGAAGAGTTGCAACCCTTTAGTAAGGTTGCTATCGTGGAAAACCTATTGCAATGGTTCACGGAAGCGTGGTTCGAGGAAAAGAATTTGATATATGTTCCTCGTGTTTAATGTATTTATAGTTGTTCGTTAAAGTAAATAAGAAGACTCAATAAACTAAAAAATATGGTACAAGTAAAGCGGTTTGTGTTCAATATGATAGAAGAAAACACCTACATTCTATGGGACGACAGCTTGGAATGCGTCATCATTGACTGCGGTGCTTTCTATGAAGAGGAACGCCAAACAATTGTAAACTTCATCAAGGAGAATAATCTGAAGCCTGTGCATTTGTTGGCAACACACGCTCATCTCGACCACAACTTCGGCATAAACACCATAAACGATGCTTTCGGTTTGCTGCCCGAAGTGTCTGAAAAAGACGCTCCAGCATTGCGTTCGCTCAAAGAACAGGCGCAAAATATGTTCGGAATGCAGCTAAACTACGACTTTCCACCTGTTGGAAACACTTTCAAGGCAGGCGAAACGATAAAGTTCGGGCAACACGAACTTGCGATTATCAATACCCCCGGACACACTCCTGGTGGTGTAACGTTCTACTGTAAAGAAGAGAACATAGCCTTTACGGGCGACACACTCTTCCGTGGCAGCGTGGGAAGAACCGACTTTGAAGGTGGCAGTATGTTTCAATTAATCAGCAGCTTGAGAGAATTATCGCAACTTCCTGATAATACAGTTGTTTATTCGGGGCACGGAGAGCAGACAACAATAGGCTACGAGTTGGCACACAACCCCTATATGGACCGATAAAAGTATGGCAACGGTGCAGCAACGACCCTCGAAAATAATCCTTGGCATCGACCCTGGAACCAACGTTATGGGCTATGGCGTTATCCGAACGCAAGGAAACAAAGCCGAAATGGTGGTGATGGGCGTTATTGATATGCGCAAAGAGAAAGACGTATATTTGCGATTGGGCAAGATTTTCGAGCGTGTTACGGGCATCATCGAAGAGTATTTGCCCGATGAAATGGCGATAGAAGCCCCCTTCTTTGGCAAGAATATCCAGTCGATGTTGAAGTTAGGGCGTGCTCAAGGGGTAGCCATTGCAGCTGCCATACAGCGCGATATTCCCATTCACGAGTATGCACCGCTGAAGATAAAGATGGCTATAACGGGCAACGGTGCAGCGTCGAAAGACCAAGTTGCAGGAATGCTTCAGCGTTTGTTGCACCTGCAAGACAACGAAATGCCGCAGTTTATGGACGCAACCGACGCTCTTGGAGCCGCCTATTGCCATTTCCTGCAATCGAACCGCCCCGAAACCGATGCCAAACATTATGGGTCGTGGAAAGATTTCGCAGTAAAAAACAAGTCAAGAATTAGCAACAAGTAAGTACGTAATTAGTAATAAATAACATACAACATTTTCAAGAATTAAACGTTTCGTTCGTTTTTACGTAAAAAGATATGTATTTTTGCATTTAAAGAAATAAGATAATAATAAAATTCAAGTATAATGATTAGATTTAAGAAAACAGCTTTGGCACTCGCTGCCTTGGCATTCACAGCCACAACTTATGCACAAAAGCCACAGCGTGTGTACGAACAGATTTACAGAAGCTCATATAAAGTAGCTTCCGACAAGAAAGAAGACACCGAAGTACGTAAGATTGCATCGTTCAAGGTAGACGCTATCGGCTATCTGAAAACAAAGACTTTGGAAGCACTTTCTGCTCCCCAAACAAAACTAACAGCTAAAGAAATCGCACGTTTGAACAGTCGGTTGGACTCAATGGCTTACTATATGTACGACTATGTGAACCTTTATTTGAAGAGTTACGCAAAGGCGACAACAGAAAGAGAGCGGAACCGCATAAAGAAGATATTTCGTGAAGCCAGCATAAACAACCCATTGTATGGCGACGAGAACGACGATATTATCTTGGCATACTACAATCGCGAGGACTACCCTACTCAATTCTCGCTCGACACCAATTGGATTGCTGCGCTTGTAGAAGTGAAAAAGCTGCTGAAATAAATATTCAACGGCAACCGATTCTTAAAGTTGATTCCTCCCTGTTGCTGAATATAGGCTGAGAAAACTTGCTTGGAATGGTTGCTGAAAGTTGCTTTAGTATTGCAGATACATAGATTTTATGCTGCGTAGTGGCAGGTAGGGGTGCGATAAACCGCACCCCTAACACCGAAGAGACAGCAGTGTTATCTAGAAAATCTAGGAAACTAGAACTTTCTAGAAATTCTAAGACAGAACTTGAAAACAGCTTTAGTTCTGTAAAAATAATTCGTAGGAAAAACCATAATTTCGATTTGGCATTGCGAAAGCGGCTCTTTTGCGATGCAAAACCTACGCTTTTAGCGTGCAAAACAGCCGCTTTTAGAATGCAAAACAATAGGTTTTGCAAAACGTTGATAGCAAGATAGTTATGCGACAGTTAAACTTGCGAAAAATATTTACAGCTATATACCCTTCTTTTCATTCGTAAAATAGGTTGTATCCATTCATTTTCAATTGTTCCATTGTTGTGCTTATAGGAAGTACTTACGTACCTATAAAATAAAAGCCCCACTTACTTCTATCAGCAAATGGGGCCTTACTCTAAACCAATAAAAATGTTTAGCCGTACTAATCAAAAACTAAATACCAAATCTTAATTAAGTATGTTAAGGGGAAAAAGCCTATAACCTTTATACTAACTAATTGCCTTTGATATTCTCAATCATCAACTTTACTTATCACTACTAATACTATTACATTGCAAAGATACTGCTTTCAGACAATATTAGTAGAAAGAAAGTGGAATAAATACAGCTTATATGAAGTCAAACGATTGCACTATGAACGGCGGTCGGCTATTCTTTCATAACCTCCTGACGAACCGTTCATAGCCTTTAACGAATCGTTGCTATGTTCTTGACAATTTATTTTGTGCGGTATTGTGGACGGAGTTCCACTTTGGGAACTTTCATAGTGTCGCCTGCAGACATCGTTGTGGCATTGTTCAACACTTGGAAATAGCCCACCATGTCGGGACCAAGTGCCCTACGACTGTACGATTGCATGGTCTGACCTTTCTTTAATACCACCGTTTTCTCTATGCCGACAATGTCGTAAGCACCGTAACGAATACGCTTGTCGCTGCTCATTTTCTTATACTTCTCGGCTTCGTCAGTCGCTTGCTGTGCAGCCTTGGCAGTCGTTTTTCCTGTATTGGTTGCTGTTTGCTTGGCTGTTGTCTTCGTCTTTTCGGCTAAACTGTCCTCTGCTTGGGTACGGATAGCCATCTTGTTGTCGCGAAGTGCGGCATCTTTTCCAAACTTATAACCGAAGAAATACATAACTGCTATTACGGCAAAGGCTACAGAAGACCACAGCAACCAATTTATTTTCTTGGGCTTTTCGATAGGAAAGGCATTTACTTTCGGCACTTCGGCAACTTGCTCTGGCTGTTCTTCAACAGCTTCTGCCTTTACTTCGACTACTGTTTCCTTTTCTTCAACAGCCGCTTTCTGCTCTTCTTCCCTTTCTTTTGCTATCTCTTCTTTCGCCTCGACAGCTACCATCGGGATTTCAACCGTTGGCTGCGGCACTTCCTCAGCAGGCTTTTCGTCGATGATTTCGGCGGTTATTTCTTCTTTCGTTTCTGCCTTTTCCTCATCAGAAGCAACAATTTCTTCAGCAGAAACTACAATTTCATCGGTATTTTCAGCCTTTTCTTCATCGTCCGACTTGCTTTCTATGTCGGCAAAATCCACACCATCGTTCAATACAACCGTTTCAAACTGTGCGAAAGGCTTGTTTACAAGCTCTTTCATCGTAGCATCTGGGGTGAACGAAACCTTTTCGTGCCCCTCTATCAGCACACGTTCGCCCGTGTTTACATTCACACTTTCGCGTGGCTTCACGGCTTGTACCTTAAACGTGCCAAGCCCTTTTACCTTTACAAGTTTATCGGTTTTCAACCCTTCGTTCACCACATCGAAGATGGCAGAAACGAACTTTTCCGCCTCCTTCACGGTTATTTTATGCTTCTTTGCCACTGCATCGGCAATAAGCTGTAACGCTGTTTTAGCCATTATTCAGCCCCTCCTTTCTTCAGTTTCTCCTTTACCGATGCCGTTGCACGGAAGTTTAACACCAACTTTGGTGGCACAAGCATTCGCAATCCCGTAGCGGGGTTGGTCATAATGCGTTCGAGTCGCTTCTTCACTTCAAACGAACCGAAGCCCGAAACTAATACAGGCTCTCCCGATTCAAAGTTGTCGCCCATAGCTTGCAAAGCCGTTTTCACAAGTTTTTGTGTCTCGTCTTGCGAACGACCCACCCTGTTTGCCAATGCGGTTATAAATTCCTTGTTGTTCATCTTTGGGTTATTTGCTTTTTAAAAACGTAAAGTGTATTGTCTCGACTATGCGATATTTCTATCCGTTTACTACATCGCCGTAGAGGTCAAACTCATCGGCAGCGGTTATTTTCACATCATAGAAGTTGCCAATGGTGAGCGGTGAATCCGCCTTTATCAGCACTTCGGGGTCTACATCAGGCGAACAGAACTCGCTTCTGCCAATGTAATATTCGCCTTCCTTGCGGTCGATAATCACTTTTAGCGTCTGTCCTATCTTCTCCGCTTCAATTTCTGCGGATATTTCCTGCTGCAATGCCATCAGCTTATCGAGTCTTTGCTGCTTCACTTCTTGCGGTACATCGTCCTCATAGTGCAGCGCACTGTATGTTCCTTCTTCGTGCGAGTAGGCGAATGCGCCCATACGCTCGAACCGTGCCCACCTTACAAACTCCATCAACTCGTTGAAATCCTCTTCGGTTTCGCCTGGGAAGCCCACCAAAAGCGTGGTGCGTATGTGCAGTCTTGGCACTTTCTCACGCAAGGTGCGAATGAAATCCATTGTTTCCTGCTTCGTTACGTGGCGGTGCATACGCAATAACATATTGTCGGAAATGTGCTGAAGGGCTACGTCAAGATACTTGCAAACCTGCGGTTTCTCTCGTATCACGTCAAGCAAGTCCCACGGAAACTGGTTAGGATAGGCGTAATGCAACCTTATCCACTCCACTCCGGGTATGTCAGCCATACGCGAAATGAGTTCGGTAATGTGGTGCTTGCCGTCTAAATCCACACCGTAGTAGGTCAGTTCCTGCTCGATAACCTGAAATTCCTTCACGCCTTCGGCTGCCAATTCGGCTACTTCCTGCAAGATGTCGTCCATCTTTCGCGAGCGATGCTTGCCCGTAATCAGCGGAATGGCGCAGTAAGCGCAATGGCGGTCGCACCCTTCGGCTATCTTGATGTAGGCATAATGCGGTGGCGTGGTAAGGTGGCGGCGTCCGTCGCACGACGGTATTTCAGCCTTTCCGAGGTCGGTAATGAGTTGCTTGAAGTTGAATTTGCCGTAGAACTTGTCTACTTCTGGAATTTCTTTCTCCAACTCTTCCTTGTATCTTTGCGACAGACAGCCCATTACGTAAAGTTGTCTGAGCTGCCCATTCTCCTTTCTGTTCACGAATTCGAGTATCGTATTGATGCTCTCTTCCTTTGCCGTTTCAATGAAACCGCATGTATTTATAACGGCGATTTCGCCTTCTGGGGTTTCCGAATCGTGCACACAATCGTAGCCATTGGCTTCAAACTGTTTCATCAGTAGCTCGGAATCGACAAGATTTTTCGAGCACCCCATCGTTATAATATCTATCTGATTCTTCTTCATTCAATTGTATCCCCACGCTTAGGGTTCTTGTTTCTTCTGCCTGAATACGTTGCGAAATGAGGTTTAGTCTTGCTTGAACAAGCTATCTACAAACTGTTCTTTATTAAATAGTTGCAAGTCTTCCATTCCCTCGCCTAAGCCAATGTATCGCACAGGCACTTTCAGCTGGTCGCTAATACCGATAACTACGCCGCCTTTAGCGGTTCCGTCGAGTTTGGTAATGGCGAGCGAGGTGATTTGTGTAACCGATGCAAACTGCTTAGCCTGCTCGAAAGCGTTCTGCCCCGTGCTGCCGTCGAGCACCAACATAACATCGTCGGGAGCTTCGGGCAGTATCTTTTTCATTACGTCCTTAATCTTTTTCAACTCGTTCATCAGTCCTACCTTGTTGTGCAAGCGGCCTGCCGTGTCGATGATAACAACGTCGGCACCGTTCGCTTTCGCACTCTGAAGGGTGTCGAAAGCCACACTGGCAGGGTCGGAACCCATCTGTTGCTTAATGACAGGCACACCTACGCGGTCGCCCCAAATCTGAATTTGTTCTACGGCAGCTGCACGGAAGGTGTCGGCAGCACCAAGGTAGACCTTCTTTCCTGCGTTCTTGAACTGGTATGCCAATTTGCCGATGGTGGTGGTTTTGCCCACTCCGTTCACGCCAACCACGAGTATAACGTATGGTTTATGGTCGGTTGGCAAGTCCCAATCCTCTGCATTCTCGGTATTATTCTCGGTTAAGAGTGTGGCAATTTCTGCCCTCAGAACGGTGTTTAATTCCGATGTTGAAACGTATTTGTCGCGTGCAATACGTTCCTCTATGCGCTGAATGATTTTCACGGTGGTATCTACACCAACGTCTGACGTTATAAGGATTTCTTCCAAATTGTCCAAAACCTCATCGTCTACTTTCGACTTGCCTGCTACGGCACGTGTTATCTTTGAGAATACGCTTTGCTTCGTAGTCTCAAGACCTTTGTCGAGTACTTCTTTTTTCTTCTTATTGAAAAGTCCGAAAAATCCCATAATAAGCTAATTTGGGGCAAAAGTACGAAAAAACGGCTAAAGTAGCAAATAATAAGCAGGCTAATAACGGCTTTATGGAAAAACGTGTGAAAAAGCTTAAATTATGCCCGCAATTTTGCCATAAATCCACCACGCTGATGACAGGTTTTCGATACGATTTTGTAAAGATAATTCTGATAGAAAACGAT
This sequence comes from Prevotella intermedia ATCC 25611 = DSM 20706, assembly GCF_001953955.1. NCBI lineage: Bacteria > Pseudomonadati > Bacteroidota > Bacteroidia > Bacteroidales > Prevotellaceae > Prevotella > Prevotella intermedia. The sequence continues at coordinate 321,545 of NZ_CP019301.1, forward strand.
AATTTCGATTTGACGTTGCGAAAGCGTAGGTTTTGCGATGCAAAAGAGCCGCTTTTACAGCGCAACTAATCCTTGAAAATGAAGAAAAATCGAAGCTGGTGTAAACTGACTGATAATGAGCATGAAACGGAACGGTTTGCATAAAACTGCCTCTTTCACAAAGAGCAGCAATATGCAGATTTAGGCAGAAGTTCAGTTACCAAAGCATTACCCGATTTTGCCACAGGTAACGATGAAGCAATATTCGGTAACTGAATTATTTTCGCTCGTGTGGCTGTTGCTTCTGTCGGCAGTTTTCTGCATAAGTGAGGAACGCTTTGATTTTGGTAATTTTGCCACAAAACATCAAAGTGTATGAAACACGAAAAAATGAAGGTGTTGCTCTACCTCAAAAAGAGCGGTCTTGACAAGTCTGGGAAAGCTCCGGTTATGGGGCGGATAACCATTGGGTGTTCCATTGCCCAGTTCAGTTGCAAGTTATCCTGCAATCCCGATTTGTGGAATCCGCGTGAGAGCCGTATGGACGGCAAGAGCCGTGAGGCGGTGGAAGTGAACGGCAGGTTGGAAAACCTGTTGCTGTCCGTTCAGTCGGCTTATCAGTCCTTGCTATCCAAAGGTTGCTCATTTGACGCAACCGATATAAAGGAGCAGTTTCAGGGCAGCGTGCAGACACGGTGCATGCTCATCGAAAGACTGGACATGCTCATCAAGGAAAAAGAGAACCATATAGGTATAGACATCAAGGAAGGAGCCATATACGGCTACCACTCCACCCGCATACACTTACAGAAGTTTATCCAACAGAAGTACAAGGTTTCGGACTTGGCATTCTCGCAACTTACAGAGGCTTTTATCCATGAGTTCCGGCACTATTTCTTAGGTGAGTGTGGTTTTCAGGAAAGCACGTTCTATAATGTAGCCACGCATTTGAAGACGGTGTGCAGACAGGCATACCGTGAGGGATTGGCAGACACACTACTGTTTGACAAAGCCAAAATCAGCAAGGGCGACAAGAAATAGCCCAAGGCACTTGACAGGGAAGCATTGGACAAGTTAAAGGCTATCCGATTTGATGATTTGGAGGAGGAAATGGAAACGGCAAGGGACATTTTTCTCTTTGCCTGTTATACAGGTGCATCCTATTGCGACTTGATGGAACTGAACAAATCCCATCTTGTCCGTGATGACGAGGGCAGTCTGTGGCTGAAGTTCAACCGCCAGAAGACAGGTGTGCTATGCCGTATCAAGCTGCTGCCCGAAGCCGTTAGGCTAATAGCGAAGTACCGTAGCGATGAAAGGGAAACGCTGCTTCCCTATATCAAGTATAAGAACTATCAGACCTGTTTGAAAGCCCTGCGGCTTCGTGCAGGCATATCGTTTCCATTTACCACGCATACCGCAAGGCACACCTTTGCAACGCTCATCACACTTGAACAGGGCGTGCCCATCGAGACGGTGAGCAAGATGCTGGGACATTCCAACATAAGCATGACCGAACGCTATGCAAAGGTAACACCACAGAAACTTTTTGAGGAGTTCGACCGTTTCCTCTCTTTCACCGAAGATTTACGTTTAACCATATAAAAGACAACCATTATGAGAAGTACATTCAAGATACTGTTCTATATCAACAGACAGAAGACAAAGGCAGACGGAAAGACAGTCATTCTCTGCCGTATCACCATAGACGGGAAAAACTCAGCTATTACTACAGGCGAAGAGTGTAAGCCCTCCGAGTGGAATACGAAGCAGAGCTTGACAACTGACAGAAAGACCAATCAAAGACTCCATGAGTTCAGGGAACTTGTGGAAAAGACCTATCAGGATATACTGACAAGGGACGGGGTGGTAAGCGTGGAACTCATCAAATACCACCTGCAAGGCATAACAGAGAATCCGACCACGCTCCTTGCCATGAGCGGGGCGGAGCTGCAAGCCGTCAAGGAGAGTGTGGGCAGGTCAAGAGCGGAGGGAACTTATCTAAACCTATTCCATTCTGACAGAATTCTCCGTGAGTTTGTGAAAGATAAAGGGGTGCAGGACATACCCATTTCCACCATTACGGAGGACTTGTTTGAGGAATACCGTTTCTTTCTCAAAAAGCGTGGATTGAAAGGAACGACTATCAACAACTATCTCTGCTGGCTGAGCAGGCTGATGTTCCGTGCAGTCAGTCAAAGGATTATCCGCTGCAACCCATTTGAGAATGCCAAGTATGAGAAGGAGGAAAAGAAGATACGCTTCCTGCAGAAGAGCGACGTCGCCAAGCTCATGGTAATGACAATGAATGACAGGGAAGCGGAACAGGCAAGGCTGATGTTCGTCTTTTCCTGTTTTACAGGACTGGCAATCGCCGATATGGAGTACTTGCTATATAAGCATATTCAAACGGCAGCAGACGGGAGGAAGTATATCCGCAAGGAACGCCAAAAGACAAAGGTCGAGTTCATCGTACCACTGCATCCCGTAGCTGAAGCCATCATCAGCCATTGCTGGAACGAGCAGGAAAGAAACGAAGAACTGCAGACGGTGAAAGAAAAAGGCAATAGCCTTATCTTCCAACCTCATTGCAGCCGTAGCGTGATAGATGTCAAATTGAGTATCGTGGGCAAGGCTTGTGGCATTAGGGAGAGATTGTCGTTCCACATGGCTCGCCACACTTTCGGCACGATGACTCTTAGCGCAGGTATTCCCAGTGAGAGCATTGCCAAGATGATGGGACATGCCTCCATATCAAGTACTCAAGTATATGCGCAGGTGACAGACAGCAAGATTTCTGAAGATATGGACAGGCTCATAGACAAGTACAAAGCAAAGGACAAAAATACCACAAATGTAAATATGGAAGCAGCAACAGACACAAAGACAATTCCGCTTGTTGTCAAATCAAATGGTAGAAAGGAGGAAACAGTATGAATGCGAACAATAACTGCCAAGGAAAGACAGGCCCAAATAGTCTGCGTAGTTATTTTGATTGGGACTGCAATATGCAGGTTATCCGCAAGGGAAACGGGAAGATTGCCATGACAGAGAGTGAACTCGTGAAATTCTTCAGTGTAACGTGGAGAAAACTCAACTATAGGTTGCAAACAATAATAAAATCCTCAAACCTGCATCCCGGTGAAAGGAGTGCAGGAGAGGAGAAAATCGTTATCAATGGACAGTTCAAAGGCTATGCACCGCTATATCCACTTCCTATCATCATCGTTCTGTCCTTTATGTTAGACAGCACGGAAGCTCATTTGTTCAGAAAGCATATCTGTCAGGAATTGCAGAATACTGCATTCGTAATAATACCGATATTTTTGTTTGGCAATACAGATAACTGATTACTATTTCTTTTTTCTTTCACTGATTACATCTTACTACATAACTACACTAAGGAGTAAAATAGTGAAAGAAAAGAAATACTGTAGTATGTAAGAGGATTTTCTTTCTACTACTTAAAAACTACATATTACTTCTTTTTATAATCTTTCAATAAAAGCATACTATTTGTTATTATATTCGTATCTTTGTAAGGTGATTTTCGAAGTAGCATAATATGTCTGCATATTCCTTTTAAAGTTATTAAAGGTTAAAATAAAGAAGACCAATAAAAATAAGTGCAGTCTTTTAGAGCAAACAGACTCCTTTTAATAAAAAGGAGATGTTCCTTTGCTTAAAATAATATGATACAGATTGACGCTTGTAAAAATGGGGATAAGGAAGCCCTGGGAGAACTCTATACGACATACGCTAATAGACTTTTAGGCGTATGTCGGCATTATGTAAAAGATGATAATTCGGCTCACGATATTTTGCATGATGCATTTATTATAATCTTCATGTCTATCCAAGATTTGAAAGATGAATCAAAATTGGAAGGTTGGATGATAACAATCGTAAGAAATCTATCCTTAAAATATCTCCAAAACACAGAAAAAGAAGCCATACCATTATCTTGCTTGAATATAGAAATTCAGGAAGCAGCATGTGAGGAACAGAAAAAGATAGAGTTCGGACTATTGTTGTCAGCGATAGAGTCCTTACCAGAAGGGAATCGTGAAGTTTTCAAGCTCTCAGTCTTAGAAGGTCTTTCCCACAAGGAGATAGGAAAACAGCTCGGCATCAATCCGCACAGTTCTTCTTCCCAGTTGTTCAGGGCAAAGAAAACATTGCGTGCAATGTTGATTAACTATTGGATGCTCTTCTTGCTTCCAATTCTTATACCAGTTTATATATATATTGCTACGAGAGATAAAACTGTTGAGATTTCCGATAACGGATCTACTGCTACAAACACTCATAAGAGTCAATCAAAATATGTTCAAAAAGGATTAGGAACTCTGAAGAAAGAAGAGTCAAGATATTCTACCTCGCCAAGTACCGCCAGTAATGCAGGAAGAGGTTCTGCCAGTGAGATTGTCCCTGAAGGAAATATTGCTTTGCAAGTATCAACAGACAGTGCTATAACGGAACAACGAGCATTACCCTTTAATGTGGATTCCCTGCAAAAACATTTGGCTATAGGTATCGGAACTAACGATTCTTTATACTGCATTCCACAGACACCACAAGATAAGATGATAGCATTGAATGAAAGAATGAACTTCAACGCCTGCAATAAGAAGAAATATCCGTGGACATTCAATTTTGGTTATTCATCCAATGCCGGTGCAAATGGAGCCGTGTCGAATTTGGATTATCTGTCACTTGTAGATTACGCCAACGGTGGTGCGACAGCCAAACTTTACACTTGGGCTGATTTAGAGGATTATTATGCCCGGAATAATGCTTTGATGGATTCTGTCGAGAGAGCGAGAATGTCCTTGATACTGCGTGAACATCCAACAGATGACAACGGTTCATTGGGGGAGATCGCACATCATTGTCGCCCTAGGACCTTTGGTCTTTCCATTAATAAGCAATTAAGTCCAAAATGGACTTTCGGTACAGGTATAACTTACACCAGACTAAAATCTGAATTTGAAAGCGAGTATAACAAGGCAAGACTGGTGAAAACCCAGAAAATAGATTATGTTGGCATACCATTGAGACTGACCTATCAAGTATGGTCAAAAGGACGGCTCAATGCATATATGACAGGTGGTATGGCATTTGAAATGCCTGTCCACAGTTCGCTTGAAAAGAAGTACATCATAACAGCCGACTCGTCGTACACGTTGAAGAGGGACATCAAGCCACGTTATCAGTGGTCTGTAAACTTAGGTGTCGGTGTGCAGTACAAGCTATTCAAGCCTTTCAGTCTGTATCTGGAACCAAACATGTTCTACTACTTCAGAAATAGCAGTAACCTTGAGACTTACCGCACAGAGCATCCGTTCATCATAACGGTACCATTCGGATTGCGGCTTACTTGGTAAATGGAGATAATGAGTAAATAAAAAGTCATGAATACAGTGCAGTCTTTTAGTAGTTTTCTACTCTTAACAATAAAAGACAAAACTCAAAAGAAAGAATGTACAGTATTTATGACTACATCCACAATGGAATTGTATTTGTCAATAATGTAGTACGCAGACAGCACAAGGAACTCACATCCTTGATGATATATTCCACAACAAGCTGTCAGTCTCGTTGCAAGCACTGTTCCATTTGGAAGAAACCTATAGAAAATCTCAGCTTAGATGACATCATCAAAATAATGGACAGCAAATGTGTAACTAAACGCACGATGGTCGGTTTGGAAGGAGGTGAGTTTATCCTCCATCCCGAAGCAGACAAGATATTAGGATGGTTTGATACTAACCACCCAAACTATACATTGCTGTCCAACTGCCTTGCTGCAAACAAGGTAATATCTGCCGTAAAAAATCATCATCCCAAGCATCTATACATATCACTTGACGGCGATAGAGAAACCTATCGCTATATGCGTGGGAGAGATGGGTATGACAAGGTGATTAAGGTTATAGAAACATGTAAAGACATCGTGCCTGTCTCCCTGATGTTCTGTCTTTCTCCATGGAACTCGTTTGAGGATATGGGGCATGTCATAGATTGTGCCAAACAATATAACATTGATGTACGTATTGGCATTTACAGCACAATGTCATTCTTTGACACAACCAAAGATTTAATGGAATCCAATGATGCTGATTTCATCAGCCAGATACCCTCTTCCATACATCAAACATATGAGAACTTTGACTTTGTAGCTTTGTATGACGAGTGGAAGAATAATAGACTGAGACTGCGGTGTCATAGTATTTTCAGTGAATTGGTCATCCATTCTAATGGAGACGTTCCCTTGTGCCAAAACCTGGATGTGATATTAGGCAATATCCATGAGAACACACTTGACGAGATATTCAACTCAAAGGAGAGCTGCGAAGTCCAGTGTCAATACTCTAAAGCGTGTAATCAATGCTGGATTAACTATCATCGTAAATACGATATTATCCTGTTGAGAAATTTAGAAAGAATAATCCCCAAACGGCTGATAGAGTTGTTTTATGGGAAGTATCAATGGACCAGCAACAGGCAAACCACCTATAAGAAACATTTCAAGCAAATAAAAGCATAGCTAAAATGGGATATTTAGATAACATTATAGACAGATATAGGCGCATACGCAGCATAAAAGAACTGCAATATACCTACACACAGCAGTATGCTCTTGTGGGGTTTGGCAATCATTGTGCAAACAACCTGCTACCCGTTATACAGTATCTTCAGCTGCCACTGAAATATATCTGCTGTACCTCTGAAAAGAAAGCTGAACTGATTTCTCAAAAGTACAAAGGAGTCAAAGGTACAACTTCTTTACAGGACATCCTGCTTGATGATACTATTTCGGGAGTCTTCGTGGCAGCTAATCCACATTCACATTTCCAGATTGCAACCGAAGTTATAAAAGCAGGTAAATCCTTATTTATAGAGAAACCACCCTGTGAGGATAAAAGAGAACTAAAGGCTTTGACCGATACAGTCAAACTATATGGCTCACAACATATCGTTGTCGGACTGCAAAGACGTTTTGCCCCTGCCACTCAAATTCTGAAAAAGCGATTGAAAGGTGATAGCAAACGACATTACTATTATAGCTATCTGACTGGATTATATCCTGAAGGCGATTCTTTGCTTAACCTATTCATCCATCCTCTTGACTACGCAACATTCCTTTTTGGAGAGGCAAAGATAAAAAGTCTAGATGTTATTCGCAGTAGAGATGGTGGACAGACCTTATTCCTTATATTAGAACACCAAGATATAGTAGGAATGTTGGAACTATCAACAGATTACTCTTGGCAAGAAGCACAGGAGCAGCTAAATATCAGTACAGATAAAGGACTTTATGTGTTGGAAAAAATGGAACGACTTGATTTCATGCCGAGACGCTCTGCGGTGTTAGGGATTCCGTTGGAGAAAGTCTTTCCAAACAATGGAGCAACAATTTGTCTCTACGGAAGAAACAACTTTGTCCCAACTATTGGAAATAACCAAATCGTTTCACAAGGCTTCTTCTCTGAAATCAAGACTTTTGCCGACATGATTGAAAACAAACATGAGGCTAATTATGCTTTGGGCTTGGAAAGTGTTAATCATGTTTATTCGTTAATGACAGAAATACATAAATACACAAGCAAGAAATAATAGAAAATCACGTCTATATAAATAATAACATACTAAATCCATGTAATTATGAAAAAAATATTTTATAGTCTTCTGTACATCATTGGACTGTCTGCATGTTCAACAGAGAATGTTGCCCTTGATTCATTAAAAGTTTATGATGTAGCAAATTCTACTTGCAAGTTAAGTATCTCTCCAACAGAAACACGCCCTGATTTCTATGCAGAAAATAATGCTATGCCAGCAATATTAGGTATAGAGTTGGATAAAGACGGTGTTGCCCAATGTATGTTGGAAGATGTGAAAGCTAACTGTGCCGTAAAAAATATTTATGTGAATATTGCTAATCAAGATAATCAAATTATCCTTGTCGTGTACCATAATATCCTTGATGCACTAGCCGATTGTATTTGCAAATACGATGTTCGTTTTAAGATGAGCAAATTGCCTCCTGGTCATTATAAACTAAAGGTGTACTATGCTAGACCAAATATGAAATATGATGAATCTAATATTGCATATAATGGACAAGTAAATATTGTTCAGAATAGAAAAGTCTCTGTAAAATTTAATCCAGAAATAGGTTTACCAGAGAATTAAAGATGTAGGTATCTATTCAAAATATGGCACTTGGGCTGGTATATATCAGATCAAGTGCCATGTAGTATTGTCAATATTACAACCTCATTTTATCTTTTTCCCTGTAGCTATTTTTTTAGTATTCTCTCTAAATCCGACTCCTTATAGAGAATCTTCCCTGCAAACTGCGTGTAGGGGATAATCTTCTTGTCCCTATAGTCCTGCAAGGTGCGGGGGCTGATATACAGCCGCTCGCATACTTCCTTACCCGTGAGAAAGTGCTCACCGCCAAACAGCGGTTTGTGTGTCTGTGCCACTTCCTTAATTCTCTTGCTTACTCCACTGATAGCAGACAGCACTACCTGCATATCGTCCGCTTCCATATTCAAATCTCTTACCTGTTCCATAATCTACGTGTTTATTTTATTTTTCCGTTTTTGATTTCTCCGATTTGGTTTGAAGCAACTGCTCCACGTCCTCACGCTTGTAATAGCACTTATGCCCTATTTGGGCAAAGGGCAAGACACCCGTATCACGGTAGTGCTGCAAGGTTCGCTTACTGATGTTGAGCAGCTTGCACACATCACCATTGTGCAGCCAATCGGTATGCTCACTCTGTTCTCCGAAAGCCTTGTGGCAGGTTTCGGCAAGGCTGAGTATCTCGTTTCTCAGCTTTGCCCATGTAGATTCTGTAATGATAAATATCCCATAGTTCTATTGTTATTTTGTTTGTAATTCTTTCTTATTGGTTTAATAAAACCTTTGTCCGTCTTGCGTTTCACCGCACGTTTCTGCCTGCAAAAGTAGGGAGTGTTTGCCATACTTCAAAGCACGAGGGAACAGCAGGGAAATGCTGGGAAAAACAAGGAAAGGACAAAAGGATTGTCGCTCTCTTTCTTTTCCTCCATACTCCATTTTATCATATCCGTTTTAGCTGATGCAATACGATGCAGATTGTAACAAATAAGCACCTACCTTTCCAGCATCATTTACGCACTTGTCCTCTTGTTCGGGGCTTAAATCCATGCTTTCCGACAGTTTCCTGTCAGAAATCCGTGAGAAATTCATTGTCAATGAGCGCAACATTATGCAAGCACTCTCCGAATGCATGGAACTTTCACATTCTTTTGATAACTTCACTCTCGGAAACCAGACTAAGCATATAATGAAAAAGAATGCAGATAAAGGCAAATCTGAGGGCGGAAACAGCGAACTTCATACAAGAAGGAAGTTTTCCAAGAACTCGGAGATAGAAGCCTATCTTTCCACTCACTACGAGTTCAGATACAATACGGTATTGGGAAGAACCGAATATCGTAGCAAGAATGATGCTCACTTCTCAAAGGTGGGTCGCTATGAAATCAATACGCTCCGCAGGGAGATAGACAATGACATCGGGATAATAACCTCATCGGATAACCTGTACTCCATCATCGAGAGCAGTTTCTCTCCACGCATCAACCCCATACAGGAGTATTTCAAGCAACTGCCCTTGATAGATATTGGTTGTAACAACAGTAGAAACAAAGACTGTCGCAGTGATAATGAAAGTAGTAATGATGTTTCTTCCTTTTCACTGAAAGCCATTCCCGGACTAGCAAGTTGCGTCATCGTGCACAACGCCGACAAGTGGCTACCGTACCTCACCAAATGGCTCGTGGCAGTGGTTGCAAACGCAATGGACGACCGTGAGTGCCGTAACCACACCTGCCTCGTGCTGACAGCCGAGCAGGGAAAGTTCAAGACTACATTCTTGGACTTGCTCTATCCGCCTGCCCTGCACGGTTACAGCTACACGGGAAAGATCTATCCGCAGGAGAAGGACACGCTCACCTATATCGGGCAGAATCTTATCGTAAATATCGACGACCAGCTCAAAGCACTCAACAAACATGACGAGAACGAACTGAAGAACCTTATCACCTGCCCGATGGTCAAGTACCGCATGCCCTACGACAAGTATGTCGAGGAATATTCCCACTTGGCAAGTTTTGTGGCATCAGTGAACGGCAACGACTTCCTTACAGACCCGACAGGCAGCAGACGGCTTCTGCACTTTGAAGTGCTGTCCATTGACATTGAGAGGGCAAAGAGTATATCTATGGACAGTGTCTATACGGAAGCCAAAGCCCTGCTAAACGCAGGTTTCCGCTATTGGTTTGACGATGATGAAATCACGGAACTATACAGGGAGAGCGAGGACTTCCAAGTGCAGACCGCAGAAACGGAACTTCTGTTGCGCTGCTTCGAGAAACCGACTGATGATAATCCCCGCTGCTCCTATATGACCACTACGGAAATCCTTACCTATCTGGGTATCTATACACGGCAGCCCCTGACTTCCAAACGTATGGGAGAAGCCCTTAAAAGGGCTGGCTTTGAGAAAGTGAGCAAGAGGCATGACGGTGGCAGTCTTGTCTATGTGTATAAGATAAGGAAGATACTACCCTGTCCTTTGCTTGACAGTTGTAGTAGTCTGATGTAGTAGGGTGTATAGTATTGTCATGTACTACAATTCTGTGTTGATTATCAACAACTTACAATAAAATAGTATGTAGTAAGAAAAAAGATGAAAAAGTTTGGAGGGAAAACTTCGGAAAAGAGAAAATCTTTCAAGTACCATTCAAATATCATTCAAAAAAACATATCACAATGAAAGAAGAAGATTTATTACTCATCAAGCGATACCCCATTGTGGAGTATCTTGAAAGGAAAGGCATCAAGCCTATTAGACTGACATCTTCCTATGCCTTGTATCGTTCACCGCTTCGTGCAGAAATACATCCGAGCTTCAAGGTGGACACAGAGAAGAACCTCTGGATAGACTATGCCGAAGGCAGGGGCGGAAGTATTATCGACCTCTGTATGCGATTGGAGGGCTGCACGCTATCGGCAGCCATCCGTCATTTGGGACGGAACGCTCCCGATGATACTGCATATAGTTCTCGCAACGACTTCGCACCAAACAATTTCCAACCTTCAATGGCTGCAAATGGGGCAAGGAAACTGATAAGTATATCAGACACCCTGCCGCCACATTTGCAGGAGTACCTTACAAAGGTGCGCTGTATCAACTTGGAAAATGCAGAGCCATTCCTCAAATGTATCAGCTATGAGGTAAGGGGCAGGTGCTATCAAGCCATTGCCTTTGCCAATCTATCAGGAGGGTATGAACTTCGGGATAACGGTTCGTTCAAAGGAACAACCGCACCGAAAGACATTACTCCTATACTCACAGACAGACAATCAGAACACACAACAAACAAGACACATCCTGTCTATGTATTTGAGGGATTTATGGACTTTCTGTCCTTTCTTTCAATGAAAGAAGAGGTAGCCAACCACTGCCTTGTGATGAACTCCGTGAGTAATTTGGCGAGAACAGTCCGTTATCTGAACGACCGATATCTGACCCATATCTGTGCCTTCCTTGACAATGATGAAGCAGGACAGAGAACCGTGCAAGAATTTGTAAGGGCAGGTTTCAAGGTGGAGGATATGTCCGTACATTACAAAGGCTTCAAAGACCCCAACGAGTTTCATGTCAGTCGTATGCGTAAACAGGAGCAGCAGAAAGTGCAGGAACGGACACGGATGTCGGTTACGGAGCAAAATCAAAACAGAAAATCAAAACAAGTCAAACATAAAATGAGATAAAGAAATGGAAAAGAAAAAAGTCAGTAACGAGGGAATGGAGAATACAATCCATTCCACCAAGCAATATTTAGGACTCAACCAAATTGAAGGTTCGTCTGAATATCTCATTGCCGAACTTCGGGCAAGGAGAGCCAGAACTTTTCAAGACCCAAACAAGCAGGACATAGAGAATACCGCGCACTCTGAACCTGCACAGAAATCGGAGAACGCAACCGTTCAAAGGCGCATCAGTGCCAAGATGAGAAAGGAAACGCTCGAAGCCTACAAGCAAGCCTACCTTGTGCCGACCAAGTTGAGTGACCGAAAGGCGGTCTATCTGAGCAGGGGGACACAGGAGCGTGCCGACTTCATCGTGCGCAGGCTGGGCGACAGGGGCAGCAACCTTTCAAGTTTCGTGGAGAACATCGTGCGCCTACATCTGGAGGAATACGGTGAGGACATAGAGAAATGGAGAAGACTGTAAACAGAGTGGAAGGGGGCGAGGGGGGCAGGAAAAGGGACAACCTTTTCACTAACCATTCTCACCTCTTTTTAATAGAATTCACTATTGAATATTTACTGAACATACAGAACGGTGGGAGTATCACGAACGCAGTCAGGCATGGAATGCACAGCATTCACTTTTCGACTGCAAAACGCCTTGTGCGTAAACGTTTCGTTAACTGACATTGCAAGACGTCAGTTTGTACCCACAAACTGCTCTTGCTCCCCTTGTCAGACTATCGGGGAGATAAGACCGTAATCACTCCGTTCTCATCGGGTAGCATTCAAGAATTAAGAGACAATGAATCATCTATAATGATTAACTTTCAAAGAAGCTTATATGAACAGATATAATAAAAAGACTGCCAAATGGCAGCAACAGAATAAGGAAGAGCAGAAGATGAATAAAACAGAGTTCATCAAGGTAAGATGTACCTCAGAGGAAAAGCAACGTATTAAGTCAAAGGCGGAAAGCGCTGGGCGGAAGTTCTCGGATTACTGCCGTGAAATGCTCCTAAATGGAGAGGTGGCAGCCGTTCCTAAGATGACAGAAAATGAGAGGGAAGCCATTTGTATACTTCAGCATACAGGACGGTTCTATGGGCAGGTTTCTAACCTTATCAAGGTTAAGGATGAGAGGTGGGTACATATCACAAAGAACCTTTCCCTATGTGCAAAAGAGGCATTTAAGAGATTCTACGACCCTCATTTTCGAGTGGATGATGAGATATATAAGGTCTTAAATATGAGAAGAAATGATAGGAAAGTGTAAGGCGATATCGCATGGCAGCACGGCTTTAGACTATATTTTCAGAGAGGGTAAACTCGGCAGTCGGCTTGCCTTCCACAACCTTTGCAGCAGGGAACCAAAGACTATCTATGAAGAAATGAAAGTGGTCAGCGATTACAACACACGGTGCAAGAATAAGTTCCTCCGCATTGAAATCGGTATCGCACCACAAGACGAGAAAAGATTGCCTGTATCCGAGCTTATGGGGATAGCCCATCTGTTTGCCAAGCGAATGGGACTTGACAACCACCAATGGGTGGCGGTAACGCACAAGGACACCGATAATAGACACATTCACATCATTGCCAACCGTATCAGTCTTTATGGAGAGGTCTATGATACTACCTTTGTGAGCAATAGGGCAGCAAAAGTGGCGGAGGAAATAAGCAGAGAGAAAAACTTGACTATCGCAAAGGAGGTCAAGGCGGAAAGGAAACACCAAAAGTCAAAAGCCAATCTAACGAGAGAACAGACAAAGCAGCAGGTGCAGAAGATTTGCTATGCCCTACTTGAAAAATGCAAAGGTACAGGTATCACGGGACACTCCATGTTCCTCTATGAACTGAATAAGAACAACATTATCATAGAGCGCATGAAGAACAAACAGGGAAAAGTCTATGGTTTGAAGTTCTCCTACTGTGGACAGACATTCAAAGCTTCCGAAATCGATAGGGAGTTCGGCTACCGTTCCTTGCAGAAGAACTTTGAAACAACCAACAAGGAAGAATCAAGGAAACCACATCTAACAGTACAAGAGCCGACAGAAAGGAAAGAACGCCCTGATACTGGTTATCAACTCGTACCTCCAAGCCGTTCCTCTATCTCACGAGAAAATGACACCTCACAAGTACAGAATCCCATTGGTGCAGTGGCAGACGCCATCGTTAGCGCAGCCGATGATGTGATGGAAGGGTTGGGCGATTTGATTACACCAACTGTAAAGGGCGATGACTATGTCGAAACAGCGTGGCAGCGCAGACTCAGAAATCAAGCCAACAGAAAGAAAAGACGAGGAAGAGGGCTATAACTATAAGAGTAGAAGTTCAGTAACTCAGGTGACATTCTTTATACCAATTATCAAATGTTGTTTTGAGTGGATTCTCTGATTATGTTTTGTAAAACAAAAGTAGGTTTACCTCTATCTTAGGTGCTTCGTAGAGCATTGCACTAAAAAGGTATAATAATTAAAAAATATTTCTGTAAAATATACTTTATGTGAAGTAAATATGTTAGCTTTGCAAAAATAAAGAGATCATCATTGATGATTCAATAGATATTGCAGAAAGATGGAAGTCAAGAAGCATTATAAATGTCATATATTTTATCGATACTCAACGTATCGTAGAACTTCCTTTCTCCACAAAGAACTGACAAGTGTTCTGAAACATGATGTCTGGGGTGTAAATGAGTAATATTATCACATTTCGTTGCTAATCAAATGAAGGACAAATGTATTCACAATTATTCTCACCATATAACTTATACTCCTGTACTACGCAAAGTGAACGTAGGAATAGTGGATTAAATAAGGACGATTTTGCTGAGAAGGTGGATTTACTCCTTGGCAATAGCATAAATGATGGTACATACCAGTTCGCAATAAAAGCCTGGCGGGACTTATTCCTCAATAACCATCCCAAAGGTTCTTTGGATTCCCTTTGTCAAAATTTGATTTTGCGTAAGCTATATAAAAATATCAAGCGCATATATGGAATTGGTCAGTCTAATCGCAACCTAATCGTGAAACAGATGGTTTCGTTATTGATAGATGGGTCTCATAAGTGGATTATTCGTCTTGATATACGAAATTTTTATGAATCCATTGAACGCAGCCTACTTATGGAGCGTTTCCAAGAAGATGGACGCTTGAATTATCAGTCTATCAGTCTTCTCAAAAATCTTTTTGCTAATCCAAGTATTTCCGAAAAGAAAGGATTACCTCGTGGATTGAGTATAAGTTCTGTGATGTCAGAACTTTATATGAAGTATTTTGATTTGGAGATTCGCAGAATGGAAGGTGTATTCTACTATGCACGATTTGTTGATGATATCATAATATTTTGCAGCAGTAAAATTTCGCAAGAAAATATTTGGATAAAGATTCCTAAGTTATTGAGTAATATAGGGCTACAACTTAATGAATCTAAGTCATATAAGTGGGATAACCAACAGAAGATTTTAAACCTTACCTATCTTGGTTATACATTTTTTCCCAAAGAAAAGAATATTATAGAAATAACCATAGCTGATAAGAAAGTGAATATCATAAAGACTCGCATAACCAAGAGTTTTGTGCGCTTTGCCAAAGATGGGGACTTCGACAAACTAAAGAACAGAATAAAATTTCTTACAGGCAACTTCACAATCTATAATCCCTCTACTTTATTACCAATCAGAATTGGAATCTACTTTAATTATAATATGATAACCTCCAAAACTTCATTATATGAACTTGATAAGTACTACCAGAGATTGTTGCATTGCAGAACGGGACGCTTAGGAACAAGGTTGAAAATACAGATGACTGTTATCCAGCAAAAGGAACTATCCAAATATTCTTTTGTTTTTGGTTTTGAAAGACATGTAAGACATTACTTTACTTCTGCAATGATTGCAGATATAACTAATTGTTGGCGATGAGTAAGGATATAAATCTAAATAACACATACAGAGTTCTTCTAACTGAAGTCTTGCCATATGAACTTCCTTTGATGCTTGACAACGAAGGCTTCTATCTCAATATGCAAGATGAAGATTTGCAAAATATATTCAATGAGACCTTCCGGGGAAAACTAAATGAATGGACAATTCCTTTCGATTACTCTGTCCGTAAATATGGTGGAGACAAGAGCCGTAAACTTAGTTTAATGCATCCTGTTACTCAATTGCAATGCGCTGAGTTTTATAAATCTCATGATAGCTATATGCTTTCACTTTGTAGTAATAGTCCCTTTTCTCTTCGATACATATCAGAGTGTGCCAAATGTATATTCAAGACTGACGAAACGGAAACTATGGATGCTCCGGAACAACAGAACCGCATAGAAATTTTAGATGATGAAGTGGAGAAACGATACCGTTCGTATTTCAGTTATAAGCGTTACGATATGATGTATAAGTTCTTTACCAGTGGCGATTATCTTCGTTTGGAACAAAAGTACACCAATCTGATGAAGATGGATATTGCCAGTTGCTTCTATCACATATATACTCATACTATAACATGGGCTGTTAAGGGCAAGGAACAAGCTAAGGCTCAAATAGGCAAACCAACCTTTGAAAATGCTTTTGATACCCTTATGCAGCATACAAACTACAATGAAACGAATGGGATAATTGTCGGTCCAGAGATTTCTCGAATATTCGCAGAAATTATCTTGCAACGTATTGATGTCAATGTGCTCAACCGCCTTAAGCAAGAGCCATATTCTTTAAAACTCGGTCGTGATTATGAAATCAGAAGATATATTGATGACCATTATATTTACGCAAATAGCGAAGAAATACTGCGCTTAATACTTGATGTCTATAAAGAAGAATTCCAGTTCTATAAGCTTTATATTAACGAGAGTAAACTTGAATTTTTGGAGCGACCTTTCGTTTCAAATGTATCTGTTGCAAAACGAGAAATTAACGAACTAATATCCAATATTTCCGAACACTGGTTAATGAAGGATGAAAATCATAAATACAAGCATATTGTAAAGAATGAGATGAGCACCTTTTCATCCGTCGTAAACAAATTTCGTTCGATTACGTTTAGATATAATCAGAAGTATGGTATATTGAATAGATATTTTCTTGCATTACTCATCTCACAACTATGTGAAGAATCGAAGAAGGAAAGTGCTATTAATGCAACTTCTAAACTACCTTTGATGTATCTTGAAATCACTTTTTATGTATTCTCTTTGGATATGAATACTTCTGCTTCCATAAAACTATGCCGTATTTTGAACGAACTGCATGTATGGGCAGAAAAATGTATTGACAAAACTATATTGCCAGAACTGGAAAATAGAATATATCGTGAAGTAAAACGCTGTTTGGATATTTACGAGGTTAATAGAAAAAGTAACGAAACCAATCTCGAAGTACTTAATTTGATACTGTGTCTCAGTCATATAATGAAAACACCAATACCACGAACACAATTGGTTAGACTCTTCAATATTACTGAGGGCTGTATAACGGAATACAAGCATCAAAACTATTTTCAGATATGTACTCTATTATATATTATTGGTGGGGATACAAACTATAATGATATTAGAATTAATATTTTAGAAGAAATCAAACATCGAGTTAAAGAAGAAAATTCGATGTGGCATGCAGACACTACAATGCTTTTCTTTGACGCTTTAGTCTGCCCTTTTTTCACGAAGAGTGAAAGAAAGGATATATTAATGGAAGCGTGTGGATATAAAGAAAACACAGCGTATAATAAATTGAATATTTATAACAAAACGAAGAGATGGTTCTTTAACTGGGATAAAAAATGTGACTTATCTGATTTGTTATCTAAAAAAGAATACCATTCTCCATACGAATAAGATGAACATACGGAATCAGCAAAAGCCCGAAGAGACAGTTCTGAGGAAGTCATCCATGATCAAGAATACGACCAAAGAATATACGTTCAATTAGAGTTGCTGACTTAATTTTAGCGCATGCGTGTGCTGAATTATTGCTCAACGAATGCATTTGCAACAAAGAGAGAACGAGGGGTATAATCCCCACACACTAATGACCCCCAAAGGCTTGTTGCTGATTCCGCTTTATTTATATTTATTCGAACTGTTTGCTATAAATTAAATCAAGTTAATATAGTCAAAGTTTCATTCTTGATATATAGAATTTTTTCTCTTTTTATGACTATACATATATATATTATCTGTTAAGTACAGAAGTTTCAGATATTATTAAGGAGTTAAACCATACTTTCCAAATCGAAGTGCACAAGCAGGTATATTTCTTCAAAAACGCTTGTTATTCGGTAACAAAGTATTATCTTTGCAGACAGAATAATAAGCGTTCTTTGTTAGGTAGAATACAGCGACTTGAAGTAGCTCGCTCGTTTCCAAATCGTTACCTATTTAGTTCCTTCGGCGAGGTAACTTATTTATTTTCAAATAGATACATTTCAACAATTATCTTACCGTGCAAAACCTACGCTTTTGGAATGCAAAACAATAGGTTTTATAATGCGTTGATAATAAGGTGGTTATGCGATAGATATGCTTGTGAAAAATATTTACACAATTTTCGTCGTCTTTCCACTTGTTCGATAAGAAATATTTTTGTTTTTTAAGTATTGCTAAACGGCAACAAACGAAAAGTGCAACGGTGCTGCCCACTTAGCGACAGCACCGTTGCACGGAAACCGAAACGGTTTGTTTATTAATCGTTCTTGCTTTGTTGTGCCAAGAAAAGCTCTGCTCGTTGCAGGTCTTCAGGGGTGTCTATGCCTACGGTTTCTACTTCGGTAAGTCCCACTTTTATCTTGTAGCCGTTCTGCAACCAACGCAATTGTTCCAAGCCTTCGGCGATTTCGAGAGGCGATTGTGGCAACTTTGTTACTTCACGTAAAACTTCTGTACGATAAGCATATAGCCCAATGTGTTTAAGGAAAGGATAAACGTCTATCCATTGGCTTTCTTCCTTGCCACGAATGTAGGGAGCAAGGGCGCGAGTGAAGTACATTGCGTAGCTTCGGTTATCGAGGATTATCTTCGGAGAGTTGGGATTCTTCGCTTCTTCAATGGTGGCAAACTTCTTTCCGAGTGTTGCTATCTGCGTGTCGGCATCGTTGAAACACGCCACAACGGTTTCTATCTGACTTTTCTGTATAAACGGTTCGTCGCCCTGAATATTCACCACAACATCGAAGTTTCCGCCTATTTTCTCCAATGCTTCCGCAATTCGGTCGGTGCCACTCTGGTGGTCGGAGCATGTCATTACAGCCTTTGCACCCATCGAAGTTACGGTATTGTAGATGCGTTCGTCGTCGGTGGCTACGTAAACATCGTCAAGCACGGCACCAACTTGCTCTGCCACACGTTGGATAACATACTTTCCGCCCAACTTGGCAAGCGGTTTGCCAGGGAAACGGGACGATGCGTAGCGGGCAGGGATAATTCCTATTACTTTCATTTTCATCTATATCATGTCCATACTTTATTGTCAATGTGTCATTTCCTGCCGTAGATGATACCGATTTCAGCCATCATCCACGGTGCCCGCATATAGGTGGGGATAAGTACCATCTGCTCCACGTTGGCGATGTAATGTATCTCCGTGACGCCCTCGGCTCTCAGTTGTGCGACAAATTCTTCCATGTTGCCATAGAGTTGCTTCTTCGGGAAGAGGTCTTGGAAAGCAAAACAGCCTCCTTTCTTCACCACACGCAAGGCCTCGCGCACAACTTGGCGCTTGTCGGGTTGGGTTCTCACCTCGTGGAACACGAAGTTGCTCACAGCCGCATCAAACGTCTCGTCGGCAAAGTCGAGTTTCGAAGCATCGCCTTTCTCGAAACGAATGCGTCCGTCCACGCCTTCAATCGCAGCGTTGCGCTCGCATTGTGCCTTGGCATAATCCCATCCGAAGCCCCAATAGTCAATGGCCATCATCTGCGCTTCGGGATATTCCTTGGCACACCTCACGCTCAACGCAGCCGAACCACAGCCGATGTCGAGCAGTGTGCCGTGCCCGTCCCAGTCGAGATGCTCCATCAGAAAGTCGTGGAATTTAGACATCAGCCGTCCGCCCTCGAACGAAAATTCGTGGTGACAGACATGCATATAGACGGACATGGCCAGCATGGCAGCAGCCACAATGCCCATAAAAATGGTTACAGCCACCAGTCGGGGCCACACGAAGGAAAGTGCGAAAAGCAACAATAGCACTGCTGATGTGCCATAGAGTATACGCAGCAGTGTCAGGGAAATCCAGTTGCCATAATTTGTTTTCTGTTGTTCCATATTTTTTTGGCTATTTACTATACTTTTTCGGTTATTTGTTATGCCATTCCGACCATATCCGTTATTTATGAAGATGGTCGGAACGTGGGGACTACAGTGCAAAGATTATCGGTATATTCTATCTCTGCGCTGGTTGTTCTTACAATCGGTAGTACCAAAACATAAGGTGGCGCATTATAAAGTTGGAAAAGCGAAACCACCGATAGGCACTTACGGGCTTGCCGCCAAAGCTCAGCATAAAGTCGCGATAGTTGCTGTGCGAGAACGGAAGTCCAAGGTTGAGAATATGAATATGGTCTTGCTTGCGCCTGTGCGCTTCCTTAATGGCAAACCATACCGTAAGCGTGTGGGGGTGATAGAAAATGTAACGCTTCTCCATGGCTGCATCGAACCACAGCATAGATTCACGCCCAGAGTCCACAACCACGCTTCCGCCCACCATTCGCCCCTTGTAAAGGGTAATGTAGATGTGTCCGTGCTCGCTGCTGCCTACCTGTTGGAACAGCTCTTCCTTCGGTATGTAGCGTTGCTTGCGCAGTCGGTAGTATCTTTTTATAAGGCGATAGAGTTGGTGAATCTCAGCTTTGCTCTCGGCTTCGCGTGTTTCAAAGCCGCTTTCCACAGCACGTTTCACACGGTGGAGCACCTTTTCAGAGGCACGTTCCTCGGGGGCTTTGCTGTGCAACGAGTGGTGCAGCTGAATCCACGGAATAGGTACGAAGCCGTGTCGGCGAAGTGTTCGGTAGCCAAACATCTTTTTCGAGATATCGCTTAGCTCTATATGGAAGCAACGATGGCGCAGCAAATGACGCACAAGAGCGTCCATCATCGTATCGAAAAGTTTGCTTTTCTCCGTATAATCAATGCCGTTTCGGTAGATACCCTCGCCATAAATGCGTGCCCGATGTGTAAAACTGATGCCCCAAAAGCGGCGTTTGCTGCGGATGTGAACAAGAATTTGCCCGATGGTTTCGTCGTTTTCGTCGATAGCAACCACCATACACGGCTGCAATCGTGGCGTTTGTTCCAACATACAGAACAAGTCGCGACTGTGAAAGAAATCGCCTCTGCAGAGCGTCGGCAGGTCTTTGCTGCGTGTTATAATCTTGGTTCTCATCTTCATGGGCAGGCAAATCGCAATCGAACGTGCACAGATAAGTCTGCACACGCCACTTGCAAAAATAGTAAATGTTTTGTAAAAAAGCGAGAAATGCGTAGCTTTTCTCCTTATTTTTATTAATTTTGTACTTATTATGAAGATAGCATTGATAGGTGCAGGCAATCTTGCCACCATTCTGGGGCATGCACTTTGCAACGCCCAACACGACATTGTACAGGTTTACAGCCGAACAATGGCGGCGGCAAACCTGTTGGCTGAAAAGCTGAACGCCGTGCCGACAGACAGTTTGGACGAAATAACGAACGATGCCGACCTCTATATTATCGCACTGAAGGACAGCATTCTCGACGCAGTTATCGACAAAATATGCCCTGTTCGTAGCGATAAGCTGTTCGTACACACAGCAGGCTCGGTGCCAATCGATGTGTTTCGCGGACGAGCAGCGCATTATGGCGTGTTCTATCCGATGCAGACGTTCTCCAAGACACGCATCGTAGACTTCAGAAACATTCCCGTTTTCCTCGAAGCAGATAGCTCCTCGACAATGCAAACCATTGCCGAAGTGGCACAATCGGTCAGCAACAACGTCCACGAACTGTCTTCTGCCGACCGCCGTTACTTGCATTTGGCAGCCGTATGGGCGTGCAATTACGCCAACCACTGCTACGATATGGCAGCCGAAGTGTTGCAAAAGGTGGGCTTGCCCTTCGATATAATGTTGCCATTGACCGATGAAACGGCAAGAAAAGTACACGAACTGTCGCCCCATGAGGCACAGACAGGACCTGCCATTCGCTACGATGAAAACATTATCGAGGCACAAATGCAGCTTATGGACGACAATCCAAGAGCGCAACAGCTATACCAGCTGATGGCGCAAAGCATTTATGAGAAAAGCAAGAAATAAGTATATAGAAAACATTTAACCATCTATTGTAATACAATGATAAACTATGAGTTAAAGAAAATAAAAGCTATCGTCTTCGATGTAGACGGCGTTCTGTCGTTAAACACGGTTGCTATGGACAGCGAGGGCGTGCCCGTAAGAACTATGAACATCAAAGACGGCTACGCCATTCAGCTTGCTGTGAAGCTCGGACTCAAGATTGCGCTGATGACAGGAGGGCGCAACGAGGAGATACGGAAGCGTTATGCTTATCTTGGTGTGCAAGATGTGTTCCTCAATTGTAAGGTAAAGCTGAACACGTGGGACACTTATCTGAAAGAAAACAACTTGCAGACGGACGAGGTTATCTATGTTGGCGACGACATTCCCGACTACGAAATCATGCAAAGAGCGGGCTGTCCGTGCTGTCCAAAAGACGCTTGCGCCGACATCAAAGCCATTTCAACCTACATCAGCGACTGCAACGGCGGTATGGGAGTGGCACGCGACATTATCGAACAGGTGTTGCGCGCACAGGGAAAATGGCTGAAAAGTGCAAAAGCCTTTGGGTGGTAAGAGTGCTTTGATGGACTGCTTATAAAGGTACACCAAAGTTTTTAGGCAAGAATTGCAAATCTTTAAAACTATAATATGTATATGAAAACAGCATTGAAAAACAATTTTGAGAAAACGCTATCGGTGCTTTTGCTCATCGTAATGTGCTTGTATACTTGCCAGACCTATGCGCAAATGGTGAATATGACACCTTACGATTCGCCCGTTCCCGACAGTTTGCGCCTCGCTCCCGACGGAAGAATGACCAAAGAACAAGCTATTTACGATCTCAATGCCTTGGTTTATACCGTCAGTGAAGTACATCCGAACATGTATGCGGTGTGCAACCAAGGCGAGTTTATGAGCCGTGTGAACGCAATAGAGCAGGAAATGCCCGACACTATTACGCGCGCCACCCTATATAAATATGTTGCACCACTATTAGCGCTACTCGGTGATGGACACACACACGTGTTTCCACCTTACAACGACATACTTACAAAGACTGTTCTACGCTTTCCATTGCAGGTAGATGTGGACAACCAGAGTGGCAAAATAACAGCTCGCTATTCTCTATTCGGCATTCCGAAAGGGGCAGAAATAACCGAAATAAACGGTGTTTCAAGTGCCGCCATCATTGCAAACTTACTTCAATACGTGTCGGGAGAGCGCCGTTTCTTTCGCTTAATGAAACTAAAGGATTACTTTAGCGCCCTATTACAACTTTGCTATTATGCCGATAAGTATACTATCAAATATGTATGGAAGAACAATATAAAGGAAACAATACTAAAAGGAGCAACCTTCGATGAGATAAGAGCCGAGAGAAAGAAAGTCGAAAAGGCTACAGGGAAGCTACTTCAAACAAAGAAACAGGAACAGAAACATTTTGAATACCAACTCTTAGAGGGTGGTCGGGTGGCACTAATGTCGTTCAACGACTGTACAGACCCGTCAGGAATGACAGTCTTTCTTGACTCAATGATAACCGAAATAAACGCAAAGAAGGTGCAGAACCTTATAATAGACGTGCGCAAAAATGACGGTGGCGATTCTCGTATAGGCGATTTGATATTCGAACGCATAAGCAAAGTGCCTTTCCAACAGTTTGGAAAAGCCTTTATGCGTATAACTCCAACAACGCAACGTTTATTAAAGAACGCTTACGGTGATAAGTTTCTCTCGCCTACTGGACTGTACTTGGAAAACGAAGACAGCCTGAATGTGCCGCTAAACGACAAGACTCGCTGCTACAACGGCAAGGTTTGGCTGTTAACAAGCAACTACACGTTCTCTTCAGCTGCTTCTTTTTCGTGGGCATTCAAATACTTCAATATGGGCAAAGTTGTTGGTGAGGAAACCGGCGGCATGAATGTTTGCTTCGGAGATGTGCTCGAATACCGTCTGCCCATATCGCAATTGTATTGCTATATGTCGTATAAGCGGTTCTGGCAATACGGCGCTGACGAGACAGACATACACGGCACGATACCCGATGTTGCGGTTTCTGCCGACAAAGCATTGGAAACAACGTTAGAACTGATACGAAAGGAGAAATAAAACAACTATGAGTTTCAAGGATTATCATATTATATTGGCGAGCAATTCGCCAAGAAGGAAAGAGCTGTTGCGTGGTCTTGACATTGCATTCGACGTGCGTGTGCAGCCCGATATTGCGGAAGACTACCCTGCCGACACTGCGCCTGCCGACGTGGCTACATACATCAGTCGCGAAAAGGCGAATGCCTACAAGGACACGATTGCAGAAAACGAACTTATTATTACCGCAGACACGGTGGTAATAGTGGGCAACGAAATTCTGGGAAAGCCCCACGACGATGCAGAAGCAAAGGAAATGCTGCACAAGATAAGCGGTCGGAAACACCAAGTGGTTACGGGCGTGTGCCTTACCACGACGGAAAAGCAACATTGTTTCTCGGTTTCTACCGACGTAACCTTCAAAAATCTGAAGGAAGAAGAGATA
Organism: Prevotella intermedia ATCC 25611 = DSM 20706; assembly: GCF_001953955.1. Taxonomy (NCBI): domain Bacteria; kingdom Pseudomonadati; phylum Bacteroidota; class Bacteroidia; order Bacteroidales; family Prevotellaceae; genus Prevotella; species Prevotella intermedia. Next base: position 346,157 of record NZ_CP019301.1, read on the forward strand.
GATTACTACATAGAAACCTATCGTCCATTAGACAAGGCAGGCGCATACGGCATTCAAGAGTGGATTGGCTACATCGGTGTAACGGCACTCGAAGGCAGCTATTTCAACGTAATGGGACTGCCCGTGCAGCGCATTTGGGAGGAACTGAATAGATTTTAACAGACAGAAACAACGGTTTCAACGAAAGAAAACAATAATTTTAAAATAAGAAAAATGGCTCTGATAAAATCAGCAAGAGGAAAAAGTCCACAGTGGGGAGAGCGTTGTTACTTCGCCGAAAATGCCACTTTGGCAGGTAATATAACGATGGGCAACGACTGTTCGGTATGGTTCGGTGCGGTGATACGTGCCGACGTAGACGCCATTGTGATGGGCAACGAGGTGAACGTGCAGGATTTGGCGTGTATTCACCAGACGGAAGGAAAGCCTGTGGTGATAGAAGACGGTGCAAGCATTGGGCATGCAGCCGTGGTTCATGGTGCAACCATTCGCAAAAATGCCCTCATTGGCATGAATGCCACGGTGCTCGACAATGCCGAAGTGGGCGAAAACTCGGTGATAGCAGCAGGCGCAGTGGTGCTTCAAGGTACGATTATTCCGCCTAACGAGGTATGGGGCGGCGTTCCTGCCAAGCGCATAAAAGCTGCCGTGGCAGGGCAATCGCGTTTGTTTGCCGACCATTATCTGTACATTAAGAAGTGGTACGAGGAAGAAGAAAAATAGGAACAAAAGAGCAGTATAGACGTATTTCACAAACCGTATCACCGCTCTTTCTTCATACTTTCGAGGCAGGAAGGCTGCAATAGAGTTGTAAATATTTTTCAGAAGGGTATCTATTGTGTAACTATCTTATTATCAAGGCATTGCAAAACCTATTGTTTTGCGTTCCAAAAGCGTAGGTTTTACACGGTAAAAGCGGCTGTTTTGCATTGCAAAAGAGCCGCTTTCGCAATGCCAAAGCGCAGTTATCAATTTTTAAGAGAATTATTTTTACAAAAGCAAGGTGTTTTTATAGATTTACAATAGAATTTCTAGGAATTCTAGAAAAGATAGAAACAATAATGTAGGGGGCAAGTTCTTGGAACTTGCCCCCTACATTATTATATAATATGTGTAATGCGCTTACTGTGCGCTTTCAAATTCTTTCAAGAAGCGAACATCGTTTTCTGAGAACAGACGGAGGTCGCTGACACGATATTTAAGGTTGGTAATGCGCTCCACACCCATACCGAAAGCGTAGCCAGTGTAAACCGATGAGTCGATGCCGCAGGCTTCAAGGTCGTGTGGGTCTACCATTCCGCAACCCAAAATCTCTACCCAGCCCGTGTGCTTGCAGAAGCTGCAACCTTCGCCACCGCAGATGTTACAGCTTATATCCATCTCGGCACTTGGCTCGGTGAAGGGGAAATAGCTTGGACGCAAACGGATTTTGGTGTCTGCACCAAACATTTCGCGGGCGAAAGTAAGCAGCACTTGCTTCAGGTCGGTGAAGCTGACGTTCTTGTCTACATACAGTCCTTCCACCTGATGGAAGAAGCAGTGGGCACGTGCGCTGATGGCTTCGTTGCGGTAAACGCGTCCAGGACAGAGCACACGGATAGGTGGCTCGTGGGTAGACATATAGTGTGCCTCGTCGTTAGAAGTGTGGCTGCGCAGCAGAACGTTCTTCGTAACGTCCATTGTGCTTGAGCGTTCAATGAAGAAAGTGTCTTGCATATCGCGTGCAGGGTGGTCGGCGGCGAAGTTCAGCATCGTAAACACGTGCTGGTCGTCGTCGATTTCTGGTCCCTGATACAAGGTAAAGCCCATTCGTGCAAAAATGTCGATGATTTCTTTCTTCACCAATGTCAGCGGGTGGCGTGTACCAAGCTCGATAGGATAAGCTGTTCGGGTAAGGTCAATATCGCCGCTTTGCGCTTCGCTTGTTTCCAACTGTTCGCGCAAATCGTTAATCTTGCCTTGTGCAAGCTGCTTCAGCTCGTTTATTTTCATACCCACCACTTTCTTCTGGTCGGCGGCTACGTTGCGGAACTCGCTCATCAAGGCGTTTATTTCGCCCTTTTTACTGAGATATTTCAATCGAAGCTGCTCAACCTCTTCGGCGTTTTTAGCCGATACGGCACTCACTTCCTTTAAAAGTTCTTCTATCTTTTCGAGAATCATAATTCCTAATTTTAGTGCAAAGGTACAATATATAATTTGAACAGGGAAGTACAGACAAAGAAAATTATTGCGTTTACAACATTATTATAAAATAAAATTTGTGTTATTATAAAATAAAAGTAGTACTTTTGCATCAAAATTTGAGAACTATATTTATTAGAATATGAGAAAAGCAATCTTATTCGTTGTAGTGGTGTGTGCCGCAATGGTATGCTTCACAACAAGCTGTAACAACAAGAAAGTAGAGCCAGCTGATTCTACCAAAACCGACTCGACAACCGTTGCGGATACAACCGAAGCGGAGGATTCGGCAACAGAAATCATTGCAGAAACGCCGATGCCAAAGGATGCCGACCAACTTTTCGACGATTTCTTCTTCAACTTCATTGCCAACAAGAAGCTGCAACGCAATCGCATTAAGTTCCCATTGCCAGTGGAAACCAACGGAGAAGTTACGAAACAGATAGCCCACGACCAGTGGAAAATGGAGCGTTTCTTCCGTCCGCAAGGATATTACACGCTGATTTTCGACAATGAAAAGCAAGCCGATTTAGCCAAATCGACCAAGCTCGACACGGTGATAGTGGAAAAAATCAACTTGAAACAGGGTCTTGTTGAGCAATATTGCTTCGACCATCAGGACGGTCGCTGGGAGATGAACAAGATTAAGAACATCGGTTTTTCGCAAAACCACAATGCTTCTTTCTTGAAATTCCTGCAGAAATTCCTCGCTAACGACGGCCGCGGAAGCATAAAAGAACCACTGTCTTACTACGGTCCAGACCCTAATGGTGAAGAAACGAGCAAGGTGAACACCACTATTCCTGCATCGGAATGGAGCACATTCCTTCCAGAAGTGCCTGGAAATATTATCTACAACATTCTTTACGGACAGAAATACGATAAGAGCAAGAAGAAGATTCTTGTATTCCGAGGACTCTCTAACGGTGTTGAAACCCAACTTGAGTTCAGACAAAGGGGCAACGATTGGCGTTTAGAGAGAGTTGTAGCCTACTAAGCAAGGGTGTAACTTTGCAGTAAAAGGAAGAATGAAGCACGAGGGAAAGAGAATGACAGACGAGAAAGACTACAGCCTGCTTAGGCACAACACGTTCGGAATTGATGCGAAATGCAAGCGATTCATAGAATATAATACGGTGGAAGAGGCGCAACAGGTGGCACAGATGCTTACCGAATCCGACCGTCCGCTGCTTATTCTCGGTGGAGGCAGCAACCTATTGCTGACTGCCGACTACGACGGAACGGTGTTGCATTCGGGCATTCGCTTTCTCGAACAAATCGACGAATGCCACGTTCGCTGTGGCTCGGGCTACGTTTGGGACGATGTGGTGGCTTATTGCGTAGCAAACGGACTGTACGGAGCCGAGAACTTGTCGATTATACCGGGCGAAGTGGGTGCCAGTGCTGTGCAAAATATTGGTGCTTACGGCGTGGAAGTAAAAGATTTGATAGTGTCTGTGGAGGCTGTAGAGTTAGAAACAGGGCGCATACGCCACTTCACGAACGACGAATGTGAATATAGCTACCGCCAAAGCAAGTTCAAGCACGCATGGCGCGACCGCTTTCTCATCACCGCCGTTACCTATAAATTGTCTACTACCTATGCGCCCAAGTTGGACTACGGCAACATTCGTGCTGCCTTGGCTGCAAAAGCAATCGACTTTCCCACGGCAACGGAACTCCGAGAAGTTATTACCGAAATACGAAATGCGAAGTTACCCGACCCAAAAGTATTAGGCAATGCAGGCAGTTTCTTTATGAATCCAGTGGTTCCGACGCAGAAATACAACGAATTGGCACAGCAATACGAAGGTATGCCCCACTATACCATCGACAGCGAGCACGAGAAAATACCTGCAGGTTGGCTGATTGAGCAATGCGGTTGGAAAGGAAAAGCAATGGGCAGAGCTGCCGTACACGACAAGCAAGCATTGGTATTGGTGAATCGTGGCGGCGCAACAGGCAGCGAGGTGGTGCGCCTTTGCGAAACCATTCAGCACGACGTGATGCAGAAGTTCGGCATCGAAATCAACCCAGAAGTGAACATACGCTAAACAGAAACGATGAAACTACGTTTTTTAGGCACAGGAACTTCCAACGGAGTACCCGTCATTGGTTGCAGCTGCAAGGTGTGTAAAAGCAGCAATACAAAAGACAAACGACTGCGCACATCGGCTTTACTCGAAACCGAAACTACACGCATACTCATCGACTGCGGTCCCGACTTCCGCCAACAGATGCTTCCCCTACCCTATAAAAAGATTGACGGCATCTTGGCAACGCATATCCACTACGACCATGTAGGCGGACTCGACGACTTGCGACCCTTCAGTTGGCTTGCCGACATAGACATTTTTGCCAACGAGGACACCTGCGAAGGACTGCGCCACAACTTTCCTTACTGTTTCAAAGAGCAACTCTACCCTGGCGTACCCAAGCTAAATCTGCACGCAATCGCCCCTCACAAGGCATTTCCGATAGGCGATTGCACTGTTGTACCCATCGAAGTGATGCACGGAAACCTGCCTATCTTGGGCTATCGCATAGGAAACTTCGCCTACATCACCGATATGAAGACCATCAACGCTGCCGAACTGCCTTATCTCGAAGGTGTTGAAACCCTCGTCGTGAATGCCTTACGCTGGCAGCGCGAGCACCATTCGCATCAGCTTATTGCCGATGCTATCGCCTTCAGCCGTACCATCAACGCCAAACGTACCTATCTAACCCACCTCACACACGAAATAGGACTGCACGAAGTAGCGCAGCAAAACCTTCCCCACAATGTATTCTTTGCCTACGACGGTTTGGAAATAGAAGTGTAAGAAAGCATAAATAAAAGTATTGGAAAGGATAGGTTGCGTGGAAGCAGGGCTTGCGGTGCGCCTTATTTTCCATAGTTTCTAGTTTTTCTAGAGTTCCTAGAAACCCTAGAGCCCCTAGCAATTCTAGAATATTTATAAACTATCAGAATCCTAAAAAGTAAGTATTTTTGTTGAATTACTTGTGAGATTAGTTTTTTTTCTCTACATTTGCACATAATAATAACATTGTGCAATAGCAGAAAGCGTGAGTCTTTTATCACACTAAAAAGAAAATTAGGAGGGAAGAAAAAATGTCTATTTCCAAGACAAGACAGATGTTCGTAGACGTGGCAAGGCAGATTTTTGCCAAGAAAGGCATTGCCAACACAACAATGAACGATATTGCGGAAGCCTCAGGGAAGGGGCGCCGCACGCTATACACCTACTTTAAAAGCAAGGACGACGTTTATTACGCTGTTATAGAAGCCGAGTTGGAACGCTTGTCGGACAAGTTGGACGAGGTGGCATCGAAGCGAATACCGCCCCACGACAAGATTATCGAACTCATCTACACCCACCTGAGTATGATAAAAGAAACCGTAATGAGAAACGGAAACCTCAGAGCTGAGTTCTTCCGCAATATCTGGATGGTGGAGCGTGTACGCAAAAACTTTGATGAAGACGAAATAGAACTCTTTAGAAAGGTATATACAGAGGCGAAAACCGATGGCGATTTTGACATCGACAACGTAGATTTGGTTGCCGACATCACCCACTATTGTATCAAAGGACTCGAAGTTCCCTTTATCTATGGTCGCCTTGGACACGGTCTGACCGAAGAAAGCAGCCGCCCACTCGTTGCAAAAGTGGTGTACGGAGCGTTGGGCAACAAGATAGGAAAGGGCAAAACCGACGACAATAATTATAAATAAGGTGTACGTATCTTATCAGGAACGAGCTATAAACATATCAAGAAATAGATATTAACAACATAAACACAAACAGAAAATGGGATTATTAACAGGTAAGACAGCCCTCATCACAGGTGCTGCACGTGGAATAGGTAAGGCAATCGCCATTAAGTTCGCAAGCGAAGGTGCAAACATCGCATTCACCGACCTCGTTATCGACGAGAACGGAAAGGCTACCGAAGCTGAAATTTCAGCACTCGGCGTAAAGTGTAAAGGCTATGCAAGCAACGCAGCCGACTTTGCTCAGTCTGAAGAAGTGGTGAAGCAAGTGAAGGAAGAGTTCGGCAGTATCGACGTACTTGTAAACAACGCAGGTATCACAAAGGACGGTTTGATGCTCCGTATGACCGAAGCACAGTGGGACGCAGTTATCGCTGTGAACCTAAAGAGTGCGTTCAACTTCATTCACGCTTGTATTCCAGTTATGTTGCGCCAACGTGGAGGCAGCATTATCAACATGGCAAGCGTGGTAGGTGTGCACGGCAATGCTGGTCAAGCTAACTATGCAGCATCTAAGGCGGGTATGATTGCCCTTGCAAAGAGTGTTGCACAGGAAATGGGACCAAAGGGTTTGCGTGCCAACGCTATTGCTCCGGGCTTCATTGAAACCGCTATGACACAGCAACTCTCTGACGACATTCGAAAAGAATGGGCTTCTAAGATTCCATTGCGCCGTGGTGGAACTACCGAAGACGTTGCAAACACAGCCCTCTACCTTGCTTCTGACCTTTCAAGCTACGTGTCTGGACAGGTCATTCAGGTTGATGGCGGTATGAATATGTAAAACTCCTTTCGACTCTTCTATCCCCCTTGCCTTCATCGGTGAGGGGTGATAGACTTTTAAAAACTATGCAAGTTCTCTACGAAGACAACCATATTATCGTCGTTTACAAGGAAAGCGGCGAGATAGTACAAGGCGATAAAACAGGCGACAAACCGCTTTCGGAAACCATCAAAGCGTGGATAAAGGAGAAATATGCCAAGCCAGGCAATGTGTTTCTTGGTGTGGTGCATCGTTTAGACCGCCCCGTATCGGGATTGGTAGTCTTCGCAAAGACTTCGAAAGCACTCTCCCGCCTGAACGATATGTTCCGTAAAGGCGAGGTGAAGAAGACCTATTGGGCAATGGTACAGACACCACCAGCAGAGCCCGAAGGCACGCTGACAAACTGGTTGGTGCGCAACGAAAAGCAAAACAAGAGCTACGCATACGACCACGAAGTACCCAATGCAAAGAAAGCAATACTGAAATACAAGACCGTTGGGCAGACCGAGCACTACACACTGCTCGAAGTGAACCTGCTCACAGGTCGCCACCACCAAATACGCTGTCAGCTTTCAGCCATCGGCTGCCCCATTAAAGGCGACTTGAAATACGGCGCACGCCGCTCCAACCCCGATGGCAGCATATCGTTGCTGAGCCGTACGGTAGAATTTATACACCCCGTAAGCAAGGAAAACATCTCCGTAGTTTCGCCCTTGCCTGCTGAAAAGGTGTGGGATAACTTCCGAAAATAACCATTAAATGACAAAACCTATTGCATTGAAACGCATCATAGCGTGGCTTAAACGCCTCTCGTTTCGCACAGGCGTAACGGTTTTGGCTATGTGCATTCCGTTCTACATCATCTCGTTTGCGCAATTTGCCCTCCCCCTTTCTGCCGCTACGAAAGGCATATTGTGGGCTGTTTTCTTCGGATTGGCAAAGGCTTTCCAATACAGCGGACTCACTATCTTGGGCGTAGAAGGCTACAAACGGCTGAAAGCAAAGCTAAAACAATCACGTACTTAAATACGAAAAAACGAAGTATCGAACCGTCGCAACCACGACTATCCAATACTTCGCCTTTCTATTTTCTTCTTTTCTGTCTTACAATATCCTTGTTTTTCCTCTCTTGATACTCGTATTTACTTTCTCACAATAACCGAGCCGTTAGCCTGATGAGTAGCCAAAACAAGCACTTCGGCTATCTGAACGTGGGCTGGCGCACTCGCTGCATAGAAAGCAACGTCGGCAATATCGTCGCCTGTCAGTGGCTTCACACCCTTGTAAACATTATCGGCACGAGCATCGTCGCCGTGGAAACGAACATTCGAGAAGTTGGTTTGCACCAGTCCTGGCTTCAGATTCGTAACACGCACATTGCTCTCTGCCACGTCAATGCGCAAGCCGTCGGTAATGGTTTTCACCGCTGCCTTCGTGGCACAATACACATTTCCGTTCGCATAGGCAGCATCGCCAGCCACTGAACCTATATTAATAATGTGTCCTTCGTTGCGCTCCACCATAGCAGGCACTACAAAACGAGTCATATTCAGCAGTCCCTTGATGTTGGTGTCTATCATCGTGTCCCAATCGTCGAAGTCGCCTTCATACTCTTTGTCCAAGCCCAATGCAAGTCCTGCATTGTTTATCAGCACATCAATTTTTGCCCACTTGTCCTTTAAAAACTCCACTGCCTTCTTGGCAGCTTCGCGTTCGCGCACGTCGAACTGCATTGCCAGCACCTCGGCACCCATACCTTCGAGTTCCTTTTTCAGTGCATCGAGCTTTTCTTTCCGACGCCCCGTGATGATGACGTTATATCCACCTTGTGCAAACTTCTTAGCGCAAGCCTCGCCAATGCCGCTCGTTGCGCCCGTAACCATTACAATTTTCTTTTCCATGTATTATCTTGTCTAAGTTGAGGTGTCGTTCTTACATTACACCTTATATTAATTGTTTGTTCTTCATCTGCCGTTTCTGCCCTATCGACAGTAAACGAAACCACAGACAAAGGTAATGGAAATTATTTACTCTACAAAATTAAATGCCACCACTTATCAACTTTTTTATTGCTGAAAATGTTTACGAATGTTAAAATAAACCCTATTTTCATCATTCTTTCCCTAAAGTTTTGCACGTTTAAAAAGAAATGTGTACCTTTGCACTCGCAATTCAGGAACAAGTCAATTATAACTTATTTAATAAATTGCAACTGGTTAATATCGCGGGTTGGAGCAGTTGGTAGCTCGCCAGGCTCATAACCTGGAGGTCGCATGTTCGAGTCCTGCACCCGCAACTAAATGAAAGAAAGTCGCCCAATACGAGCGACTTTCTTTCGTTTTATATCCCCTACTCTTTTCTTTCCCACCCACCAAGAAATCGCCAGCATTATGCAGAAACGAGACAATAGAGGTGTAAATATTTTTCACAAGCATATCTATCGTGTAATCATCTAATTATCAACGTATTGCAAAACCTGTTGTTTTGCGTTCCAAAAGCGTAGGTTTTGCACGGTAAAAGCGGCTGTTTTGCGATGCAAAACAGCCGCTTTCGCAATGTCAAAACGCAGTTATCACTTTTTAACGGAATAATCTTGACAAAGTAAGGGTGAGTTTTGGGTTCTTGCACCGAATTGCAAGAAGAAAATAATCGGATTAATTTTGTGTTGTCTTATCCTCAGAAATCTGTGATTTCTTTGCTGCCCGTGCCTGCTCAATTTTATCTTTTATGCTCTTTATATGTGCAATAGCGTGCTTGCGGGCACTGATAATTTGATAGCGATAAACAAGGCAGGTAATGGAAAAATATATGGCGGTTTGCACCCAAAGGGCAAACACTTCAGTGCGTATGTCGGCAAAGGTGCCCCCCATAGACGACAGACGGAGGAATCCACGCACGCCGAAGGTAGACGGAATGAGCCACGACAGCCCCTCCCAAGCACCTGGAATGTTGCTCTGCGGCCAACTTACTCCCGTCAGGAAAAGGAAGGGAATGGAGGTGAACACGACAAGCAACATTACGTTTTCGCGATAACGGACGACACACGAAATCGTCATACCGAAGAAAATAACCGATAAAAGATAAGGCACAAGCAGGCGGATAAGGTCTATGGGGTGCGCCAGCATTGTGAAGTTGAAGAAGCGTGGCACTGCCAAAGTAATGTAAGCCGTTACCACACAGTATATCATGAAGTAGCAAAGCGATTTGCCTAACACTATTTTCAGTATGCCGTTATGGTGCTTGCTGATGGGTACAAGGTCTTGATAGCGGTTGTTTTCGCGTGCCGTACCTGCCGAAAGACCAATTCCGAGCAGCAGTGTTTGTTGCAGGATAAGTATCAGCACACCTGGCAGAATGGCGTTTCCGTATCCTCCCGTAACGTTGAAGATGGGTTCTTCGGCTATTTCCATAGGCTGCGTTCTCAACTCTTCGTCGCGCACGGTAACCGTTCCTATTCCCTCTTTCTGCCGTTCCTTGCCCATATCGAGCGAAACATGGATTGCCGTTAGATAAATGGCTTTGTAGGCAAGCATAATACTCATATCACAATAAATGCTGACGTGGGCTTGCTCGCCACGGTTCAGCGTGCGCTCAAAGTCTTCTGGGAAGAGCATAATGCCGTTGGCTTCTTGTTGGGCTACAAGGGCTTGCGCCTCTGAAAGACTGTTGCAATAGTAGGCAGCCTTTACGTCGGGCGAGGCATCGAACATACGAATGAACTGCCGTGAGGTAGCCGTGTGCGACTGGTCTACTATCACGACGGGCACATCGCGCACCACCTCGTTGTTGTAAATCCACGAGTAGAGAAGCGGATAGAGCAACGGCACAAGAATGAAGAAGATAAGCACACCTTCGTCCTTGATGGTATTCTTCATCTCTATCCACCAAATGTAGCAGATAGAAACTATCAAATTGTTGCCTATGTCTGTACGACGGCCGTCTGTTTTCTTACCCATAAATCACTCTCGAATCTTCTTTCTTGTGGAAGGAAATGAACTCAGCGCAGAGCTTTATAATGTCTTATTCTATTCTTATTTTGTATGAGAAACGTAGCGAACCACGCCCCAACAGTTGCTTTAAGGTATATACACATACTCCAGCATAGCACGGCGAATGTTGCGCACCGTAAGCAATGGAAGGGCTGCAAATGCCACGAGTGCCACCACGTGCGGCCACGCATTTATGAGCGGATAGCCGTTGAAGATGCTCATTTGGTACACCATATAATAATGTCGGAGCGGTACGAGCTGTGCCATTGCCACGATGGGCGAATCCATTGCAAACAGCGGATAGGTTGCACCGCAAGCTGAAAAGCCCACCACAGCCCATAACGAACAAATACTCATCGACATACGGAGCGACGGCATTAGTCCGAAAACGAACACGCCGAAGCCTTGCGATGATGCCACGGTGAGCAGCGCAAGCAGCATCATCTTGGCGATTCCACCGGGGTGTGGGAAACCTAAGTAGCCGTAAACGTACCATTCGTAGCCCAAAAATATGGTGAAGAACACAAGGAACTGCGGCAACAACTTGCCAGAAATGGCGATGAAGATATTCTTTCCTGCCATTTGCAGCCACTCTCTCGAGCGTCCGAACTTCAGTTCCGTGCCTATCGAGTATGCCGTAATGAGCAACATAAACAGCATCAGCACACCCGGCACCATAATTGTAGACAGGTAAATGTTGTAGCTCAGCCACGGATTGCCTATCGTATGCACATCAAGAACAATGGGTTGGAGCTTTGCTTTTATTTCGCGTTCGGTCTTTCCGAACATCTCAAGCTTAGCCGAACCTACGGCTGCAGAGCCAAGTGTGGTGATGATTTTCAGGTCTTTGAAGAGCAAGGAGCCTGCTACGAGCGTTACATTACTGTAATAGAACGACACTTTGGGCTGTCTTCCGCTGATGAGTTTTGCCGTTGTTCCTTCGGGAATGTACAGAAACGCATAGATTTTTCCTTGCTGAATGGCGCGCCGTGCTTCGTTCACATTCGTGTAATGTGCCACCACCTTTGTGTTCTGAAAGGCATCTAAACGGCGCACAAGCGTGCGGGTAACGGTAGAATTGTCGTTGTCCACCACTCCACAAGGCATATCTTCGGGCTGTCCGGTGTTCATAAGCGACGTGAAGAAGAGCAGTATGATAATCGGAAAGACTATCATACAAAACAAGTAGATAGGCGTATGTATCATCTGTCCTACCTCTCGTGCAGCTATTCTTATGATGCGTCGGAACACGGTTGGGGTCGTTTTGGGTTTACTTTTTCTATTCTTCTTGGCTTTATTTCTTCAGTATCACCGACATACCGGGGCGCAATCCATCAAACTTGCCAATGGGTTTTGCCTTTACTTGGAAGGTCTTCAGGTCGTACTGACCGTTGGCTTTAGTGGCTTTCCATACGGCATACGTGCCTTGGTCTTTGATAGATGTTACTTGCAAGTCGATGTCTTTGTTGAACGCAGGCAAGAAACCTTTCAGCTTTGTACCCACTTTCATACCGTTCAGCTGGTCTTCACGAATATTGAAAGTGGTCCAAACGTCGTTCACCATTGATATGCTCATAATGGGACTGCCCAATCCTACAAGTTCGCCCACCTTCGGATAGATAGTAGAAACCTCGCCGTCGGCAGTTGCCCGCTGCACCGTTTCCTTCAAAATAGACTTCACCACGTCTACTGCAGAGCGTGCCGCCTGTGCTTGTTTCTTCGCTGCTCGCTTCGTTTCTTCGCGCTTTCCGCTCGTCGCAAGTTCGTATTGGGCACGTGCAACATCTACCGCCGACTTCGTAGTTTGAAATGCAGCTTCGGCTTCGTCCCGCTTTTGTGCAGAAATAACGCCCTCGTTGTATAGTCGGAGCAGGCGTCCGTAGGTCTTTTCGGCTATGTCGTTGGCTGTAATGGCTTGTTGATAAACCTTGTAAGTTGCCGTTATAATTTCCTGTCGGTTAGGTGCTTCGGATAAATCGCTTAATGCTTCGGTTGCACCTGCTGCTGCGGCGGCAACCTTTTCTTGTGCGCTGACCTCTGGAATTTCGAGTACTGCCAGCACGTCGCCCTTATGAACGAAGTCGCCTTCCTTTACTCTGATTTCGCTGACACGCCCTGGCAGCTTGCAAGCCACACGGTATTCGCTGACTTCCACTTCTCCTTGTATAATCTCTTCTTCTTTTCCTAATGTGAAATAGCCTATTACTGCCACCGATACAACTACGGTAGCAAAGCCGAGAATGGCTAAAAGAATATTGTTATGTTGCGATTTTGCTGACATAATGAAAGCCTTTTATATTGTTTGTTTTGTTTCAATTGTGATTTTATTTCGATACTTTGAAGTGCACGAAGCGAAGTTTGGCTGCTGCATTTTATGCTGTCTTCAGTCGTTTTTACAGTTCACCGAGTGCCTTTTTAAGTCCTACCTGTGCGGTGCGTACGGCTATTTCGGCATCTATAATGGCTGTTTTTGCCGACAGCCAAGCTGTTTGTGCCTGCATGACATCGGTAACAGTCATTACTCCTTCGGTAAATCCAAGGTTGGCTACACGCAGGTTTTCTTCTGCCGATGCCATATTCTTGTTTGCCGTAGCAAGGCGCGAGTTCGCATTCTTCAAGCGGAAGCGGTTCTGTTCTACCTCCAAACGTATCTTGTGGCGCACATCGCTCAGTTCCATTTGTGCCATTTGGGTAACCGAACGAGCCGCCCGCACCTTGTATTTGCCTTCTCCCCAGTTCCAAATAGGTACGTGCAAAACGAGTCCAATGCTCCAAACGTCTTTGAATTTCTGCTCGAAACCATTGAAGGAATTGGGGTTTGTAATCGTGTAACCTGCTGTCAGGGCAAGATGCGGACGATAGAACGACTGAATGAGCTTTGTGTTCTGCTTGGTTATATCGACCGTATTCTGCAGTATTCTCACTTCGGGGCGAGCGTTGAAAGCCGTATCTGCATCGTTATAATTGGTGGGCGTGAAGGCTGAAAGTTCATCGGTATTCTCGTCTTCGAGCTTCAATTCACCGTCAAGAGGCAATCCGCAGAGTTGGCAGAGTGCCATTTTTGCAAGCGAAATACCGTTTTCTATTTCCGTAATGGTAAGGTTTGCCGTGTTCACAGCTACCGAAACCTTTAGTCCGTCTGCCTTTGTCGCTACGCCAGCATCGTACATTTTGTTCACGTTATCGTGCAGTTTGCTTATCAAATTGCGATATTGCGTGGCAAGTTGTTCCTTCTTTCGGAGCGAAACAATGAGCCAATAGGCGTTGTCTACTGCGAAAAGAACCGTCTGTCGTTTCAGTTCAATGTCGTTTTGGGCAAACTCTTCGCCAATGGCAGCTATGTCGTTCATAGCTTTTATGCCACCTCCCATATATATAGGTTGCGTAACCATAATGCCTGCAGCGTACATATTCTTTGTATTTGTGCGCAATCCCTGACGTATAGTCTCGCCAATGTTGTTGCCTGCCTGCGACAATGGAGCGGTTATGTTGCCCAAGACATCGCCCAAACGTTGTGCTGCTTCGGCTGAAATAATGCCCTGCTGCACCAACTGACTGATGCTTTGACCTATCTGTCCGTTTAGTTTATCCACTGTAGCCAACCCCAACGACGATAAAGTTTTTTTCTGTTTATCGTTCAGCAAGGACACTTCGCGCGACAGATGTTCGTATCCTGCCATACCTGTAACGCGCGGCAGATATTTGGTCTTGGCTGCTTTGTGTGTGTTTTCAGCTATATCGGCTGTAACACGCGATATTGCAAGCTGTTTGTTGTTCGCCAAAGCCATTTCGCGGCAGCGTTGCAGCGATAGCGTTTCTTGCGAAAAAGCCGATGGAACAGCTGTAAATAATATACTGAAAAGCAACGTTAGTCTCATCATATAAACTTTGTTATAAACAGAATACAAAAGTAAAGTATTTTAAATGTAAATCAAAGAAAATTGTTCTATATTTTCTTTATTTTCGTTAAAGGGCAGAATTTTAGAGAAAAAAGGAACAAGTTTTAATTTTTTTTCTTACTTTTGCATACGCAATTGTACTTAATACAAAACTTAGAACAATTTCATTAAATGAACAAGAAGGGCTTTTTATATAAGGTGTTCGACCTTTATTATGATGGTTTCAGGAGCATGACGCTGGGCAAGACACTGTGGTTAGTGATTTTGGTCAAGCTCTTTATTATGTTTTTTATTCTTAAATTGTTCTTTTTTCCTAACTTCATAAAGGAGAATGCGAAGAAGGGAAACGAAGCCAAATTCGTAGAAACGGAAATGCTGAAACGGAATTAATCCCGTTATTGTGGGACTTACAAAGTCTTTTGACGGCGAAAATCTGCAAGCTACCAATAGTTTACAAAACATTACTGACGGTAAAAAGCTGCGAACAACGAGTAGTTTACGAAACACTCTGACAGCAAAAAGCCGTGAATAAAAAGCGAACAAAATAAATTCTAACAGTTATATTATTCAACAATGGGAAATCTATTATTAACCATCGACCCAGATGTAGTGAACTGGTCGCGTGCCCAGTTTGCGCTTACAGCCATTTATCACTGGCTGTTCGTGCCACTCACGCTTGGCTTGGCACTCATTATGGCAATTATGGAGACGTACTATTATCGTACGGGAGAAGAGTTTTGGAAAAAGACAGCCCAATTCTGGCAGCGTCTTTTCGGTATTAATTTTGCGATGGGTGTTGCCACTGGCATCATCTTGGAGTTCGAATTCGGAACCAACTGGAGCAACTACTCTTGGTTCGTGGGCGACATTTTCGGTGCGCCACTTGCCATTGAGGGTATGTTGGCTTTCTTTATGGAGTCTACTTTCGTAGCGGTTATGTTCTTCGGTTGGAAGAAAGTATCGCGCGGATTCCACCTTGCGTCTACTTGGCTCACTGGTATTGGTGCCACAATATCAGCTTGGTGGATTCTCGTTGCCAATGCGTGGATGCAGAATCCTGTCGGTTGCGAGTTCAATCCCGACACGATGCGCAACGAAATGACATCGTTCTGGGAAGTGGCTTTAAGCCCAATGGCAGTGAACAAGTTTACCCACACCATTACTTCGGCTTGGGTTTTGGGTGCTGCTTTCTGCGTTGGCGTCAGCTGTTGGTACTTGCTGAAGAAGCGTCATGTAGAGTTTGCACGCAAGAGCTTGAAGATTGGTGCAACCGTAGGTCTTGTTTCATCGTTGCTTACAGCGATGGTTGGCGACGAATCAGCCTATCTTGTAGCAAAGCATCAGCCTATGAAGCTGGCAGCCATGGAGGCTTTGTACGAAGGAGGTAAGGGCGAGGCACTCACAGCAGTAGCCCTTGTAAATCCGTTCTCGCAGCCCGACTACATGAACGAAACCGAACCACCAATGAAGATAGCTGTGCCTAACGTGCTTTCGTTCCTTGCCACACGCGATTTCAACGGTTATGTGCCGGGTATACGCAACATTATAAACGGCTATACAAAGAACGACGGCACTGTTGAACCATCGCTCAAAGAGAAGATGGCACGCGGCAAGCAAGCCATTGCAGCCCTCAAGGACTATCGCAGCGGACAGAAAACGGAAGCCAATATAAAGACTTTGAAGGACAATATGAAGTACTTCGGCTATGGCTACATTAAGAATGCCGACGAAACCGTGCCTCCTATCGGCATCAACTTCTGGGCATTCCGCATAATGGTGGGCTTGGGTTCACTGTTCATTCTTGTATTTGCCATTATCCTGTTTGTGGTTTATCGCAAGGACATTACACGTCCTCGCCTCTTGCAATTGGTAGGTGTTGCCCTCATTCCGTTGGCTTACATTGCGAGCGAATGTGGCTGGTTGGTAGCCGAATTCGGCCGTCAGCCTTGGACAATTCAGGATATGTTGCCAACATGGGCAGCGGTGAGCGACCTCAACAGTGGAAGCGTAGCTCTTACGTTCTTCCTCTTCCTGTTCCTCTTCACTGCTATGTTGTTGGTAGAAATTAGCATTATGTGTAAACAAATAAAGAAAGGACCAGAACTATGACATACGATTTTTTGCAACACTACTGGTGGTTTCTCATTGCACTTTTAGGCGCGTTGCTCGTCTTCCTAATGTTTGTGCAGGGTGCCAACTCTATGATATTCCAGTTGGGTAAGACCGATGTAGAACGCCGTATGGTGGTAAACTCTACGGGTCGCAAGTGGGAATTTACCTTCACCACGCTCGTTACGTTCGGCGGTGCATTCTTCGCATCGTTCCCACTCTTTTACAGCACCAGCTTCGGCTCGGCTTATTGGGTGTGGGTCATCATTCTTTTCTCGTTTATCATTCAGGCTGTAAGCTATGAATTTCAGAACAAGGCAGGCAATCTACTCGGCGTAAAAACCTTCCAGACCTGTTTGATTATCAATGGTATTATGGGGCCGTTGCTCCTTGGCGGTGCAGTGGCAACCTTCTTTACAGGCTCTAACTTCATTGTAGAAAAGGCGAATATCGTGAACGAAATGCAGCCTGTCATCTCGCATTGGGCGAATGCTTCTCGTGGTCTTGACGTGTTGCTGAACCCTTGGGTGGTTATTTTCGGTATTGCGGTTGTGTTCCTCGCTCGTGTGCTGGGCATACTCTACATTAATAATAATGTGTCTGACGATGCCATTCGCTCGCGCGTTCGCCCGCAATTGTTGGTGAACACGGCGTTGTTCCTCGTTTTCTTCCTCGCTTTCTTGGTGAAAACCCTCATCGGCGAAGGTTATGCAGTAAACGCCGAAGGCACCATCGTGATGGAACCAATGAAGTATCTGAACAATCTTCTCGATATGTGGTACTTGGCACTCGTTCTCTTGGCAGGTGTGCTGTTGGTGCTTTTCGGCATCGTTCGCACCCTTATGCAGAAGGATTACATCAAGGGCATTTGGCCAACAGGTATCGGCGTAGTGCTGGTTGTTATCGTGTTGTTCCTCATTGCAGGCTACAACAACACGGCATACTACCCTTCTACTGCCGACTTGCAAAGCTCTCTGACCATCAAGAACAGCTGTTCGAGCGAGTTTACCCTCACCGCAATGTTCTATGCAAGTCTGATTGCACCGTTCGTTCTCGCCTATATCTTCTATGCTTGGCGCAGTATCGACAGCAAGAAGATTGACCGTCAGGAAATAGAAGAAGACGACCACGCATATTAAAACTCTTTTTCATTTCATCGTTTTATCCTAAATAGCGATAAAACTATATCTTCCCACACGATGTACCACAATGTTGGTGCATCGTGTTTTTGTATATTCCTATAATCCGTAATGCAGGTTTGGGCGTGATTTATAACGCCCCTTACATTAAAGAAAAAGCGGTGTCATCTAAAAATTCTAGAAAAACCAGAATCTCTAGAAACCCTTATCGTAAAACAATAAAACAGCCCTAACTTTGTAAAGATAATTCGTAGGAAAAACGCTAATTTCGATTTGGCACTGCGAAAGCGGCTGTTTTGCCGTCCAAAAGAGCCGCTTTTACCGTGCAAAACCTACGCTTTTACATTGCAAAACAACAGGTTTCGCAATGCGTTGATAACAAGCAAGTTACACAAGAGCTACGCTTGCGAAAAATGTTTACACTATTCTTGCCAACTTTCCGCCCATAAAATAAGTTGCTTTCACAGAATTTCTACCGTTCCGCAAGCATATTTCATCGAAAAAAAATGGCTTGCAAAGCACGATTATGGCACAATTATTGTACCTTTGTCAATCGAAGACATCAATATAAATCATACATTATATAATATATGGATAAAAAGGAAACACCCGTCTTGCTGCTCACAGGATACCTCGGAAGCGGAAAGACAACACTCGTAAACAAAATTCTTAGCAACAATAAAGGTATAAAATTCGCTGTTATCGTAAACGATATTGGCGAGGTGAACATTGACGCCGACCTGATAGAAAAAGGCGGCGTGGTAGACCAACAGGACGATTCGTTGGTGGCATTGCAGAACGGTTGCATCTGCTGCACGTTGAAAATGGACTTGGTGCAGCAGCTTAGCGACATCGTGAAGATGCACCGCTTCGACTATATTGTGATAGAAGCCAGCGGCATCTGCGAGCCTGCCCCTATCGCACAAACCATCTGCGCCTATCCGCAAATCTATCCCGACCTTGCAAAAGACGGTCGTGCGGTGCTCGACAGCATTGTTACGGTGGTAGACGCACGCCGTATGTGCGACGAATTTTCGGCAGGAAACGACCTGATGAAGAAAGAATTGGACGAAGACGATATAGAAAACCTACTGATACAGCAAATAGAATTTTGCAGTTTCGTGCTGCTGAACAAGGCTGACGACGTATCGCCTGAAGAACTGCAGAAGGTGCGCCACATTGTTCGCGCGCTGCAACCGAAGGCGGAAATCATAGAATGCAACTACGGCGATGTGGATTTCGACCGCATTCTCGACACGAAGGACTTCGATTTCGATAAGGTTGCAACGTCTGCTTCGTGGATTGCTGCCATAGAAAACGAGGGCGACGACGAGCACCACGAACACGATGAACACCACCACGATGAGCATCACGGCGAGAAACACAGCCACCACCATCATCACCATCACCACCACGACCATCTTGAAAACGAAGAGCACGGCGAGGCATTGGAATACAACATCGACACGTTCGTGTACTATGCACGCCGCCCATTCGACCTGAACTTCTTCGACGACTTCGTTGCACGCAAGTGGCCGAAGAGCATTATCCGCTGCAAAGGGCTTTGCTACTTCGACAACGAGAAAGATGTTTGCTATGTTTTCGAACAGGCTGGCAAGCAGGTAACGCTGCGCAATGCAGGTCAGTGGTACGCCACTATGCCCGAATTTGAACTTCGTGAGTTCCTTGAGCGCAACCCACGCTTGAAGAAAGACTGGGAAGAACCTTACGGCGACCGTATGCAGAAGCTGGTGTTCATCGGTCAGAATATGGACAAAGCAGCCATTAAGGCAGAATTAGACAAATGTTTGAAATAAACCAATAAAGCAATTGATATGAAAAAAACTATCACCCTCCTTCTCTTCTGCCTTGTAACTGTATTGGCACAGGCGCAGACCGACACTCGCCGCGAGGTGGAACTCGTTACCGACAGTGGCACTATCCGCATTGCACTCTACAACGAGACACCCCTGCACCGCGACAATTTCCTGAAGCACGTGCAGAATGGAGATTACAACGGTGTGTTGTTCCACCGCGTTATCAAGAATTTTATGGTGCAGGCAGGCGATTTGGCATCGAAAACGGCACAGGCTGGACAGATGCTCGGCGATACTCCTGAGGCTTACAGCATACCTGCCGAGATTTGTTTTCCTAAGCTCTACCACAAGCGTGGCGCATTGGCAGCTGCACGCGAGGGCGACAACGTGAATCCCGAACGTGCATCATCGTCTACTCAATTCTATATTGTCTGGGGACAGAAGTTCAGCGACCAGCAGTTGGAATGGGCACAAAGCCGTATCGACAAGTACACCGACGGCAAGGCAAAGCTGACGCCCGAACTCTGCGAAACCTATAAAACGCTTGGCGGTACACCCCACCTCGACGGTTCGTACACCGTATTTGGCGAAGTGCTCGAAGGTCTCGAAATCGTTGAAAAGATACAGCAGGCAGCCACAGACGACAACGACCGCCCCATCAACGATATTCGCATCGTAATGGCAAAGGTAGTTAAGTAAAAGTTTGCACACAGCTTTTGTTGGTGCAATTGCCATTCATTGCGCATCAGAAGTGGCAACAGAAAATTGTTGAGGCGTGATTTATCACGTTCCTAACGTCTACAAAAGGTAAACGGAATACCCACAGAAGGTGAGTATAATATCTACAAAAGATAAACAGAACACCCACGAATGGTAAGTAGAATACTTACGAATGGCAGACTTTACCACCTTCAAAGAATAAAAAAAGCCCCGCAATTGCGGGGCTTTACTATTACTATTGGCTTGTTGCTTATTGCAAACCGAGGCTCTTCTTGATAGCCTCAATCTTCTCGTAAGCACGTGCACGGCAAGCCTTGAAGTCGGCTGCGGTTTGCATCTTGTCCTTTATTTCGAGATAGAACTTAATCTTTGGTTCGGTTCCTGATGGGCGAACGCTCACCTTTGTGCCGTCGGTGCAGAACCATTGCAGCACGTTGCTGGTATCAGGCATAACGAGTTTGGTCTTGTTGCCTGCGGCATCGGTAGCTTCGAGGCTTTGATAATCCTTCCACAAACATACGGTACTGCCGCCCAAATCCTTCGGTGGGTTGGCACGGAAGTCGCGCATCATCTGCTGAATCTCGTCTGCACCGCTCTTTCCGGGACGCTCTACGTTGATTGTAAACTCCTCGCTGAAACCATATTCCAAGTATATATCCATCAGCAAATCGTAGAGAGTCTTGCCTTTATCCTTTGCGTAAGCGCAGATTTCAGCCAACAGCGAGCAGGCACTGACAGCGTCTTTGTCGCGGTTAAAGTCGGAAGCCATGAAGCCGTAGCTTTCCTCGCCACCACCGATATAGTTCTTCTCGCCTTCAGAAATGGCGATTTCGTGTGCTATCCACTTAAAGCCAGTGTAGCAGTCGCGCATTTCTATGTGCTGCTTCTTGGCGATTTCGGCAATCACTTCTGTGGTTACGATGGTCTTAACGATGTAGTCTTTCGGTGTCATCTTGCCCAATGCCTGGCGGTTGGTGATGATATACCAAAGGAAAATCAAGCAAGTTTGGTTGCCGTTGATGAGAATCCACTCGCCGTTGCTGTCCTTGCAAGCCATACCAACGCGGTCGGCGTCAGGGTCGGAAGCCATCAGAATGTCGGCATCGAGCTTCTTTGCATCGCGCAAACCGAGTGTCAGGGCTTCTGCTATTTCTGGATTCGGACGGTCTACGGTAGGGAAATTGCCGTCTTTCACCATCTGTTCCTCGACGCAATGAATGTTTGTGAACCCCCAGTCGCGCAGTGCTCGTGGTATCATAACCCGACCCGCACCGTGCAGCGGAGTGTAAACAATGCAGAGGTCGTGCTGTCGTTTGATTACTTCTGGGTCGATACAAACCGTCTTGACGTTCTCAAGATAAACCTTGTCTACCTCTTCTCCGATGATTTCGATAAGGTCTTTGTTGCCCTCGAACTTCACATCTTCAATCTTAACCAAGTTCACTTGGTCGATGATACCCTTATCGTGTGGAGCCAGCACCTGTGCGCCGTCGTCCCAATAAGCCTTGTAACCGTTGTATTCGCGAGGGTTGTGGCTCGCTGTAATGTTCACACCGCCCTGCGCTTTAAAGTGTCGAATGGCGAAAGAACATTCGGGTGTAGGACGCAAATCCTCGAAAAGATAAACCTTAATGCCGTTTGCCGAGAAGATGTTGGCAACGGTTTCGGCGAACAGACGAGAATTGTTGCGGCAGTCGTGGCATACCACTACCGAGATTTGCTCCCTGTCCTTGAAGTTTATTTTAAGGTAATTGGCAAATCCCTGCGTTGCCATGCCAACGGTGTAGACGTTCATACGGTTAGAGCCTGCGCCCATAATGCCGCGCAAACCGCCCGTTCCAAACTCAAGGTCCTTGTAAAACGACTCGATAAGAAGGTCTTTGTTCTCGCTGTCCATCATTTCCTGAACAGCCTTGCGGGTTGCTTCGTCAAAAGCAGGAGCGAGCCATTGTGTTGCTTTCTGCTCGCACTGGGCAATAAGTTCTTTGTTCTGCATAGTTTCCTGATAAATTTTATCGAGGGCTCTTTTTACGTCCCTCAAACGATTTGAAAATATAGTTGATGCTACCTGCGCACTGTTGCCATTGAACGAACGAGGGTGTATCGCACGCATATAGTTTTGCAAATATACAGAAAAGATTGAGATTAATGGCGTAAAATCGCAATTATTTTTGTATTTTTGTATCCTATTTAAGAAAAAGAATTAAAACTAAAAGATAATGGAAATATATTTTCAAGGTGTCGTTCTTGCCGTCTGCACCTTTCTTATTATAGGCTTGCTGCACCCTGCAGTGATAAAATGGGAATATTATTTGGGGACGAAAGCTTGGTGGCTGTGGCTCGTTGGCGGTATTGTCTGCTGTGTCTGGGCATTGTTTGTAGCCGATATATTCTGGTCGGCGCTGCTCGGCGTTACAGGCGCATCGCTGCTTTGGGGCATCGGCGAGCTGTTCGAACAAGTGAAGCGTGTAGAGAAAGGGTGGTTTCCGATGAATCCCAAGCGCAAGGACGCATATAAACGCGAGGAATGAAAGCAACTTTAATCTTGGTGGGGAAAACCACCGAAGATGTCTTCGTGCGTGCCATTGCCGATTATACGGGGCGCATAGCCCACTACCTGCCGTTCAACATTGTTACGTTACCCGAACTGAAGAACACCAAGAAACTATCGGAAGCGCAACAGAAAGACCGTGAGGGCGAAATGATATTGAAGGAAATACAAACGTCAGACACGGTTGTACTGCTCGACGAGCACGGCAAAGAGTTCCGTTCGGTGGAGTATGCCGTGTGGCTGCAGAAGAAACAGAACACAGCCAAGCGACTGGTGTTTGTCATCGGCGGTCCTTACGGCTTCTCAAAAGCTGTGTACGACCGTGCCAACGAAAAGATTTCGCTCTCTAAAATGACTTTCTCCCACCAAATGGTGCGCCTTATTTTCGTGGAACAACTCTATCGTGCGTGCAGCATTATCAAGGGCGAACCGTATCACCACGAGTAGAAAGCAGCGCAATATAAGTACGGAAAATACGCAATAAAAGTGTAAATATTTTTCGCAAGCGTGTCTATTGTATAACTATCTAATTATCAACGCATTGTAAAACCTATTGTTTTGCGTTCCAAAAGCGTAGGTTTTGCACGGTAAAAGCGGCTGTTTTGCAATGCAAAACAGCCGCTTTCGCAATGCCAAATCGAAATTACGGTTTTTCTTCGGAAGTTTCTTTACAAAATAAAGGGTGCTATGTAGGGGCGTAATTCATCACGTTCCTCATAATCTACCCACTTTTTCGTATCATAAATACAATAGATTTGGTGGAGGAACGTGATGAATCACGCCCTTACATCGTAGCGTAACGATAAGAAATTAATTGCATTTGCGAGGAACTTACAAACAACAAATAAAGGGGTACCGAAGTACCCCTTTTATGTGACTCCGATGGGATTCAAACCCATGACCTCAGGAACCGGAATCCTGCGCTCTATTCAGCTAAGCTACGGAGCCAATAAGTTAGTTGCAAAGATGCAGCCAACGAGTGCAAAGAAAGTTTACTTTCAATTTGTCGAGCGCAGCTATATCTTATGTAAAGGTATTGCCAGCGAGTGCAAAGAAAGTTTACTTTCAATTTGCCGAGTGCAGCTATATCTTATGCAAAGGTAGTGCAAAGTTTGCAATTGGCAAAATTTACCTTCTACAAAATACTGCACAAAACGAATGTAAAGATTTATAATTATTGAGAAAACCAAGCAATTTAAGGTTTTTAAACAAAGCTTATAATACAAGCGTTTGTATATGTAAATTTGTTAAGTAATACTTAATAGCTTGATTATCAGGCATTATTTTTGTACCTTTGCACCCGTTAATATGAAACCGAGGTTTGTGCGCGCCGATTCTCACGCCCGTCTTACCGCATAATTTGCCAATCTTATGGCAAGTTTGTAGGTTTCGGAAAATTAGGTATAATGAGAATTTTAAAAGTATTAATTGTAGGATTTTTAATGATTTTGGCAGCAGGCTCTGCGAGTGCAGAGACAGCCATAGGGATTGGAAATTTTGACTGGCGACCCGTGATGGACGCTATTATGCACGTAGAAAGCAAAGGAAATGCAAAGGCTGTGAACGGACCACACGCAGGCATTTTGCAGATTTCAAAGGGTATTGTTACAGAATGCAACAGCATACTGAAGAGCAAGGGCAGTACGAAACGTTATACGCTTGCCGACCGTTTTAGTCCGAATAAGTCGCGAGAGATGTTCGTTTTGTTCCAATCGCGCCACAATGTAAGCAACAATATCGAAAGAGCCATTCGTATGTGGCACGGTGGAGTGAACTTCAGTAAGAGCAAAACCCAGCGGTATTATAACAGGGTGAAGAAGTTTTTGAAGATTTAGTCAGATTTAAAAAGAAACATAAAAAGAAACTTCGATGCATTGATAACTTGGTTTATCGGGTGCATCGAAGTTTCTTTTTATTTGGTTCGGTCTTACCATTCAAAGTCGTGTGCAAGACCGCCTTCGCTGGTTTCCTTGTAGAGCGAAGGCAGGTCGTGTCCTGTTTGTTTCATCACACGCACCACTTTATCGAACGAAATGTGGTGGCGACCATCACTGAAGTTGGCGTAAAGCTGTGCGTCGAGTGCTCGGCAGGCTGCAAAGGCATTGCGTTCAATGCACGGTATCTGCACCAAACCGCAAACAGGGTCGCACGTCATGCCGAGATGGTGCTCCAATCCCATTTCGGCAGCATATTCTATCTGCGATGGTGTTCCGCCAAAGAGCTGGCATGCTGCTGCCGAAGCCATTGCGCAAGCCACGCCGACCTCGCCTTGGCAGCCCACTTCTGCACCAGAGATAGAGGCATTTTCTTTTACTACGTTTCCGAAAAGTCCTGCCGTTGCCAAAGCACGGAGTATTTTACGTTCAGAAAACTGGTGTGCCTTGTATAGATGATAGAGCACGGCAGGCATTACACCGCACGACCCGCAAGTCGGAGCCGTAACGATTGTGCCGCCCGCAGCATTTTCCTCGCTTACCGCAAGTGCGTAGGCATATACCAAACCACGCGATTGCAGGCTGGTTTTATAGCTCTGCGCCTTTATGTAATACTTGCCTGCCTTGCGCGAAAGGTTCAGTGGGCCAGGCAGAACACCGTCGTTTTCCAAGCCTTCTTCTACTGCGTGGCACATTGTCGTCCACACTTCGTGTAGGTATTCCCAAATTTCCGCACCCTCGCAGTGGTCTACATATTCCCAAAAACCGCGTCCGTTCTTTTCGCACCAGTCTTGTATCTCCTTCATAGTAGACAGCTGATACACGGGTGTTGTGTAGAACATATCGTCCTTTCCCTTGCCTTCCGACAGGGCACCGCCGCCTACACTGTACACCACCCATTCGTCAACGACTTGCTTTTCGGCATCGAATGCCTTGTAGCGCATACCGTTGGTGTGGTAGGGCAGCACCGTTTTTGCCTGCCAGACTATTTCCACGGGGGCTATTTCCGACAGCACTTCGGTAATTGCCACATCGGTAAGGTGCCCTTTTCCTGTTGCTGCCAGACTGCCATAGAGCGTTACCTCGAACGCCTTTGCGTTTGGATTTCGGCGTGCAAATATCTCTGCTGCGTGCGCAGGTCCCATTGTATGGCTGCTTGAGGGGCCTTTTCCTATTCTAAAAATCTCCTTTAACGATTTCATAATATCTTCTTCAGGTTTTCAAATGCTATTGTGTGTTGAAGTTCAACTTGTGCTCTCGCTTTTGCTAAATATTCGTATAGCGACGCACAATGCGCATAGGCGACTTTTTTCACGGCTGCAAATATAATGATTAAATATGGATTTAAGCTACCAAAAAGTGTGAAAAATGTTTTTTATGCAGCTTTTACAATGTTTTTTCCGAAAAGCAAAAAAGCCACTCCTTCACAGGAATGGCTTTCTCTAAAGTATTTATAAATAATTGATAGGTTTATCCGTTCATTGAGAGTAAAAACTCGTTGTTGTCTTGTGTGCGCAACATACGGTCGTGAATAGAGTTCATTGCTTCTATCGGATTCATATCGGCGATGTACTTGCGCAGTATCCACATACGGTCGATAGTGGTCTTGTCCTGCAGCAAATCGTCGCGTCGGGTGCTCGATGCAACAAGGTTCACAGATGGGAAGATACGCTTGTTGCTGAGCGAACGGTCGAGTTGCAACTCCATATTGCCCGTTCCCTTGAACTCTTCGAAGATTACTTCGTCCATCTTCGAGCCTGTATCGATAAGCGCAGTAGCAATGATGGTGAGCGAACCGCCACCTTCTATATTACGCGCAGCACCGAAGAAACGCTTTGGTTTCTGCAATGCGTTGGCGTCCACACCACCCGTAAGCACCTTTCCAGATGCGGGAGCAACGGTGTTATAGGCACGTGCAAGGCGGGTAATGGAGTCGAGGAAGATGACAACATCGTGCCCACATTCTACCATTCGTTTTGCTTTTTCCAATACAATGCCTGCAATCTTCACGTGGCGTTCTGCTGGTTCGTCGAACGTTGATGCAATAACTTCAGCATTTACAGTGCGTGCCATGTCGGTAACTTCTTCAGGACGCTCGTCTATGAGCAGCATCATAAGGTAAGCCTCGGGGTGGTTTGCTGCTATGGCGTTGGCTATATCCTTCATCAAGATGGTCTTACCTGTCTTTGGTTGCGCCACGATGAGGGCACGCTGTCCCTTTCCGATTGGCGAGAAAAGATCTACCACGCGTGTTGAAAGATTCGTTGTGCGTGGGTCGCCGCAAAGTGTGAACTTCTCGTCAGGGAAGAGTGGCGTAAGGTGTTCGAACGAAACGCGGTCGCGAACTTCCGATGGAACACGTCCGTTTATCTTGTTGATGGTGGTGAGAGGGAAGTATTTCTCGCCTTCACGTGGCGGACGTACCTGACATTCCACTACATCTCCCGTCTTCAAACCGTTTTGCTTGATTTGGTTGGCAGGCACATATACATCGTCGGGCGACGACAAATAGTTGTAATCGCTTGAGCGTAGGAAGCCATAACCATCGGGCATTACTTCGAGAACGCCGTTCGCTTTGATAATATCAGTGAAGTCGTAGGCTGGTGCAGCAGCTTGTTGCATACCCATTTCCGGATAGAACGATGGCTGGTTGGCGTCGTTTGAAATGGTCGGACGGTCGAACATATCGTATGTGGGAACTATTCCTTGGTCTTCGATAGGAATGTCTACCACAGTGATGAAGTCTGTACCGTCGCCTGGGTCGCCTGCCCAAACACCGTCTGTGGCAAAGTTTGCCGCCTCTTCGTTTTGCTCGTTGTGAGCATTTACCTTTGCTTGGAGCTGTTCGATGAGATTGTTTGTGGTTTCGCCTTCGGCTGTATTCTCTGTATTGGGTGTAAATTCGGCTTCTGGAATAATTGCTTCTGCGTTATCTTCCGCAGGTGTTTCAGCTTCAACAGATGCCTCTATCTGTGGTTCAACAGGTGCTTCTGCTTGCACTTCAGCAGCTGTTTCAGTCTGTTCGGGTTCTTCTGTTGCTTTTTGAGTGGTGCGCTTGCGCTTTGGTGTTTCTGCCTCTGGAGCTTCTGCAACAGCAGTAGCAACAGCTTCTTCTGTTTCTTCTTTCTTCTTGCGTCCACGTTTTTTAGGAGCTTCTTCCTCTGTTACGGGTGCGACTTCCTCCTTCACTACAGGCTGTTCGTCGGGCATATCCTTAAACAAACTTTGCTGTGGAACGCCTTGTGGCTTGTTTTTTTGGAGGTCGAAGTTCTCTCCTTCTTTTCCGTGTACGGTATAAACTTTATCTGGGTCTTTCTTTGCTATCCTTGTGCGCTTGCGCTTTGTCGTGCCCAATGGGTGCGATGCGCCAGCATTCATTGCTTGCCTGTCTAGTATAGCATATATGATAGACTCTTTGTCGTCGGTTTTTTTATATTCCGCTTCAAGGTCTTTTGCGATACTCTCCAATTCGGGAATATCCTTTTCTAATAATTCTTCTTTACTGAACATAAAGTATTATGTATGTTATATCGAAATTTTGATTTTGTGGAGGTAAAGGTTTCAGAAGCGAAACCTTATGTGTTCAAAACGTCTGCAAAGATAATTCTTTTATTTGAATATAACAAACGATTGACTACTTTTTTTAAGATGGAAAAGCAATTACTTTATTTCTTTTTCAATTCGTCTTGGTAAGCGAGTATCGCTTTCAGCGTTATTTGCTCGGCTTCTTCGATAGAACAGTGGAGTTTGCCGCCTGAAGCATCGGCATGGCCGCCACCATTGAAGAACTGAACCGCCATTGGCTGACAGTGAAAACCGTTGCCCGAGCGCAGACTTACCAACACAAGGTTGGGTCGTTCGGTGTCTTCGCGCAGCGAAATGCTGAGTTTCAAACCCTTAATCTGCTGCGGTATGTTCACCACACCTTCCAAATCGCCTTTTATAAAATGGAAACGGCGCATCTCTTCTTTCGTTACCGTGAAGTAAGCAGCGTGCAATTCGTTCACCACCTTCATCTTATTGGCGATGATATGCCCACGCAGGCGAAGTGCGTTTACGGAATAGTTGTGGTAGACACGGTTGTATATGTTGTCCTTGTCGATGCCTTTCGACAGCAACTGTCCGATAACGAAATATATTTCGGGGCGTGTGGAATTGTAGGTGAAGCCGCCCGTGTCGGTCATCATACCGCAATAAATGCACTGCGCACACTCTTTCGTCATGCCATCGTAACCTTCTAACTGGCTGATGATGTAGAACACCATTTCGCTTGTGCTCGACATATTGGGGTTCGACACCGTTATGGCATTGTTGGTTTCTGGCTCCAAGTGGTGGTCGATGAGTATTCGCTTTGCCTTGCAGCCTTCGAGGGTGGGTCGCATATCCTCTACGCGAGTGTACTGGTTGAAGTCCATGCAGCAAACAAGGTCGGCATTGTCGAACACCTGCTGCACGCGGTCGGGGTGTTTGTCGTAGCGTAATATTGTGTTTGCTTCGGGCAGCCACTGCAAGAAGTCGGGATAGGCATCGGGCATACAAACCGTTATGTCGGTCTTACCTATTTGTTTCAAATAGGATTTCCACGCCAAGGAAGAACCGATGGCATCTCCGTCGGGCGATTTATGTGCGCAAATAACGATGTGTTCAGCCTCGGCAATGAGCTGCCGCAGCTGCTCTGCCTCAGTGTCGCTTAATAAGTTTACGTTCATTTGTTTCTGTATTGCTCTAATGTATAGGCTATTTCGATACGGAAATGTATCGAAATAGCATAAGGCTGCTTAGCGTTTAAAACAGCTTTTCGGGGTAAACGCCATCAGCAACGAGTTGCTTTATGCGTGCGACAGCGCCGTCGCGGTCGGCATTATGGGTTACGCCGAACCAAGTACTTGTGGTGTCGAGCACGTCTACGGTGGCTGTACCGTTGGTAATGAGCTTGTTCACCATCATCGGAATGTAGTATTCCGACTTCTTGTTCTCTATGTTCTTTGGGTCGGAAAGGAACTCACGGAAGTCGGCATCGCTGTATTCAAGGTAATCGGGAGTGAAGCCCCACACGTTCATCGATGTAGGTGTATTGTCAGGAACTGTCGTCCAGCTGCCGTCTTCCTCCATGTATTGCACCTTGTCGCCGTGGCGTTCAATCTTCGTGCGCTCCACAACGGTGGTCAGATGTCCTTTTTCGTTGGTGCTGCAGAGTCCGCGCGAAACGGTTCCGTTCTCGCTCAAGGTGTTGCCAACACGGAATCCCACCATAGCGTATTTGTTTCTTGAACCTTCTGGAAGGTCGGCAAGGAACTTGCCAATCACCATAAAGGCGTCGCGGTTGTAGAAGTCGTCGCAGTTGATAACGCAGAAAGGCTCGTGCACAACGTCCTTCGCCATAAGCACGGCGTGGTTGGTTCCCCACGGCTTTTCTCTGCCTTCAGGCACGCAAAAGCCTTCGGGCAGTGCGTCGATGCTTTGGAAAACTATTTCAGTGGGTATGTGTCCCTCGTATTTTGCGAGTACTTGCTTGCGGAATTGCTCCTCGAAATCCTTGCGAATGATGAAGACTATCTTACCGAAGCCTGCTTTTATGGCATCGTAAATAGAATAGTCCATAATGGTTTCGCCGTTCGGACCGAGTCCGTCTAACTGTTTCAAGCCACCGTAACGGCTGCCCATTCCTGCTGCAAGAAGTAACAATGTTGGTTTCATTTCTTTTATATGCTTAACGATTTATATTCTAAATGTTTTTTCTTTGGGATTGCAAAGGTACAAAAAAGATTAGAGAATAATATATAATTAAGGTGTTAATAAAAAATATTGCTGCGCCCCTTGACACTAAAGGAAAGCAGGCTTACATAGAAAATCTAGGAAAACTAGAATCTCTAGAACCATCTAATGTAAAACTATAAAACACCCTTAACTTTGTAAAGATAATTCCAACGAAAAACCATAATTTCGATTTGGCATTGCGAAAGCGGCTGTTTTGCGTAGCAAAACCTACGCTTTTACCGTGCAAAACAGCCGCTTTTGGAACGCAAAACAATAGGTTTTGCAAAGCATTGACAGCGAGATAGTTACGCGATACATACGCTTGTGAAAAATATTTACACTTTTATCGTCTGATTTCCTTATATATAATAAGGTGTAAAGAAGAAGCAGGGCAGGGGAGCAAGATGTGTTTTGGAGGCATTGTATATAAAAAAAGATTGACTGTCTCACGACAACCAATCTTCAAAACCTTAATAATCTAATACCATGAAAAACACATTGCAAAATTATTCAATCATTCTTAAAGTTGCAAATATATAGATATAAATAATGTTAATACGTTGATAATGCAATAATTATGTGGGTTTATCGCATCTGTTTTACCATAACGAGCCTGAATATCAATAGCTTTTTCTTCTTTTTTATGAATTTACCGATTTACTTTCCTTGTTTTCTGTAAGTGCGAAAGTTTTTGTACTTTTTGTCGCCAATAGTCTTTTGAATCAAAAACTTTTGTTATCTTTGCATTCTGAACATTGTTGCACACTTGGCAAATGTGCAGTTGAAATTCCCCCACATATTATATATAATGTATGGTAACGACCAAGAAGACTGTAACGAAGAAGACGACGGCTGCGACTTCAAAGCCCAAGAAAGGAGCTAAAGCGCAGAAAGCACCCGTTAAGCGCGGTATATCGAACGAACTCATTCCCATCGAAGAGGAAACGTGGCTACTGCAACCTATTGCGGTAACGATGATGCGGCACGACTATTCGCTCATTCAAGTGCGCATTCTTGTGTCTATCGTGGAAAGCCTGCAATCTATCTTGCACGGCATTCTGAACAACAAGCGCAGTCCGCAGTTAGACCTTTTCAAGACCAACGAATTGGACGAGGACGGCAGAATGCCTATAAAGCTGCCCTTCAAGGAACTTGGCGTAGACCCAAACCACTATCCGCAGTTGCGCACATCGCTGAAAATGCTGGCTGCTATCCCCGTTGAGATACCATACAAAACGAGCGAAGGGCGCAAATACACAAAGGCAACAAACCTTTGCGACGTTTATATTCCCGAAGACCGCTCGTACAACAAGTACGCAATATTGAAGCTCGACCAGAGCGTTGCCGAACGTCTTGTGTCGTTAGACTTTGGCTATCACCGCCTTGGCAAGCAGATCGTGTTTGCCTGCAAGAACCGTTACACGCAGCGCATTTATATGTTTATAGAGTCGTGGGTAGACAAAGGGCGCACCGTCATCAAGACATTGGAATTCAGAAAGATGCTCCGTTTGGAGAACAACTATAAGAAATTCTCCGACTTCTGCCGTCGTGTGCTTGACCCAGCGAAGCAGGAATTGCAGGAATTGGCAGACAAAGGCTTCTGCGATTGCTACTTCGACTACGAGAAAAAGTACGACCACGGGCAGCGAGGGGGCGAACCCGACGAACTCGTCTTCCAGATTTACCGTGCCAAGAACAAGATGGACGCCCAATTAGAACAGATGAACGAGATGCAGCGCAGGCAGTTCCAACAAATGCTTATCCAGTATTTCGACTTTACACAGCCCAACGCCAAGGATATGGCAGAGCGCATAACGGCAGAGCTTTATCCGCTTGCCATGCAGAAACTTATGGATTTGCGCCAGCGTTTCAACACCACTTACGTGAAAGATAAGGCTGCCTACACGTTCAAGAGCCTCGACCAGATGATAAAGGAACACGAAGTTCCCAACACCACGGTAGAGGAAGTGTAAGGGCGTTGAAGCGGAAATGTAACAGAAAAAAGAAAGAACAATGATAGAAGTAAAGATAAAAGACGCAACACTCCGTGCGGCAGTGGCTGAAGGCGAAGACGCTTTCGTGCAGGCATTCATCGATGCCATAAGCGCAGCCATAGGAGGAACGCTCACACAAGATAATATGCAAGAGCTTACACCCGACCAGATTACGCTGTTGGGGTGGGGCTATCTGCACGAAGAAGTAATGGACGGCGGTTACGTTCAGCTCATTCACAACGGCTACGGTGCCTTTATTTTCAAGAATCCCTTTGGGGTTGCGATGCGTAATTGGGGACTTACCGAACTGTATTCGCACCTCCGCCGCACCAAGAAGGCATACGATAAATACCACGAGCAGATAGAAAAAGACCTGTCGGACGACGACTTTATGGCACTTTACGAGCAGATGCCAGAGTTCGACGATGCCGACGACGACTTCATTGTGAACGAAGAACAGTGGACAAAAATGGTGGCTGCATACATCGACGACCACATCAACGATTTTGTTGTGATAGAAAATGAATAAGGAAGAACAAGAGATACGCAAGAAGTCGCCTGTGCAGATACGCAACAAGAAGGCTTCTTTCGAATATTATTTTATAGATACCTACACGGCAGGCATAGTGCTTACGGGCACCGAAATAAAGTCAATCCGTGCTGGCAAGGCCTCGTTGGTAGACTCGTTCTGCTTCATCAACAAGGGAGAAATATGGTTGGAAGGTATGAATATATCGCCTTACTTCTACGGTTCGTTTGCCAATCACGAGGCACGCCGCAAGCGCAAGTTGCTATTGAACAAGCGCGAGATACGCCGATTGGAAGAAGATTCAAAGTCGCCGGGCTACACCATCGTGCCCACACTTGTGTTTATCGACCAGCACGGCCGTGCGAAAGTAGACATTGCGCTGTGCCGTGGTAAGAAGGAATACGACAAACGCCAGACATTGAAGGAGAAAGAAGATCGCCGAGAAATGGACAGAGCAATGAAACGGTATTGATTTTCGGTAGCCAAACACCTCCCGTTCGGAACCTCCAATGCTCCGGAAGTTCCATAAAACATAAAACGATAACTCAAAGAAACACATCTTAGAGTTGTCGTTTTTTCATTTTTATATTTCTTTTCTTTTTCTTCTTTTCATTGATTGTTTGTAAAGTAATCTTACAAACAAATTAGAAATGCTTTTCTACAGAAGCGTAACTGATAATAAAGTTAATGTTAAAGTTGGTCGCTTTTATACTGAAGGAACTTCTTACCATTTTTAGGATCTAAGTATACTCTATATTTTTCATACCAAGGGGCTTCTTTTGATAGTTCTTCCGAGTCCTTTTTTGAATGTAAGAATCTGATAGTTTTATCCTCCTTATTATAGGAGTAGAGGGCTGTTGAAGGAATTATGTATATTTCTTTAGGTGCTTTTTCTTGCCACCCAAAGCCAAATACATAATAAAAAGCATCAATATTTGACATTCTATCTTGATGAAAAGACTCATAATTGAGGATTTGTTCTTTTTTCAACCCAAAGTTATGTTCTTTATTTCGATACTTACATTCTACTGCAATCGTTTTTTCTTTACATCCAGTTCTAACACACTCTAATACTAAATCTGGAGCAAGATTTGACAATGGATACCAACCGCCAACGTATTTATCTCCTCTCCATTCAAGAAGACGCCAATAGGCTCTTTCTTCTTTTATATTCGAAATTTTCTGAATATTTGAATGTGAAACAACCCACTCTTCAAATCGTTGACCTTCAAATTCCTCTTTTGTTCTGTTTTTAAAATACTTGAATGTATCCTTTAATCTGTAAGCTATTTGTTCAAATATATCCATTGAATATCAAAAAGTTTGTTCGTAGTGTTTGTGGTTCAACAAATCTTGCATTATGAGTTTTTGCATTCCATCGAGAACAACCCAGTATATCATAAAGACTATTTTACAATTTTGTCTTCATTATTTCATTTTAAGATGGTTGAACAATGATGCAAATATAAATCTTTTTGTCCATTATACCAAATAAAATGCAATTTTTTGCTTACTGCAAAGTATCTGTGGTTTTGTAAAGATAATTCTGAAGAAAAACCATAATTTCGATTTGGCATTGCGAAAGCGTAGGTTTTGCGATGCAAAACAGCCGCTTTTACCGTGCAAAACCTACGCTTTTGGAACGCAAAACAATAGGTTTTACAATGTGTTGATAATTAAGAGGTTATGCAATAGATACGCTTGTGAAAAATATTTACACTTCTATTAGCTTCTTTCCGCTTGATACGCATAGTTTATCGGCAGAACTTTCGCTCGTCATCATAACCCCACCGACACTACCCTATCATTATTCTAAGTTCAGACAAACTTGGCATATTTACCACCAATGAACGATTACGGCAAAGCAAGACAAGAGTGCAGAAATTACTTAGGGAA
This sequence comes from Prevotella intermedia ATCC 25611 = DSM 20706, assembly GCF_001953955.1. Lineage (NCBI taxonomy): Bacteria > Pseudomonadati > Bacteroidota > Bacteroidia > Bacteroidales > Prevotellaceae > Prevotella > Prevotella intermedia. Next base: position 381,216 of record NZ_CP019301.1, read on the forward strand.
CCTACTGCCCATATATATAAAATAGGTGTGGTTTTTCTCAACACCAACTAAAAATTTGAAAAAGAATAGAGAAAAAGAATAAAAATAATTGTCCAAACTTACTTATATTCAGATTATTATTAGTAACTTTGCGCCCTTATAGGGGCATATTGTGCCCTTGAGAGAATTTTTCACATAAAGTCTAACTTTATTAATTAAAACATTTTTAAAAACATTTATGGCAAATTTTGAAAACGTCAATCCATTGTCAGACTTCAATTGGGACGACTTTGAAAACGGTGTAACCGTTGGTGGCGACAAGGAAGAGCTGACAAAGGCTTACGACAACACCCTCAACAAGATTCAGGAACATCAAGTTGTTGAAGGCGAAGTAATCTCTATTGACAAGAAAGAAGTTGTAGTCAATATCGGCTACAAGAGCGACGGCATCATTCCAGCATCGGAATTCCGCTACAACCCAGAGCTTAAGGTAGGCGACAAGGTTGAGGTTTACGTTGAAAACCAAGAGGACAAGAGCGGTCAGCTTATTCTTTCACACAAGAAGGCACGCCTCCAGAAGAGCTGGGTTAATATTAACGAAGCACTCGAAGCTGATGCTGTTATCCAAGGTTACATCAAGAGCCGCACCAAGGGCGGTATGATTGTTGATGTATTCGGCATTGAGGCATTCCTTCCAGGCAGCCAGATTGACGTTCACCCAATACGCGACTACGACGTATTCGTTGGCAAGACAATGGAATTCAAGGTGGTTAAGATTAACCAAGAGTTCCGCAACGTAGTCGTTTCACACAAAGCACTCATCGAAGCAGAGCTCGAAGCACAACGCAAGGAAATCATCTCTCACCTCGAAAAGGGTCAAATCCTCGAAGGTGTTGTCAAGAACATCACTTCTTACGGCGTATTCGTTGACCTCGGCGGTGTTGATGGACTCATTCACATTACCGACCTTTCTTGGGGACGCATCAACGACCCACACGAAGTTGTTGAGCTCGACCAGAAAATCAACGTTGTTATTCTCGACTTCGACGAAGAGAAGAAGCGCATCGCTCTCGGCTTGAAGCAACTCGCTCCACACCCATGGGACGCTCTCGATCCTAACCTCAAGGTAGGCGACCACGTTAAGGGTAAGGTGGTTGTTATGGCTGATTACGGCGCATTCGTTGAAATTCAACCAGGCGTAGAAGGCCTTATCCACGTTTCAGAAATGAGCTGGAGCCAGCACTTGCGCTCTGCACAGGAATTCATGAAGGCAGGCGACGAAGTAGAAGCAGTAGTGCTTACACTCGACCGCGACGAACGCAAGATGTCTCTTGGCATCAAGCAACTCAAGGAAGACCCATGGGAAGCTATCGAAGCTAAGTACCCTGTAGGCTCTAAGCACGTAGCTAAGGTTCGCAACTTCACCAACTTCGGTATCTTCGTAGAACTCGAAGAAGGCGTAGACGGACTCATTCACATCTCTGACCTCTCATGGACTAAGAAGGTGAAACACCCATCTGAGTTTACACAGGTAGGCGCAGACATGGACGTTATCGTTCTCGAAATAGACAAGGAAAACCGTCGCTTGAGCCTCGGTCACAAGCAACTCGAAACCAATCCTTGGGATACTTACGAATCAATCTACACCCCAGGTTCTACACACGTTGGTAAGATTACCGAGTCAATGGACAAGGGTGCAGTTATCACATTGAACGAAGGCGGCGAAGGTTTCGCAACTCCTAAGCACCTTGTTAAGGAAGACGGCTCACAGGCACAGCTCGGTGAGGAACTCCCATTCGTAGTTATCGAGTTCGTTAAGGACACTAAGCGCATCATTCTCTCACACTCTCGCACATTCGAAGAAGTGAAGGAAGAGCAGGCACGCCGTCAGCGCACAGCCAGCAAGAAGCACTCTGAACCAGCATCACAAATCAACAACGTTGCAGCTGGTACATCTCTTGGCGACCTCGACGTTCTCGCCGACCTCAAAAAGAAGATGGAAGAGGGCAAGTAATTTTAAGATAACTTACATCTCATCATAACAATGGGCTGGGCTTTTTCGTAAAGTCCAGCCTTTTTTATTGCTCAAGGCTATTGTCTTTTTGGCGAACAGGCGACATTTGCAGGGGCAGTTAGGTTTCCCTTTTCTTATTGAAGACAGTTATCGAAGGCATTGTCATCTAAAATTTATAGGAGAACTAGAAATTTCTAGAAATTCTAGCATATAATTTGACTATACCCTTGATTTTGTAAAGATTATTCTGAGAGAAAACGCTAATTTCGATTTGGCGTTGCGAAAGCGGCTGTTTTGCATCGCAAAACAGCCGCTTTTACCGTGCAAAACCTACGCTTTCGCAACGCAAAACAATAGGTTTTATAAAACGTTGATAGCAAGGAGGTTACACAACAGTTACGCTTGCGAAAAATGTTTACACTATTATCGCCTTCTTTTCGTCTACAAAGCAAGTTGTCTGCAATAATTTCCTGCCACTCCCCTTTTCATCTTTTTTAAAACTTTTGCCTTTGGTCTTCGGCATAAATACCTTATATTTGCAATTCATTCATTCTCTAACAAAGTATATGAAGCGATACGTACTCATTATAATGGTAGCACTTGCAAGTATTGGTTCGGCAATAGCTGGCCCCAAAATACGTTGGAACCAAGCCTACCAAAACTATTTCAACAAATACAAGAATATCGCAATCAGGGAGATGCAACGCTACGGCATACCCGCCAGCATTACACTTGCGCAAGGCGTTTTGGAAAGCGGAGCAGGCAACAGCCGCTTGGCTACCGTGGCGAACAACCACTTCGGCATAAAGTGCCACGATTGGACAGGCCCCTCTATCTCGCACGACGACGATGAGTTGGGCGAATGTTTCCGTGTTTACAACAATGCGGTGGAAAGCTACGAAGACCACTCTAAATTCTTGAGAGGACGCAAGCGATACAGCAATCTGTTCCTGCTTTCAAAGACGGACTATCGAGGCTGGGCACACGGACTGAAGCGTGCAGGCTATGCCACCAACCCCGTCTACGCTTACAGCCTGATTGATATCATAGAGTTGTATAGACTCTACGAATACGACAATATGGTGCTTAGAAAGAGCAACAACGACTGGGACATGCCAACCCAACCACAACAGAACAGCTCGTACGCAGGTATGCGACAGTTCCGTGCGTTCAACGAGAACTGCTACCTTACGGCACACGCTGGCGAAACCTACGACAACATAGCAAGAGAAATAGGAATATCAGCCCGAAAGTTAGCCAAATACAACGAGCGACCTGAAGATGCGCCGTTGAGTGAGGGCGAAATAGTATGGCTGAGAAAGAAGCAACGCCACGTGCCCGAAAACTTTGGCAAGCAATACCATACGGTAAGAAGCAACGAAAGTCTGTACGATATTTCACAGCAGTACGGTGTGCGCCTGAAGAACATTATGAAGGCGAACAGGAAAATTGTGAAACGAGGCATCAAGGCAGGCGACAGAGTGGTATTGCCATAAACGAAAAACCACGCAGCAAGTGGCTTACAACAAATATACAGGAGCGAAACAGCATTTCGCTCCTGTATATTTTTGCCAACTCCCGAATAAGAACACACCTTATTATATATAGGGGAAACAGACGATAAGAGTGTAAATATTTTTCACAAGCGCAACTGTTACGTAACTTATTTGTTATCAACGCTTTACAAAACCTATTGTTTTGCGTTCCAAAAGCGTAGGTTTTGCACGGTAAAAGCGGCTCTTTTGCATCGCAAAACCTACGCTTTCGCAACGTCAAAACGCAGTTATCACTTTTTAAGAGAATTATCTTTACAAAACAAAGGTGTTGCTACCCTCTTCCGTCAGCACAAAAAGAAAATTGCTCGCCCACGATAAACACCAATTGAACTGCCAAACAGAACAGGCAAGATTGCTATTTAATGCAAAGTAGTGTTAATTTTTGCATTTTGTCGGGCAAATCCTTGTTGTTTAAAAATTAAGGTTGTAAGTTTGCAGTAAATATACGAAAATATAATAAACCTAATTCAAATACATTAGATTGCTATGGAAAAAAAGACAGTAGTAACTGGCGTTATTGGTGCTGATGCTCACGCAGTTGGCAACAAGATTATCGCTTTTGCGCTCGAGCAGCACAACTACAATGTGGTAAACCTCGGTGTAATGGTGGCACAGGAAGAATATATCGCAGCTGCCATTGAGACCAATGCTGACGCCATTCTGGTTTCGTCAATGTATGGCCACGGCGAAATCGACTGCCAAGGACTACGCGAAAAGTGCGATGAAGCAGGACTGAAAGGCATTCCCATCTTCGTAGGCGGCAACCTCGTGGTGGGTAAGCAGAACTTTGAAGATGTGGAAAAACGTTTCCTCGCAATGGGTTTCACAAAGGTATATCCTCCTGGAACTGACATCGAAATCTCTATCAAAGACCTCGATAAAGTTTTAGGAAAGGAAGACTAACCTATGAAATACCTTACAGTAGACTTTGGTAGCACATACACGAAGCTAACGGCGATAGACACCGAGAAGGGCGACGTTGTAGGAACTGCAGCTGCCTTCACCACCATCGAAACCGATGTGATGGAGGGATTCAACAACGGTATGCAGCAACTCGAAGCCCAAATAGGACACTTCGCTTACGACAGACTTCTCTGTTGCAGCAGTGCTGCGGGAGGTTTGAAGATGGTTGCACTCGGATTAGTACCAGAGCTTACTGCCAAGGCGGCAAAGATGGCAGCTTCGAGTGCAGGCGCAAAGGTGGTAAAGACCTATTCGTTTGAAATCTCGCAAGCCGAACAGCAGGAAATATACGACATCAATCCCGACTTGGTATTGCTCTGTGGCGGTACCGACGGAGGCAACAAAGACGTCATTCTTGCCAATGCCAAACGGCTGTGCGCCATCGACCGCGATTTTTCCATTATTGCAGCAGGCAACAAGACTGCTTCTTACGAGCTCGACGAAATATTCAAGGCATCGAACAAAAAGAAGTGTGTCATTACCGAAAATGTAATGCCACAGTTCAACGTCATCAACATCAACCCTGCAAAGCAGAAGATTAAGGAACTCTTCATCAGCCGAATCATTGAGGCAAAAGGACTTTCAAGGATTCAGGAAATGAGTGGTTACGACATTATTCCTACACCATTGGCTGTTCTGACTGGTTGCGAACTCTTCAGCAAGGGCTACGGACGCGACGAAGGCGTGGGCGATATGATGGCAGTAGACCTCGGTGGGGCTACTACCGACATATACTCTATGGCAAAAGGAGAGCCTACCATAGCCGAAGTTATCACCAAGGGACTGCCCGAACCATACAGCAAACGCACTGTGGAAGGCGACCTCGGTATGCGTTACAGCCTTACGGCTATGGCGGACGAGATGAATATGGAGGTGTTTGCCGATGAACTCGGAATTGAGCAAAGCAAGATAGAAGATTGGATTAAACGGTGTGTTGCCGCTCCTGCCACCCTTCCACAGACCGACGAGGAAGCACGCATAGAGCAAGGATTGGCACGCAATGCCGTGAAAGTGGCAGTAGAACGCCACTGCGGATACTTCGAACCAGCCTTCACACCAATGGGTCAGGTGTTCACGCTGACGGGGAAAGACCTTTCCGAAGTGCCTTATATAGTAGGTATCGGCGGTTCTATCAAGAACAATACCGACCCTAAGCAAATACTCAGTGGCGCAGAAAAGAAAGCATCGCGCGACCCAATGTTCGCCAAACCCAAAGCTCCGAATTATATGCTCGACAAGAAATACATCTTCGCATCAATGGGATTGCTAAGCACCTTCGAGCCGCATCTGGCGTTGGCAATAATGAAAAAAGAAATTACGGAAATATAAACAAAACAATAGTACAAAATTACTATTATGGAATTAAAGAATAAAAAACTTACCGACGACGAATTTTTCAAAGAAAGAGCCGACGTCCTAACGCATTGGGAGACAGGTAAAGAGGTAGACTTCCAAGAAGCAGTAGATTACCAAAAGAGCATTGCGCCAGAGAAACGCTTCTCGTACAAGTTGCAGAAAGCTGTGGAAAATGGCGACACACTTATTCAGCCTCGTGCTGGTGTGGCACTCTACGAAGAACACATCAAGCTGTTGCGCTTCCTTGAAGACGAAGGCGGAGCCGACTTGCTGCCCTCTACCGTAGACAGCTACACCCGTCTGAACCGATACAAGGAATGTGAAGTTGGTATTCAGAAGAGTTTTGAAACCAACCGTTCTATGCTCAACGGTTTTCCTATTGTAAACTATGGTGTGGAAATTTGCCGCAAGGTTACATCGGCTGTGAAGAACCCTGTGCAGGTACGACACGGAACTCCTGATGCCCGTTTGCTTACCGAACTCTCTATCGCTGGTGGCTTCACATCGTACGAAGGCGGCGGTATTTCCTATAATATTCCATATTCTAAGGCACACCCAGTAGACCAAGTGATTCACCATTGGCAGTATGCCGACCGCTTGGTTGGTCTATACGAAGAAGCAGGCGTGTCTATCAACCGTGAGCCATTCGGCCCTCTTACAGGTACACTCATTCCACCTTGTATTTCAAATACAGTAGCTGTGATTGAAGCTGTGCTCGCTGCAACACAGGGAGTGCGCGACCTTACTGTAGGCTACGGACAGTGTGGTAACCTTATTCAAGACGTTGCTGCCATTCGTTCGCTCGACATCATGACACGCAAATATCTCGATAAGTTCGGCTACAAGGACGCTCGTGTTACCACCGTATTCCACCAATGGATGGGCGGTTTCCCACAAGACGAAGCACAAGCATTCGGTGTTATCTCGTGGGGCTCGGCAGCTGGCGCATTGGCAAAAGCAACAAAGGTAATCGTGAAGACTCCTCACGAGGCTATGGGTATCCCAACCAAGGAAGCCAACGCTGCGGGTCTGCGTGCAACGAAGCAGGTTATCAATATGTTGAAAGACCAGAACTTCCGCGAAATTCCTGCTGTTGTAGACGAAAGCGAAATCATTATGCAGGAAATGGAGTGCATGCTCAACAAGGTCGAGGAACTCGGTAAGGGCGACTGGGCTGTGGGTACTTGCGCTGCAATCGAAGCTGGTGTTATCGACATACCGTTCGCACCAAGCAAGTACAATGCTGGTAAGGTGTTGCCTGCACGCGACAACCAAGGTGCTATCCGCTTGCTGAATATGGGTAACATGCCGCTCAGCGACGACTTAGTTATCTTCCACCGTCAGAAACTCGAAGAGCGTGCGAAGGCAGAAAACCGTCCTGTAAGTTTCCAAATGGTTATCGACGACGTTTACGCCATCGGTAAGGGACACCTTGTAGGACGCCCAAAGAACAACTGATTCTGCAACGTTCTTTAAGCGAATATAAAGATAAGACATATCAATTAAAAATATAAACTAACACATCGGTCTCGCTATTGAATAATAGAGGAATGGTAGCGAGGCCATAACTTAAACAGGTTCTTATTATGAAAATCAAGAAAGTTGTATGCGCCCCAGGTAAAACGGGCTTTTTCTTCGATGACCAGAAGGCCATCAAAGCTGGTGCTAAAAACGATGGTGCTTTCTATATTGGCACTCCTGAAACTCCTGGTTTCAAGCAAGTAAGACAAGCTGGAGAGTCTATCAGCGTAATGTTCATTCTCGAAAACGGTGCGATTGCACACGGCGATTGCGCTGCTGTACAATACTCTGGTGCAGGTGGCAGAGACCCATTGTTCCTTGCAGCAGACTTTATCCCTGTGATTGAAAAGGAGATAGCTCCGCTTTACGAAGGCAAGGAAATTACATCATTCCGTGAAATGGCTGACCTCGTTGATAAGACAGTAAGCCCTTCTACTGGCAAAATATATCATACCGCTATTCGCTACGGCGTAACACAGGCTTGTCTCGATGCGGTTGCAAAGAGCCAATGCAAGTTAATGGCACAGGTAATTGCTGACGAATACGGCACCGAAGTATCAAAGGAAATTATTCCAATCTTCTCTCAATCAGGCGACGACCGTTATCTGAATGCCGACAAGATGATAATGAAACGTGCCGACGTATTGCCCCATGCACTTTTCAACCACGTTGAGACAAAGGTAGGCTTGAAAGGCGAAAAGATTAAGGAGTATGTTGAATGGCTCCGCAACCGCGTGCTTGAACTCCGTCCATGCGAATGCTACAATCCAACATTCCATATTGACGTTTACGGTACACTCAGCATCGTGTTCAACAACGACTTCGAGGCTATCGCAAAGTACATCGGCGAAGTTGCTGAAATTGCCAAACCATTCCGCTTGCGTGTAGAAGGTCCGGTTGATATGGGCGAACGTGAAGCACAAATAGATGCCTTGGCAGCTATCCGTGCAGCGATGGACCGCGATGGAATCGACGCCGAAATAGTTGCTGACGAATGGTGCAACACGTTGGAAGACATTAAAGACTTCACAGCAAAGAAGGCTGGACACATGGCACAGATAAAGACGCCAGACCTCGGCGGTATCAACAACACCATCGAAGCTGTACTTTACTGCAAGGAACACGGCATGGGTGCCTACCTTGGTGGTACTTGCAACGAAACAAACCGCTCTGCAGAAGTTTGTGCAAACATAGCTATGGCTACCAAACCTGTTCAGTATCTCGCAAAGCCAGGTATGGGTGTAGACGAAGGCTATATGATTGTCTTCAACGAAATGAGCCGTATCTTAGCTTTGACTAAGTAATTGTATCTTGGCTTCGGCTAAGTAATAAAAAAAAGAAAAAGAAGATGGAAGAAATCAGAATACTTTCCACTACTGCGATATTGGGTTATGGTTTCCCAATGGAATCGTTTGTAGAAGGAATGAAACGTAAACCACATGTAATCGCAGTAGACGCTGGTTCAACAGACCCAGGCCCTTATTATCTTGGTGCAGGCAAGTCATTCACCGACCGCAACTCTGTAAAACGCGACTTGGAAATAATGATTCCTGCGGGCATCGAGGCGAAAGTGCCTGTTATTGTTGGTACTGCCGGCGGTAGTGGCGCACGTCCTCACGTTGAATTCGTACTCGATATTGTACGCGAAATAGCTAAAGAGAAAGGTCTTTCTTTCAAAATGGCAGTCATTCAGTCAGAGTTTGAAAAGGACTTTATCAAGGAAAACCTCCGCAATGGCAAGGTTACTCCACTCGCTCCAGCAAAGCCTATCGAAGAGAAAGATGTAGACGAGGCTGTCCACATCGTGGCACAAATGGGCGAAGAACCTTATATCAAGGCATTGGAAGAAGGTGCTGACGTCATCATTGCAGGCCGTTCTTACGACCCATCAGTATTTGCCGCCCTCCCTATTAAGGAAGGTTTCCCTAAAGGATTGGCTATCCACTTGGGCAAAATCCTCGAGTGTGCTGCCATCTGCGCATTGCCTGGAAGCGGTAGCGACTGTATGTTTGGCTACCTCCGCCACGACAACTTCGTGCTCGAACCATTGTCGTCAGCTCGTAAGTGCACCACGCTTTCCATTGCTGGACACACTCTTTACGAGAAGACGAACCCTTACATCTTGCCTGGTCCGGGCGGTGCAATCAACCTGCACGAATGCAAATTCGAGCAAGTTGATGAGAATAAGGTGCGCGTTTCGGGCTCTAAGTTCGTGCCAACCGACAAGTATTTCGTTAAGCTCGAAGGCGTTCGCCGCGTAGGTTATCGCACGATGTCGCCCGCAGCAGTGAAAGACCCTGTCATGATTTCAAAGATAGACGAAATCACAAAGGCTGTGCGTGCTCGCGTAGAGGATAACTTCAAGAAGTATGGCATAACCGATTTCTTCCTCGATTTCAAGATTTACGGCAAGAAAGGCGTTATGGCTATGTTCGAAGGTGCTGAAGAATCTCACTCTGACGAGCTGCTCATCATCATTGAAGCAGTTGCCGACACACAGGAAACAGCGAACACTATCTGTGGCTTTGCACGAAGCACGTTGCTCCACTTCGGCTACGATGGTCGCTATTCTACATCGGGCAACCTCGCTTTCCCATTCTCTCCGTCAGACTGCAAGATGGGCGAAGTTTACGAATTCAACGTCTATCACCTCTTGGAAGTAGACGACCCTACAAGTCTTTTCCCTATTACTTACGTCAATTTCGACAAGGGAGAATGCAAGTAACTAACAGTAAAAGGAGATAAAAACATGGCACAATATAAATTAGTAGACGTGGCTTCAGTGATTCGCAGCAAGAACTCAGGCCCTTTCGAACTTACATTCGACGTCATTTTTAAAGACTTTGAAACTTACAACAAGGTGAAGGACGCCAACATCTTCAACGAAAAGATGTTCTGCGAACTCTACCATATCAAGGCTGAAGACATCATCAACATCATTCACTTCGACCCTGCAAAGGCTATCAAGACCACCATCGTCCGCCCTATCCCATCGGGTTCGTTGGGCGAAACCGATGTGTACGGCGCACAGCAGCACACACCTTTGATGAAGATGACCTTCGAATTGTAACACAAACATAGAGCGAGTTGGCACCGAAACCCATACCATGGGGCGTGCCAACTCGTTCTTTTTTATACATAAGTTCTATTATACACTGGGCAACAAGCACTGCTTACACTGCCTTATCACACCAACACCCAGCACGAACAGCAATGATAAACCCACTTCAACAATATCTTATATCGACGCAATACTTCGCTCCCCGTGGCAAAGAGCGTCTTATATTCCTCGGCGACCACATCTCGCAACGCCACCTTCTCTACACCGACCGCCTTATCGGCATTGTCGGCGATGCAGGTTCGGGCAAGTCGTCGCTCATCAAGGGTATGTTTCCTGGATTGGAACTCACCAACGACGACGACGTTATCAACCCTCGCAAAATCCTTTCCATGCGCGAGGCGATTGCATTGGGCGAGATAAAGGAGGCTTCATCGTTCCATTTGGACATACGTTTCCTTACTGGTTTCATGCAGATGTGGGAGATTGCAGAGTTCGTTAAAACACTGTTGGAACACAAAAAGCGTGTCATCATCGAGCACTTCAACCTACTGCGCCAAGCCTTGGGACGCAATGCCGACCTGATAGTGGGTATCGGCGAGGAAATCATCGTGGCTCGTCCGACGATGTTTGGGCCACTGCCCGAAAGCATTTACGACATTGTGCACGAGTCGTTGAAATACCGCAAGATGGCGCACACCGCCGAAGAAATCACCCGTTACATACTCGAGGACAACTACGGCATTTATCCAGACAGCTACTACTTCTCCGACATACGCAACGGATTCGTACTGAAGTTCTACAACCACGAAGAGTTTGACATTCAGGAACTTGAAGACAGCGTGAAAGAAGTGATAGATCAGCATCAGCCTGTGGCATACTACGACGAGGAACACATCACCATCGGCAAACGCATCGTAGAGTGCGGAGGCCCTCGCCTGCAGGTTACCAACACCCGAGACATATTGAATTTTGCCTTCGTAAAGGAACTTATGCACGACAAGGACAGCAAAACGTACTGCCTAATCGGCATTGTAGACAAGAATTGCGAAAACATTGAAAACCGAAATACACAGTATTTCCTTACAAGAGAACTATAAATGAGAGAAATTGAAGCATCAAGAATTACGGAGTTGGTAGAAAAACTCTGTATAGAAGCGTGTTACGTGCTTGCCGACGATATATACAACAAGCTCGCAATATGCCAGAAACAAGAGAAATCGCCCTTGGCAAGCGAAATCATCGGTACGATAGTAAAGAATGCCGACATCGCCAGAACCGAGCGGGTGCCTATGTGTCAGGACACGGGAATGACGGTTGTGTTCGTCAAAATGGGACAAGAGTGCCACGTTACGGGCGGTTTCATCGAGGAAGCCATCAACCAAGGCGTGCGCCAAGGCTATGCAAACGGTTATCTGCGCAAGTCGGTTGTGAAAGACCCGATAGACCGTGTGAACACCACCGACAACACACCAGCCATCATTCACTACGAAATCGTATCGGGAGATGAGTTCCACATCACCGTAGCACCAAAGGGTTTCGGCAGCGAAAACAAGAGCGGGCTGAAGATGCTTACGCCCAGTGCAGGCGTGAAAGGAATCAAGGAGTTTGTCATCGACACCATTTTCCACGCTGGCGGCAACCCCTGCCCACCCATCATCGTAGGTATCGGCATCGGTGGAACTATGGAGCGGGCAGCCTTCCTCAGCAAGAAAGCCCTTCTCCGCCCTGTCGGCAGTGTGAGCGAAAAGCCTCACGTAGCCCAGTTGGAGAAAGAATTGCTGGAAGAAATCAACAAGCTCGGCATCGGCCCCTGCGGTTTCGGCGGCACAACAACCGCCTTGCAAGTAAGCATTCTCACCAATGCCACCCACATTGCAGGCTTGCCCGTATCGGTAAACATTGGCTGCCACGCCACACGACACGCCGAAGGTTCACTCTAAACACGCAAATATAAGAAAACGAATTATGGAAGAAAAACGAATTATATCAGCTCCCTTCACCGACGAAACCATCAAGTCGCTCCACGCAGGCGATATGGTTTACATTTCGGGCACTATATATACGGCGCGCGATGCTGCACACAAGCGTCTTTGCGAAATGCTGGACGCAGGCGAACCAATGCCTTTCGACTTTGAAGGTCAGGCGGTTTACTATGCTGGTCCCTGCCCTGCCAAGCCAGGACAACCCATCGGTTCTGTCGGTCCGACTACGGGTGGACGTATGGACGCCTACTCGCCACGCCTCATTCAGCAAGGCTTACGCGTCATGATAGGCAAAGGCTCTCGTTCCGAAGAGGTTATCGACGCACTCAAAGAACACACTGGCGTTTACTTCGCTGCCATCGGCGGTGCTGCCGCTCTTATGGCAAAGGCAGTTAAAGAAGCCGAAGTCATCGCTTTCGACGAACTCGGCACAGAAGCAATACGCCGCCTACGTGTAGAGGAACTGCCCGTAATCGTAGCCATCGACCACGAAGGAAACGATATGTATAAGCTCGGTATAGAGAAATACAGACAATAGAAAGCCCCTGAAAATGTTATAACTTTCCATACTCCCATGCTGTTTTCTCAAACAGAATGGGAGTATTTTTTTGTGCGGAAGTACAGCCAAAAGAAAACCGTTCCACCGATAAACATCTGTCATTTCTCCACCGCAGGGACGTGATTTGGGTGTAAATATTTTTCACAAGCGTATCTATTACGTAACCACTTAATTATCAGCGCATTGCAAAACCTGTTGTTTTGCATTCCAAAAGCGTAGGTTTTGCACGGTAAAAGCGGCTGTTTTGCATCGCAAAACCTACGCTTTCGCAATGTCAAAGCGCAGTTATCACTTTTTAAGAGAATTATCTTTACAAAAGCATTGTGTTTGTCTGTTATTTGCCAACAATTTTTTGGGCAAAAGAAAACGACAGGCTTCTCAGTCCGTCGTTTCTATTTTTTGTTAGGCATTAGTTAGTAAGGTGTATAAGATTGTTTCAGGATAACGGGTGTAAATTTACACTTTTTTTATTTATCATCAAAACTTTTCAAGCTGTTTTCCTGTCTTCTTAAACAATTTTAAAGACGTGTGCGATAACACTTCCTGCAATTATGAAATCTTTGCGATTATGCTACAAGGCTGCCACAATGGTGCCGCAAAGCGCAAACAGCGTGCGAATGCAAGCGAAAGGGCAGAGAACAAAGGCGGTACGGAGTACTGAATCGCAAGAAGGCTGTGGCTGGTTTGAGAACAAAAAAGGTGTGGCAAAAACCAATTTGCCACACCTTTTATTTTATATATGTGTCTTTGCTGCTCGCTTACTTTGCGTTGATTTCCTTAATCAAGCGGTCAGCGTGTCCCCATTTGTCCATCATATAGAGTACGAAACGAATGTCTACACCGATGCAACGCGCAAGGTTGCGGTCGAAGTTGATGTCTGAACTGAGGCTGTCCCAGTTGCCGTCGAATGCAAGACCGATGAGTTCGCCCTTACCATTGAACATTGGCGAACCAGAGTTACCGCCTGTAATGTCGTTGTTTGTAAGGAAGCAGAGTTGCATCTTGCCCGATGTCTTGTCGGCATACTTGCCGAAATCGTTAGAAGAGAGCAGGCTCATCATAATTGGTTCTGCCTTGTAGTCGGCAATCTTGTCGGCTTTCTTGAATTTCTCCACGATGCTTTCGGCTGTCGTATAGTAGCCGCTGTTGAAGCCGCCAATCATATAACCGCCTACCTGACCATAGCTCAAACGCATTGTAAAGTTGGCATCGCTATAGTGTGGAAGGTCCATTTCCATTTGTATTTTGGCTTCGGTGAGTTTCTTTTCCTGTGCCTTGATGTTTTCAGTTACTTGCATTGACTTCTTTGCAATCTGCTGATAAACTTCCAAGAGGTCTTTTCCTACCTGCGCAGCAGGGTCTTTCATAAACTTCTTGCTGTCGTTAGGATAGAACTTTTCGCCCTTTGTAAGCACCTTACTGGTCTTGTAAAGCCAGTCGGTGTACTTGTAGAAGTCGCCTCCGAACTTCTTCTTTACAGTCTGGAAGAATGCCGGGTGATATTCAGCAGGCATCATCTTGGCGTAGTTCTGCATCATTGCGGCTGTCAGCTCCTTATCAAGTGCATAGTTCCACTCGCTGCTATTATCCTTAAACTCAAAGTATTGCGCCTTTGGATTGGCTGCCGAGCCCTTCAATGGCGTCTTGGTATTCATATTCATAGCACGTGTGAAGAACTCTGTTGTGCGTCTGAACGATTCTGACCAATAGCTTAAAGCCTGTACCAACGGACGGTTTTGAGCGTAGAGTTGCTCCAATTCGCTGAAGTTTACATCTATTGCAGGGTTCTTTGTAGGCTGCTTTGCCAACCAGTTCTTAATCTTTCCTTCGTATTCAGCCTTCTGCCTGATGAGTCCGATAGAGTCGATACACTTGTTCATACCCATTGAATTCTTCCAGTAATTGGCAGAACTTGCATACTTAGACTCGTACTGAATGCGCACGTTTTGGTCGGCGTCCATATACTTCTTCATAAGTGCGAGTTTGATGTCGCGGCTCTGCACTCGTGAGGTATTCTCAATATCGCGACGCTGCTGAATGCCATATGAAGAGAGGTAGCGGTTTGTGCTGCCCGGATAACCGATGGTCATGGCGAAGTCTTTGTCCTTATAGCCTTGCAAACTAACAGGTGCGTAGTGCTCTGGGTGGTAAGGCACGTTGTCCTTAGAGTAGGCAGCAGGTCCGTTAGTCTTAGGGTCGGCGTATATACGGAACACCGAGAAGTCGCAAGTCTGGCGTGGCCACATCCAGTTATCGGTATCACCACCGAACTTACCCATACTCTTTGGAACGGTGAACACAAGGCGCACGTCGGTAAAGTCTTGATAAGTGGTAGCGTAATACTTGTTTCCTTCGTAGAACGGAGCCACTTCGATGTGCAAAGTCTTGTCGATTTTCTTGATTGAATCGTTCAGAACGTTCTCCACAGAGTCAATAATCTCACCTTGTTCCTTCAACGATTTGTTCTCGATGAGCGGTGCAATGCGGTTGGTAATGTCCTGCTGACCACGCATAAACGAAACAAAGGTGTTTTCGTTTGGCAGTTCTTCGGCGAAGCTCTTGGCATAGAAGCCGTCGCGCATGTAGTCGTGCTCAACCGTTGAGTGTGCATTGATGGCACCGAAACCACAGTGGTGGTTGGTGAAAACCAAGCCATCGGGCGATACAACAACACCTGAACAGAAGCCAGAGAAGTTTACAACGTAGTTGCTGATAGCATCTGGATTGTTGTAAAGTTTGTCGCAAGGCAACGAAAAACCATAATCTACCATCTGCGTATAAACCGCTTCAGGCAAGTTGTAAAGTGTCCACATACCTTCATCTGCCTTAGAAGCAGTGCTCAGAGAGAGCAGTCCGGCAAGGAGCAATGTTGATTTTTTCATAATTAATTGTATAAATGATAAATAAATTTTTGTGCTTTCTTATTTCTTAAACCGCTTTCCTATAACGGGAAGTTTGCTTAATGGGAAGTCGCGCTTGACGATAATGGCAAGGAAAACCAGTATCAACGCTGTGTTGGCAGCAAGGGCAAGCAACGTTGACAGGTATTTGTTGGAAGCCGTAATGGCTGCAAACAGCACCAATGCCACCACTACATAGAACAGAATTTCCTTCAACGGATAGGCAATAGGATAATACTTCTGTCCGAAGTAGTAGCTTACAACCATACTCACGGCGTACGAAACGAAGCCTGCCCACGCACAAGCCCAATAGCTGAAATGCGGTATGAGCAGGATATTCATAACGATGAGCACCACCGCACCGATGCCAGAGAAGTACGCTCCCCATATTGTGCGGTCGGTAAGCTTGTACCAGAAGCTGAGGTTGAAGAAGATTCCGAACATAATTTCGGCTGCCATAACAATCGGTACAATCTCCAATCCGTCCCAATAGCTGCGCCCCACCACATAGCGAAGCACGTCCATATAGCCCACAACGGCAAGGAAAGCCAGCAAAGTGAAGATGATATAGAACTTCATAGCCTTTGCATAGGTGTCCTTATTGTCTCTGTCTTTCGACTTTCCGAACACAAACGGTTCGTAAGCATAGCGGAAAGCCTGCGTTATCATAACCATTATCATGGCTATTTTAATACATGCGCCATAGATTCCGAGCTGTGTTCGTGCCTCTTCGGCTGTGCCATCGAAAGCGTAAGGGAATATTATTTGCGAGGCAGACTGGTTCAATTGTCCTGCCAAACCCATTATCAGAAGTGGGAAAGTGTAGCCCAGCATACGCTTGCACGTGCCCATATCGAAGCTGTGACGTATGCCCGACAGTTCCTTCCATAGCAAAAGCAAGGTAGCAACGGTGCAGAAGAAGTTTATATAGAACACCCACACCACGTCGAGCGTGAAGTTTGCATCGTAGATACCGAACGGATTGAGCTTGAAGTAAGGCAACACCACCAAGTAAAGCAGGTTCAACACGATGTTGAAAGTGATGTTGAGCATCTTCAGCATAGCAAATTTTATGGGGCGATGCTTACACCGCAGATAGGCAAAAGGTATGGCTGCAAAGGCATCTATCGCCACCGTAACATACATTATCATAATGTATTCGGGGTGGTCGGCATAGCCCAAGAGTGCCGCAAGGGGCTGATTGAACAGCAATACTACTGCCATAAAGAGCAAAGACGTAGCTCCCACCATCTTCAAAGTGGTGGCATACACCTTGTCGGGGTCCTCTCCTTCCTTGCTCATGAAGCGGAAGAAGGTGGTTTCCATACCGTAAGTGAGCAGCACTATCAGCAGTGCCACGTAGGCATACACGTTGGTTATGATGCCATACTGTCCGCCAGCAGCATTGAATTTGGCAGTTTGTATCGGCACTAAAAGATAGTTTATGAAGCGTGCAGCGATGCTACTGAGCCCATAAATAGCCGTGTCTTTTGCCAATGATTTTAAGTTTGCCATTTTGTTTCGTGTCTGTTTAGAAGAAAAGAGAGCATATTCCGATTGCTGCAAGCACGCCGGCAAGGTCGGCAAGCAAGCCGCAAGCCACGGCGTGGCGTGTGTAACGTATGCTTACGCTGCCGAAATAAACAGCCAATATATAGAATGTGGTGTCGGTAGAACCTTGGAAGATGCAACTCAACCTGCCCACAAACGAGTCGGCTCCATAGTTTTGCATCGCCTCAAGCATCAGTCCGCGCGCACCGCTGCCCGACAATGGCTTCATCAGCGCAGTTGGCAGAGCACCCACAAAGTCGGTATTCACGTGGCATTGCTCCAACGTCCACTGTATGCCGCCTATGCACATATCCATCGCACCCGACGCACGGAACACGCCCACGCCCACGAGTATGGCTACAAGATAAGGGATAATGCGCACGGCAGTGGTGAAACCGTCCTTCGCTCCTTCGATGAAAGCATCGTAAACATTGATTTTCCGAAGCAGTCCTGCACCGATAAAGATAACGATTATCGACATCAATATAAGGTTGGAAGCTACCGAAGTTACGGTGTTCATAGTGCTTTCGTCCATCTGACCGAAGCCCCAAATCACCAATCCCACCGAACCGATAAGTCCGAAAATGGTGGCAAGCAACACAGGCTGCAGCAGATTGATGCGTTGCCAAAGCGAGGTAACCATGATTCCAGTAATCGTAGCAACCGCCGTAGCAAGCAAAATAGGAATGAAAACATCAGTAGGCTGCGCTGCACCGTTCGCACTTCGGAACGCCAAAATGCTGGTCGGAATAATGGTAAGTCCACTTGTGTTCAGCACAAGAAACATTATCATAGGGTTCGTAGCCGTGTCTTTCTTCGTGTTAAGCTCCTGCATCTGCGCCATAGCCTTCAGTCCTGTCGGCGTAGCGGCATTGTCGAGTCCAAGCATATTGGAAGCGATGTTCATAAAGATAGAGCCCATAACAGGGTGGTTCTTAGGAATATCGGGGAACAGCTTGGTGAAAACAGGACTCAACAGTCGTGCCAACACGTTCACAATGCCTGCCTTTTCGCCAATCTTCATAATGCCGAGCCACAAGGCAAGCACTCCCGTAAGTCCGAGCGAAACCTCGAACGCTGTCTTCGACGAGTCGAAAGTAGCGTCCACCATCTTCTGAAACAGCGTGGTGTCGCCCATTATCAAGCCTACTATTCCGAAGGCAAAAGCAATCAGAAAAAACGCTATCCAAATATAATTTAATACCATACGTTTGTTGTCTGCACAGAATTGATATTCAAGATACAAAAGTACGACAATTTAACGATACAAGCAAAATAAGCGGTTAATTATGCCGTTCTTTTGCAAATTTTTGTGTTTTACCAACCGAATCTCCCCCACTCAGCTACTTTAGTGCGCCCATTTATGGTACATTAGTATTTATTTCTACCTTATACAACTTCGCCAATATTTCTTGTTTTATAGACAGAAAACAGACAATAAGAGTGTAAATATTTTTCACAAACACCTCTATTCTATAACTACCTCGCTATCGTTACATTATTAAAAGGTATTACGAAAAATCGTTACAAATATCTTTTTAGTTTACCACTCGTAAATTATTGATAATCAACAACTACGCTTTGACGTTCCAAAACCTATTGTTTCGCATTGCAAAAGCGTAGGTTTTGCACGGTAAAAGCGGCTGTTTTGCGTTGCAAAAGAGCCGCTTTCGCAGTGCCAAAACGAAATTAGCGTTTTTCCTGCGAATTATATTTACAAAATCAAGGATATTGTCAAGTTCTATACTAGAATTTCTAGAAAGTTCTAGTTTTCATAGAAATTTTAGATAACCCCTCTTTTTCTTGGTGTTAGGGGCGTGATGAATCACGCCCCTACATGCATTTATGCAATACAAGGGCTATACTTTCGTAATGGCAAAATGAAGAAGATGTGAGAAAAGAAGGTTGTTTCGTGCCGTAAACACTGCTACGTTCCCTATCGAAGAAGGTAGGGAAAGAGATTGTAAAGCGTGATGACAAACGTGCCAAGGGCAAGAAACTTGAAAGTGAAATTGGTGATTTTGGTGTGGGTCAGCGCAAAGAAATGCCCTATAAGGGGCGAAGTAGATGCGATAACCGTACCGAGGAGGGCATCGAAATGCTGTGGTTGCAGGCACAGGAAAATAATGGAAACGGTGTTTAGGTTGATGAAAAAGCTGTAAAGCATGCGGTTGCGAATACTGTCGGCACTCTTTTTACGTATATAGTGAACCGTTCCGATGATGGCACAGAGGATTACCCACGACGCTGTAACTATCTGATTGACCGAAAGCAACCAATAGTTGGCAAGACTGCCGAAATTGATTAGTTCGTTGAAATGCTGCACCGCCAACTGCCATTCGCCACGATAAAGCAGGATTCCGAATGCCACAAGGTTGGGCAAAAGCAGTCCGAAAAGAGAGGAAACATAGTTTCGGACGCTGGGAGCCAACAGCTTTGTGGCGAGCAACACCCACACAATGGGTACAAAATAAAGGGTTTGCACCCACACAATGCTACTGAAACCCATACAGAGAAAGGCGTAGAACACCCACCCTGGCGAGCGTTGGTCTTGATAGCAACGGAAAATACAGGTGTAGAAACCTACCATACAGAGCACTACACTGGCGGCACGCATCGACACAAACTGGAAGGTTGCCATCGTGGTAAGCAGCATATAGCAACACGACACCATACGACTGTAAATGCGTATGAGGGCGTTGGAGTTGTTCAATTCCATCATTAGGAAGGTGGAAAAGAGCATGCAGAGGAAGGGCGCAATAACCGACAGGTTGTTTAAACACACCACTGCCCACACAGCAGTGGTGAGGACGGATACCACGGTGAGTGTCCATCTGCTTTCAGCAATTGTGTTTTGTAGTTGTTTGCGCACCGCTTTTCAGTTTTAAGTAGGTGTTCAAAATGAAACACCTACGCATTATCCTATTGTTTTATTCTTGGTTTTACCACTATATTTATGCCTTTTTCTTGTCGTTCTGCCATCTTTCATCACTTCCTAAAGCTGGCATACTGACTGAAAAACAGACTTAAATATAGTGGCAACTTATTATAAACACCTACTTGTCAATGTGGTTTTTATAAATCCTGACCGATGTCCCTACGGAAGTTTTTGCCTATAAACTGTATCTTTTTAGCATTGGTGAAACTCTTGAGAAGGGCTTCTTCCTTGTTTGTTCCGTAAGATGACACGGCGATAACACGCCCTCCGTTGGTTACAATCTGTCCGTCTTTCAACGCTGTTCCGCTATGGAAAACCACCGAATCGGCTACGCTGTCGAGCCCACTGATGGTGTAACCCCTTGTGTAAGCACCAGGATAGCCACCACTGACTAACATAACGCAAACGGCAGCACGGTCGTCGAACTCCACTTTACAGTTATCGAGGGTTCCATTGGCAACGCCTTCAAACAAGTCTACGATGTCGCTCTTCAGACGCAACATCACGGTTTCGGTTTCCGGGTCGCCCATACGACAGTTGTATTCTATCACCATCGGCTCACCATCTACGTTGATAAGTCCGAAGAAAATGAAGCCTTTATAGTCGATACCTTCAACTTTCAAGCCATCAACCGTAGGTTTAATAATGCGGTTCTCCACCTTCTGCAACCATTCCGCAGTGGCAAAAGGCACCGGCGACACGCTTCCCATACCGCCAGTGTTGAGTCCTGTATCGCCCTCGCCGATGCGTTTATAGTCCTTTGCTTCGGGAAGTATCTGATAGTTCGTGCCATCGGTGAGTACAAATACCGAACACTCGATACCCGAAAGGAACTCTTCGATGACCACTTTGGCTGATGCTTTGCCGAACATACCGTCGAGCATCTGCTTGAATTCGTGCTTTGCCTCGTCTAAAGTTGGCAGTATGAGCACGCCTTTGCCTGCTGCCAAGCCGTCAGCCTTGAGCACATAAGGGGCTTTCAGCGTTTCAAGGAACTTCAATCCTTCCTCTACGGTGGTGCCGTCGAAAGTTGCATAGGCTGCTGTAGGAATGGCGTGGCGTTGCATAAAGGCTTTGGCAAAGTCCTTACTGCCTTCGAGCACCGCCCCAGCCTTCGACGGTCCGATGATGGAAATGTGAGCAGTGCGGGCATCGTGCTTGAATTCGTCGTATATGCCACGCACCAATGGGTCTTCAGGACCTACTACTACCATATCGATAGCGTTGTCTACGGCAAACGCCTTGAGCTTTTCAAAATCGTTTACACCAATGGCTACATTCTCGCCACAGTCGGTTGTACCTGCATTGCCTGGCGCAATGAACAGTTTTTCGCACTTCTTGCTTTGTGCAATCTTCCAAGCTAAGGCGTGTTCACGGCCGCCGCTGCCTAACAGTAATATCTTCATAAGCACCTCTCTTTCCCCTTATCGTAAGGATTTCCGTTAATGTATTATGTTTCGTTTGTTTAAAAACTTACTTCAAATAGTCCTCGAAATACTGTGTGATTCTTTCGTGCAAGTGAACGCTTTGGTGTCCACGCATATTGTGAGGCTCGCCTGGATACACGAAGAAATCGGGTTGAGTGCCTACTGCAATGCACGCCTTGAGGAAGCTATAACAGTGCTGTGGCAGTACCACTGGGTCGTTCAGACCTGTAATAATCTGCAACTTGCCCTTCAAATCCTTTGCCTTTGCCAAGAGCGAAGTCTTTGCATAGCCTTCTGGATTGGTCTGCGGTGTGTCCATATAGCGTTCGCCATACATAGCTTCGTACCACTTCCAGTCGATAACAGGGCCACCTGCAACGCCTACCTTGAAGGTTTCGGGATAGTTGGTGAGCAGCGAGATGGTCATAAAGCCACCGAACGACCAGCCGTGTACGCCGATACGGTCGGCATCAACGTATGGCAGCGTCTTCAAATACTTCACGCCCTGCATCTGGTCGCGCATTTCTACCTGTCCGAGTTGGCGGAAAGTAGCTTGCTCGAACGCTCTACCACGGTTCTCGCTACCACGGTTGTCGAGAATGAAAAGCAAGTAACCCTTCTGCGCCATATAGGTTTCCCACGAACGTGAACCGTAGTTCCAGCTTGCATCAACGTTGTGTGCGTGTGGTCCACCATACACATAAACCACGGTTGGGTACTTCTTTGATGGGTCGAAACCGATAGGCTTCACCATACGCCAATAGAGGTCGGTGGTGCCGTCGTCAGCTTTCAGCGAGCCAGAAGTAAACTCTGGTATGTTGTAACCGTCCCATGGGTTCTTCGCAGTAAGCCAATTCTTTATCGTTGGCTTTGCTCCGATGGTGGTAATGTCTATCTTGCGTGGCACAGTAGGTTCT
The DNA here is from genome assembly GCF_001953955.1 of Prevotella intermedia ATCC 25611 = DSM 20706. NCBI lineage: Bacteria > Pseudomonadati > Bacteroidota > Bacteroidia > Bacteroidales > Prevotellaceae > Prevotella > Prevotella intermedia. Next base: position 403,940 of record NZ_CP019301.1, read on the forward strand.
GTATAGTTGTCCACCAAGTAGTTACCGCCACCGCTGAGTGTTGCGTAGTGGTAGCCACGGCCGTTGTCCAAGAGGGTGCGGGTGCCGTTCTCAACGTTCACGCTCCACGTATTGCGCTGTATAGGGCTGCATTCGTTAGACACGTAGATGATTGATTTCGCCTTTTCGTTGAAGCCAAGCACGTCCATAACCACCCAATTGCCTTTCGTAATCTGCTTCAGCTGTTTGCCATCCTTATTAAATAGGTAGAAGTGATTGTAGCCATCTTTCTGCGTTTGCATAACAAACTGGTCGGCATTCCAAGGCAAAAAGAGTATAGGGTGCGAAGGTTCCACGTACTTTGCGTCGGTTTCGCGATACAATTCTGCAATCTTGCTGCCCGTTTCGGCGTTGTATGACACCAAGCGACAGTCGTTTTGGTCGCGATTAAGCTCGAACATATAGATGGTTTTGCTATCTGGGCTCCACTGTATGTTGGTGAAATAGCGGTCGGTAGGGTCGCCTGCATCGAGGTAAACAGTTTTTCCTGTGTTGATGTCGTAGACTCCCACGGTTACCTTGTGCGATGTTTCGCCTGCCATTGGGTATTTGGTAGGTGCTGGAGTAGCTGCGCGCGACTCGCCGTTTTCAGGTTTCCAGTCTACTTCAGGTATATGAACGAGCGGATAATCGGTTACCATACTTTGGTCCATACGGTAGAATGCCAAGCGATTGCCCGACGGACTCCAATACAAACCGCCCTTGATACCGAACTCGTCGCGGTGTACAGCCTGTCCGTAGACGATGTTTTGCGAGCCATCGTTAGTAAGTTGCTTTGTTGTTCCGCCCTTATCGGCAACGTATAGTTGGTCTTTCAGCACGTATGCCATTGCTCCTGACACCTTATTATAATCCTGTGCCTGAACGCCAGCAACGCTCTTCATAGTGCTTTCAATCTTTTTGGTCTTGAAATTAACCATCATTATTTCCTTTCCCGTTGCGATTTGAGCCACTGGGCGGTCGGCGTATGGGAAAGAAACGTGGAAGAGCGAGCGCACTTTAGCGTCGTCGTTGCCTCGTGCTACTACTGCATTTATATCGTCGAGCGTAAAGAGCGTGGTTTCTTTCAGCGTCTTTGGGTTTACGATTGTGCAGCGGTCTTTGTCCAAACGCACAAGCTGGTCGCCCCACCACGTGGTGTAGCGGGTTTCAGCTCGCATCTTTTGGAAGTTTTTACCGCCGAAGTTGAGTTCTTCGAGTGTGAACTGTTTCTGTGCCATAACGTTGGTAGGCAATGCAAGACCTAAAGTGGCTGCTGCCAATCCTGCACTTACAATTAAAGTCTTAGTCTTCATCTGTATTATAATTATTTTTTTTACGGAACTTTCCGCCTTTGTTTCCTTTATCAAATCGTTTGCCGTCGAACTTCTTCTTTCCACGGAATGAGCCACGCTCGTCGCCGAATCGGTCGTCATCGCGGAAGTTTCTGCGTCCGCCACGCTTGCCGTCTTCAAACTTCTTTCCGCCTATCGAGATGTTGTGTTCAAAGCTGTGGAAGGTGAAAGAGCGTATGTCGCCCTCTTCGTTTTCTTCGGTTTCGTCGAGTCGTTTCTTGAAATCGCGGTTCTTCTTGAAGCGGTGTTTCTGTGCCATTTCGCGCTTTTCGTCTTCTGTCTTCACAATCCCGCCTTCTGCACGGAAGTCGTTCAGCTTGCCGTCGAACATCTGATAGCGACGGAACTCGCATTCCAACGAACCGTTATACACGGGAATCTTGATGCTTGGCTTCAATCCGATTTCGCGGAAACACTCTTCTCGATACGAGAGAATCCACGCTTCGTTGCCCATAAACTGGTGTTTCAGGCGTTCGCCAATCATTTTGTAGGTGCCCAAGAGGTTCGGAGTAGAGATGCGCTCGCCGTAAGGAGGGTTCATCACGATGATACTCTTCTGCTCTGGCTGCGTGAAGTTCTTGAAGTCCTTGTGCTCTATGGTAACGTATTTTGTGAATCCTGCTGCCGCCACGTTCATTTTTGCCGTGTTCACAGCCTTCATTTCAACGTCGTAACCGTAGATATGGTGGTCGAATTCTCGCTCCTGCGAATCGTCGTTGTATATCATATCGAAGAGTTCTTGGTCGAAATCGGGCCATTTTTCGAACGCAAACTCCTTGCGGAATACGCCTGGAGAAATGTTGCGTGCGATGAGTGCAGCCTCGATGGGCAGCGTGCCCGAGCCACACATAGGGTCGATGAAGTCGGTTTCGCCCTTCCAACCAGTCATCAATATCATACCTGCTGCGAGCACTTCGTTCAATGGTGCCTCCACACTTTCTTGTCGGTAGCCACGACGGTGCAGCGATTCGCCGCTGGAGTCGAGCGACAAGGTAGCCTTATCTTCGGCTACGTGTATGTTCAGGCGAATGTCTGGGTTGCTTACAGAGATGTTCGGGCGTATGCCTGTGTTTTCACGGAACTGGTCTACAATGGCATCTTTCACCTTGTAGGTAACAAAACGTGAGTTCTTGAACTCTTCCGAGTAGACCACCGAGTCTACCGAGAATGTCTTTCCCTTCAGAATGTACTTGCTCCAATCTATCTTTTTCACTTCATCGTACATATCTTCTGCGCTCTTTGCCTTGAAGTGTGCGATTGGTTTCAGTACTCTTATTGCGGTGTGCAACTGGAAGTTAGCGCGGTACATCATTTCCTTGTTTCCTGTGAACGACACCATTCGTCGTCCAATCTGCACGTTGTTAGCACCCAGTTGGGTGAGCTCTTGAGCCAAAACCTCCTCAAGTCCCATAAAGGTTTTGGCAATGAGTTCAAATTCTTCCATTAATTTGTTAGTTAAAACTTTCATCTTTCTGCGCTTCAACACCGTTTGCGGCATTGCAGACGAGATGCTTTTCTATTATTTATGATTGTTATTTCTGCTTTTCTGTTTGTTGTTTCAGGAACGTTATTACAGCCGTTCCATCGTGTCGTTACCATTGTATGAGCACAGAACAACGGTAATAACTGTTGCAAAGATAGTGATTTTCAGCGAAAGAACAAGAAAGTTGCACAAAAACTAACCATAAAAACAGACTTTTCCGTAACTGAAAACCCCACCGCCGTGCAAGCGATGGGGTTTATTTCTGAATATTCAGCCCTTCAGCGAGGACTATCCAATAAATTTTACGTTTAACCGAGATACTTCATCAGCACTCGTGCATTACCACTTAAGCGGATTTTTTCGATTGCCTTTTCACGAATCTGGCGCACACGTTCGCGTGTAAGCTGCATCTCCGTGCCTATTTCCTCCAGTCCTTTCTCCTGACAACCAATGCCGAAACACTCAATTACAATTTTGCGCTCACGGTCTTTCAACGTGTTCTGCAACACCGACTTAAGGTCGTCAGACATTGATTCAAAATCCACACCGCGGTCGGTTCGCGAGTCATCGCCCGATGCCAACATATCGCTCATAGAGTTATCATCGTCGTCGCTGAACGGAGCATCAATGCTCATGTGGTGATTGTCCGCGCTCTGACTTTGGCGAATGCGTGCCTCGTCTATGCCCGTCATATCAGCCAATTCGTGAATAGAAGGACGACGGTTGTGTTTCTGAATGAACTCGTTGGTAACTTGGTTTATCTTTGAGATGGCTCCCACTTGGTTCAGCGGCAGGCGCACAATGCGGCTTTGTTCGGCAATAGCCTGCAAGATGCTCTGTCTAATCCACCAAACTGCGTATGAGATGAACTTAAACCCACGTGTCTCGTCGAACTTCTCGGCAGCCTTGACAAGGCCGATGTTGCCTTCGTCGATAAGGTCGGTAAGCGAGAGACCTTGATGTTGGTATTGCTTAGCAACAGAAACCACAAAGCGCAAGTTCGCCTTAATGAGTTTCTCCTTTGCTCGCTCGCCCTTTTTGCCGCCTTTATGAATCTCCTGAGCAAGCTCAATCTCTTCATCAACGGTAATCATTGGTTCACGTCCAATCTCCACCAAGTACTTGTCGAGTGCCTCGCTGGAACGGTTGGTAATACTTTTTGAAATCTTAAGTTGTCTCATTAGATAGAATATACCTAAATATTAAATATGGTGTTAAGTTACGTTAGGATAGACGTAATTTTGTACAAAGTTACTAAATATTTATCGAACTACAAAATTTTGGACTATAATATATTTTTTATTAACATCTCGCACCTCGTTTCTTCATCTGTTCTGTGGTATTTTCTTGCAAATGGTATGCCAAAGGTTATGTCTTGTCAGTCTTATTTTAGTCAAATTGCTTGTTTGGTTTAGACTTTGTAAAGAGTTTCCCCCGAAAGTAGACATGCGTCTATCTTTCATGGAAATCTGTTGTGTTACAGCCACAAACATTTGTTTGCAGCTATCAATTCCTATCGAAACCGAGCTGATGCTTTGTTCTTTTGCCGTCAGTTTCTTAGCGTTTCTTCTGTGCTTTTTTGGCAGCTTCCTTTGCTTCGCACTTTACCTTAGCGTTATGTATAGCATTCTTGCAGTCCTTCTCGGTCTCTGGCAGACGTTCTTTGCATTGCAATAAGTCTTCTTTGCAGCCTTTTCCACTTTCGCTTCGTCGCACCTAAAGTCTCCTTCTATCTTCTTTTCAACAGTGCAAATCTTAGCCTTTGCAGTTGGAGTTTTCTTACTGGTGTTTGTGGTCTGCGCCTGTACTGTTGTTGCGCTTAACGCCATTACCGCAATCAACGATAATGCAATTTTACGTATTTCCATTCTTTTTCTCGTATGAATTAAACAAAAATGTTATCCAAAACTGATATTAAGCAATTATTGTTATCCACTTAAACCAATCTTATATCTGTGCAAATAGACCCAGATTTAATTAGTTTTCCAAATGTATTGAACTTCCTTTATTTGTTTTCAACAGTTTTATAGAGGTCTTCCTGCCCTGTATTGCCGTCAGCGTTCCGTGCCATCAACACCTTATTCTATATAGGACTGTGAACGACAGGAGTGTTTCTGCATTGCGAAAGAGCCTGTTTTACGATGCAAAACAGGCTCTTTTGCCGTGCAAAACAATGGGTTTTGGAATGCCAGAGCATAGCTATTGATTGGTTGCTGTCCGATAAAACATCAAAATTACATAAACACCCATCAACCAGTACTGTTGCCGAAACCATTGCAGATAAGCCGCAGCATACTGATAGCCAATGGGTACAAGTTTCATTTCAAAACATTGCGAAATACAGGAAAGTGCCCTTTCAGCAAGCAAACTATCCTCTTCCATCTCCAGAAAGGTGGCGATTGGGGTCTCCGTCCACCTCGCAGGCAGCACTGGAGCAGTCCGTGCCGTCAGTCATTCCTGACCACGACGATGCGCGAAAGCCCGAAGAGGTTGCACGAATAACTCTTCACTACGTTCCAGTCGAGGTTCTCCACATAGGTCTGATAAGAGAATTTGGATTGAAATCCTATCTTCGTGGCAAACGGACTGACTATCTTTTCAAACACAGCCCACGGGGAGCGGACGCCCGAAAAGTGGTTGGCGATGATGATGAAACCGTCCTTTTTGCAGACGCGCCTCACCTCGTTGATAAGCTTAAAGGGGTCAGGGGTAACGGAATAGGTGTAGGGCAGCGTAACGCAGGTAAAGTGATTATCGGGAAACGGCAGCTGCTCGCCATTTACCTGCATCAGCGACACGGTGGCAGTGCAGTCTCTGTCCACTTTCTCTTGGGCTTTGTCGAGCATCTCCTTGGAGATATCTATGCCCGTAACTGCTACGTCCTGCGGATACATCGGCAGCATAAGCCCGGTTCCTACGCCCACTTCGAGCACGTCTTTGGTGTCAATTGCCTTCATTTCCTTGACGATTGCCCGACGCCCTTGCTGGAATACGCTACCGAAAAGCAGGTCGTAGAGCGGTGCGTAGCGTTTGTAACATTTGATGATTTTCGACTCGTTGGTGTAGTTCTCGGCTGATGTGGCAGTGCCTGGCTTTTTCATACGCTTTGTTAATGTTCTGTTATAAGTTAGGAAAATAGTCATTCAATGCGTGTGGGAAACAGCAGAGAAGTGCCGTGTATGCAGCCTTTCCTGCACTTCAATGCAACCTCTTATCTACCTTATCGGGGGGGTCAAGCCCTCTGTGCAGATAGCCCGTTCACGCCTTTCAATGCTACAAATGTAGGAAATATTTATGGAATTATCAACTTTTTTGTGATTTTTCTGCATTTTGTCGCACTTCGATTTGGAATGTACAATTTAGGAACAAACGCAACATCGAGAACAACAACTTACCCAATGAACGAAATACAGACGATGAATGTGTAAATATTTTTTACAAACTCATCTACCGCATAACCACCTCTTTATCAACGCTTTGTAAAACCTATTGTTTTACATTCCAAAAGCGTAGGTTTTGCACGGTAAAAGCGGCTGTTTTGCATTGCAAAACCTACGCTTTTGCAACGCCAAAGCGCAGTTATCACTTTTTAACACTATTATCTTTACAAAATAAATGGTAAATCCTGCTCTTTCCTATTTATTTTTATCTACAAACTGTTGCTCATTATAGGGGTGCTATTTATCGCATTCCTCACGGCAAATCTGTTGTTCTTTCGGTGTCAGGAACGTGAAGGGGCACTCCCCTACCCGCATTTTGTATTGACGAAATAGCCTTGCAACAAAAGTAAAAGGCGTCCGCACTTATGGGTGCAGACGCCTTTGTTATAATGAAAATTGTTTTTACTTGAGATTTATACAATTGCTTCTTATCCGAAATCGTCGAAGCGAATGGCGTCTTTCTCTACGCCAAGGCTGTCGAGATAGTCGGTAACAGTTTTGATGAGCATAGGAGGACCGCAAAGATAATACTCACAATCTTCGGGTGCTTCGTGATTCCTCAGATAGGTTTCGCAAATACAGTTCACCGCAAAACCTTGGTAATACTTCACGCCTGCTGCATCTGCCACTGGGTCGGGCTGGTCGAGCGAGAGGTGCATGTGGAAGTTAGGATATTCCTTTTCAAGCTCCCAGAAGTCTTCAAGGAAGAAGGCTTCGCCCAACGCACGGGCACCATAGAAGAAGTGCATCTCACGGTCGCGGGTGTGCAATGTCTTCAACATATGCATAATCTGACTGCGTAACGGTGCCATACCTGCACCACCACCAATCCATATCATTTCCTTGCCCGATGTGTAGTTAGGTGCAAACTCGCCGTAAGGACCGCTCATCATTACCTTGTCGCCTGGTTTCAGCGTGAAGATGTACGACGAACCGATACCCGCTGGTACGTCTTGGAAACCTACTTGTGGACGTGGCAGGAACGGTGGCGTAGCAATACGCACGGTGAGCGTAATGATGTCGCCTTCGGCTGGATAGTTTGCCATTGAGTAAGCACGCACGGTGTCTTCTGGGTTGCTGGCTTTGAGCGAAAGTATGTTGAACTTTTCCCACGTTGGGAGGTAGTCCTTGCCGATGAGTTCCTTATCGAAGTCCTTGTCGTAGTCGATGCAGTCGTACTTTGGAATACGTATCTGTGCATACGAACCTGGCACAAAGTCCATATGTTCGCCTGGAGGAAGTGCCACCTTGAACTCCTTGATGAACGACGAAACGTTCTTGTTGGAGATAACGGTGCATTCCCATTCCTTAACACCCAATATGGATTCTGATACTTTTATGGAGAGGTCGCCCTTCACTTTCGCCTGACAGCCAAGACGCCAGTGGTCTTTTACCTCCTTACGAGAGAAGTGTGGGCGTTCTGAATCGAGGATTTCACCACCGCCTTCGAGCACCTGGCACTTACACTGTCCGCAGCTTCCCTTACCTCCACACGCAGAAGCCAAGTGGACGCCGTTCTCGTTGAGCGTTCCCAAAATGGTGCTGCCCTGTTCTACTTCTAATTCTTTATCGCCATTGATAGTTATCTTAACCTTTCCGCTTGGACTGAGATACTTCTTTGCAACAAGAAGAACAATAACCAAAAGAAGGATTGTAACCAAGAAAACAGCAATGCTGTATAATATAAACTCTGCCATTTTTGATATTAAATTTTAAGTCCTGAGAAGCACATCATAGCCAAAGCCATAAGTCCTACGGTGATAAAAGTGATGCCAAGACCCTGCAAAGGCTTGGGCACATCAGAATATTCCATTTTCTCGCGTATAGCACCCATCAGCACAATGGCAAAGAGCCAGCCGATACCAGAGCCGAGTCCGTAGATGAGAGCGTCCCAAACAGAACCAATGTACTGCGAACTTGAAGGGTCGAGCCCAATGCGCTGCTGCATGAAGAGGCTGGCACCCATGATGGCACAGTTCACGGCAATGAGCGGAAGGAAGATACCCAACGCCCCATAGAGCGAAGGTGAGTATTTCTCGACTGCCATTTCAACCAACTGAACAATGCCCGCAATAACGGCAATGAAGAGAATAAAGCTGAGATAAGAAAGGTCTACGCCCTCTATCAAGCAGTCGGGACCGAGCACTTTCGTTTGCAAAAGGTAGTTTACAGGCACGGTAACAACCAACACAAAGATAACGGCAGCACCGAGTCCGAACGATGTCTTAACGTTTTTAGATACGGCTAAGAACGAACACATTCCAAGGAAGAATGCGAATATCATATTGTCCACGAAGATGGACCTGAAGAATAGACTTAATAAATGTTCCATAATTATTTTTCTTCTCCTTTATAGAAATATGCACGATGAACCCATATAACGCAGCCAACGAGTATCAACGCCATAGCAGGCATTGCCATCATACCATTGTCTACATAGCCCATATCGTAGAAACTCTGCGGAATAACCTTGAAACCAAGCAGGGTGCCACGACCAAAGAACTCACGGAAGCCGCCTACCAATACAAGAATGATGGCGTAGCCGATGCCGTTACCAATGCCGTCGAGGAAACTTGGCCAAGGCTTGTTCGTCATGGCGAAGGCTTCCAAACGCCCCATAAGGATACAGTTGGTAATGATAAGACCCACGTAAACCGAAAGCTGGACGCTTACATCGTAGGCAAAAGCCTTCAATACTTGGCTGACAATGGTTACCAAAGCAGCCACGACAACAAGCTGAACGATGATACGAATACGGTTTGGAATGGTTTTACGAATAATCGAAACTATCACATTCGAGAAGGCTGTAATAATGGTTACCGCCAGTCCCATGACGATAGAAGGTTTCAGCTGCGAGGTAACAGCCAAAGCCGAACAGATACCTAACACCTGTATCAACACAGGGTTGTCAAGGTTCAGCGGGTTTATGAAAACCTCTCTATTTTGTTTTGAGAACAAACTCATAATCTTTCTGTTTTATATTAATTTACTTCTCAATGTTACTTTGCGGTGAGGAACTTAACGTAAGGTGCAAGTCCGCCTTTCTCGTTGTGGAACATTTCGGTTACACCGTTGCTTGTCAGCGTAGCTCCTGTAACAGCGTCCACTTGGCTTTCAGGCTTTTCCACCTTCTTCGTTACACTGAAAACGATATTCTGTTTCTGTGCATTGAAGATGTTCTTGCCCTTGAATTTGTCTTGCCATTCCTTGCTATCCTTGATTTCTGCACCCAATCCGGCAGTTTCGCTCTCATGGTTGAAGTACACGCCAAAGATGGTTGCCTTGTCTTCGTTCAAAGCTATGAAACCGTTGATGGGTCCCCAAAGTCCGTTTCCATAAACAGGAATAACATACTTGTCCTTACCGTCTACCTTGCAGCGGAACAATGCCAATTTGCCTTCTTTAGCGTCTTTGCTGTCCAACTTGAAGCCTGCTTTTACGCCACCTTGCTCGCCTTGTTCCACAATTTCTCCGTTTTCGTTGATAATATCGTCGGCAACAATGATGTCCTTCCACAGCTTTTGCGCTGCTTCGTTGGTCATATTGCGGTCTTGGTTGAGTGCAAAGAGAATCTGCTTTTGGTGGTCTATCTGCACATTAACGTCTTGCGCAGGTTTCAATGCTTGGAATACGAAAGCAAGCAAGAAAGCCACAACGACCACAAGAACAGCAGAATAGATGATTGTATATGAATTGCTATTTGTCTTCATCTGTTTCTTTCCTCCTTACATTTTAGCACGCTTAGCACGCTTGTTGATATTAGACTGAACCACACAGTAGTCGATTAATGGTGCGCACATGTTACCAAAGAGTATGGCAAGCATCATTCCTTCGGGATAACCGGGGTTCAACACACGGATAATGACAGCCATTGCGCCAATCATTAAACCGTAAATCCACTTTCCGCACTCCGTTCTCGCAGAGGTAACAGGGTCGGTTGCCATGAATACAGCACCGAAACAGAAGCCACCCAGCACGATATGCTCGTACCATTGCAACGGACTTGCACCCGTAGAATGGAAGAGTAACGCCATAGCGGCACCACCTACGAAGACGCTAAGCATGGTTTTCCAGCTGGCAATGTTCGTCCAAATCAAGAAGATTGCACCGATAGCAATGGCGATAACCGATGTTTCGCCCACCGAACCGGGAATTAAACCAATAATCATATCGTTCAACGATGCGTTCACAGCTGTGCTTTGAGCTATCTCGCCCAATGGAGTTGCCATTGTAAAGCCGTCAGGTAGCGTGTAGCCAAGTCCGAAAATCTGTTCGGTAGAAGTCCATATCGTGTCGCCTGTCATACTTCCCGGATAAGAGAAAAAGAGGAAAGCACGTGCGGCAAGTGCCACATTGAAGGTATTCATACCTGTTCCGCCGAAGATTTCCTTTGTGAAAATCACGGCAAAAGCTACGGCTAATGCCAGCATCCACAGTGGCAGCGTGATGGGAATGATAAGCGGAATGAGGATACCACTTACCAGATAGCCTTCCTGAATTTCCTCATCTTTCCATTGTGCCCAAGCAAATTCGATGCCGAGACCCACAATGTAAGACACCAAGATTTTAGGCAAAAGCATCAAAGCACCATACAGGAACATTCCCATACAGGTTGCTTCGCCCAATTTGCCAGCAGCTAAAGCATTCTGATAACCAATGTTGTACATACCGAACAACATTGCAGGTATCAGCGAAATAACTACCATGCTCATTATTCGTTTTGAATCGATGGCATCGTGAATAGACGCTCCGCTCTTCGATGTCTCGTGTGGGACATACAGGAAAGTGTCCATACCATCGTAAATGCTCTTGAAAGCGTGCAGCTTTCCACCTTTCTCAAATTGTGGACGCAGCTTATCAAGATAATTTCTTAAGCTCATATTGTATCACTTAAAGTTGTTAATTCTCTATTATAATAAAGGTGTACTTACTCGTTCTCCTTTCGCAGCGTGTTCAAACCGTTACGCACAATCTGCTGCAATGGTTGCTTTGAACTGTCTACGAACTCTGCCAAGGCAAAATCCTCGGGACTTACTTCGTAAATACCAAGCTGTTCCTGCTTATCGATATTGCCCGTAATGATAGCTTTTATAAGGTATTCGCCATATATGTCCATCGGTAATACTGAGTCGTACTCGCCACTCATGATGATATTACGCTTTCCGCCCTTGATGCGGGCGTCGAGGTCATATTCCTTCTTCTTGCCAAAGAGCCAGCTGAAATAGCTTCGCGATGTAGAGAACTGATTGAAACGAGGCATTATCCAGCCTGCCATTTCGTCCACATCGTCGCCTTCGGGCATTGCCACAACTTCAGATGTGTGTGCACCGAGGAAGGCATTATCGCCAACTATCGTACCTGTCAGTGGGTTTCCGTTCAATATACGCACGTGTTCGGTGGCTGTCAGTCTGCCTGCAACAATGTCCTTGATAGGTGTTCCTACCAATGCTTTCACGTATGCAGGTTCTTTTACCTTGCTGCCGGCTATGGCAACAACACGTGTCAAGTCTACTTTACCCGTCTGAAAGAGTCGTCCGAAGAAGATGACAGCAGTTGGATCTACCGTCCAAACCACTTCTCCCTTGTTCACAGGTGATAGATGATTGACTTGCACACCTACGTTTCCAGCAGGGCAAGGTCCATCGAAAACTGTCAGCTCAACATTCTTTGCTTCTGTCAAAGCCTTGCTGTTTTGCTGTACACCGATAGATAAATAAACTTTTGCAATCTTTGACAGTGCGGTTAATCCAGTCTGGAAGGCTTGCTCTTCTCCTTCAAGTTCATACTCAAAGTCGCCTTGCAATGGTTTGTCTCTTAATGCCGAAACAAATATTGCCTTTGGTTCAGTGTCGGGAGTGGTAGACACTGCATAGGGCAACTGGTTGATATATCCAAACAATCCAGCTTCCAACAGAGCCTTCTTCACCCCTTCGCCATCAAGCGTCTGTATGTCTTTCGCACCGAAATCAGCAAACTTTTGCTCGTCATCTGCCTCTACGCTAACGTACAGAATCTTTCTGCGGTCGCCTCTTTCTATTGATTTTACAGTACCGCTGACAGGAGAAGCAAACCTTACTTCCTCGGAATTCTTGTTCACGAAAAGCGTTTCGCCCGCTTTGACATGGTCGCCTGCCTTCACTGCCATTTTGGGTGTAACCCCTACAAAATCATCGGGTACTATTGCATACAGCTTCGACAATTCCAGTGGCATTGTTTGTTTTTTAGCACGTCCTTTGAGTTTTATATCCAAACCCTTACGCAACCTTATTTGTTCTGTCATAATATAAATAATGAAATCTTCGCTAATTCAGCGTGCAAATATAGTAATTTTTAGGCACTTTAGAAACTTTTTGTATCATTAATTTTAGTATACAATGGAAAAATTGTAGTTTTGCACTTGCTTTGAAGAAACTGAGGACTTTTATTCGATGGAGCGTATGGACCGCAATTGGGCTATACTTGCTTATTATTATATTGTTACACCTGCCTTCCGTACAGCATTTCGTGGGTACGCAGGTTGCAAATGCACTCACCGAAAAACTTGGAACAAAGGTTCAGGTGGGACGCATCGACCTTGGATTCTTAAACCATTTCATTGTAGACGGATTGGTTGTAAACGACCAAAAAGGCAAGCAAATGGCAAAGGCATCGCGCATTGCCACAAAGATAGACCTATGGACGCTCATCAGCGAGGGCAAAGTGCGTATATCGTCGGCACAGGTTTTCGGTCTGAACGCCCTACTCTATCGCACCTCGCCAAGCGAAAAGCCCAACTTCCAGTTCGTCATCGACTCGTTAGCATCGCGCGATACAACGCACCACATCCCTTTAGACCTTCGCATTCAAAGCCTTATTATCCGCCACAGCAATGTGCGTTACGACCTTCTTTCTGCGCCTATCACACGCAACAAGCTGAACCTTAACCACCTCAACGTTAAGGATATATCGGGACACATCAACTTAAACACCCTCACCGACGACCATATCGACGCCACCGTTCGCAACCTTTCGTTTGCTGAAGCGTCAGGATTGGACGTGCGCAAACTGCACCTACGCTTGAAGATGGACAAGCAACAGGCAGAGATAAACGACCTGCTCGTTCAGCTCCCACAGTCGAAAATCAACATACCTTTATATATAGCACGCTTCAACGACAAAGCGACAATACCCGATTTCGGTACTGCCCACCATCAAGTGCGCATAGAAAAGTCGTATCTGACGCCTGCCGACATTGCCTGTCTGCTACCGTCTTTAAAGACTTTCAACCACAAACTGTACCTCAACACCAACATTTCGGGAACGGCTGACAAACTGAAATTGAACACGCTTGCGCTGCGCTACGGCAGGGGCGACATCGTGGCGAACCTCAAAGGGTCGCTCGCACACCTTACCACACAACCTGCTTGGAACATCAACGCACAGACCATTCAAGTGAAAAACAGCCTTATCCAGCAGATAAACAAGGCTTTCCGACTGAACCTGCCCGCCGAAGTTCTGCGCTTGGGCGACCTTCGTTTCAAAGGAAAGGTGCAAGGAACGCACGGCAACCACCACGCAAAGGGCACACTTGCCCTCGTGCACGGCAATGCCGACATAGACTTCTCGCTCCGTGGACGGAACATAAAAGCTGAACTGCACACGCAGCGTTTCACCATTGGCAACATTCTTACCTCTGCGCAACTTGGCACCGTTGTCGCCGATATTAAGGTGGAAACCACCACCGACCTGCGCTACATCTACGCCAAGGGTGTCGTGCCACGGTTCGACTACAACGGCTATACCTATCGCAACATTGCCATAGACGGCAACTATACCAACGATATATTCAGCGGAAAAGCCTCTATCAACGACCCGAACGGCAAAATAAGCATTGACGGAACGGTGGGAAACATTCGCAAATTCATCGAACAGAAAGGCAAAATAGCCGTAAATGCCCGCATTGATGCCGACCGACTGAATCTGCACAATATGCATATCACCGAAGCATTGGGCAACCGAACCCTCTCGTTCCATGCGACATTGGAAGGCAGCAGTGCGTCGATTGACGACCTTATCGGCAAACTCACGCTCGACAACTTTGCCACGCAAGAGGCAAACAACCGCAGCATTGAACTGAACTACTTGGAGCTAACGGCAGCCAACAAGCTTATGGGCAAGTCGATAGAACTGCAATCCGACTTCGGCACAGCTTCCATTTCTGGACGCTTCAACTACTCTACGCTCGTGCAAAGCGTAAAGAACGTGATTGGTGCCTACCTCCCTGCCCTTGTGGGAGCACCGCAGCGATGGGGCAAAACCGCAAGCAAGAATGCGTTCCACATATCAGCCAACATCACAAACACACAACTTTTGCACGATTTGACGAACCTTAAAATCGGCATCACGCCCCATATCCAAGTTATGGGCGATGTGGACGAAGCCCGCAACACGCTGTCGCTCAACATCGCAGCACCACAGGCAGACTATGCTGGCTACCACTTTGAGAACCTCGAAGTAGACCTTTCCACGCCCAACCATACCTTGGACATCGCTCTGAAAGGCGAATGGGTAGACAAGGCAGACCGCCGCCTCGCACTGCAAATCAACGGAACAGCTGCAAACAACGCACTCAACACGCTGTCGTCGTTCAACGCTTTCGCACAGAAAACCTTCTTGGGACAAATCAATTGTATTGCACAATTCGAACGACAGGGCAGCAAATTAGCTACCCATCTGCACTTTGCGCCCTCAGCAATACGCATCGACACCATCGAACTGCAGGTGCAGCCATCGGAACTTACCTATGCTCACAACAACTTAGACATAAAGCACTTCGAGCTATCGAACAAGGAACAGCACATTATCGTGAACGGACAGACATCTGGAAACACTTCCGACTCGCTCACCGTGCAACTCAAAGACATCGACGTGCCTTACATCTTAGACCTCGTAAACTTCCACAGCGTGTCGTTCGGTGGGCTTGCTTCGGGCGAAGTGGTGCTGAAATCGGTATTCACCAACCCACAAGCGTATGCCGACCTCGTTGTAAGACAGTTCCAATTTGAACGAGGCGACATGGGAACGCTCTATGCACAAGCCAATTACAACAACAACGAGGGACGCATAAACATCGACGCAAAGGCGATAGACGGCGACGCATCGACCGACATTGGCGGCTATGTAGATTTGCGAAACAGCCGCATAAACCTGCCCATCTATGCCCACGGCACGCGCCTTACCTTCCTGAAGCACTTCTGCGGTGCATTTATGGACAAGATTAAATTGCACGGAGATGGTTGGATAAAGGTGGTAGGACCGCTATCCGACGTAAATCTTGAGGGCGATATGCTGGCTTCGGGCTCTGTGCGCATTACGCCATTGGGCACCACCTACACCGTCAAAGACGGCCGTGTGCTGCTCATTCCGAACGAAATCAGCTTCGACCGCATCACCATTGCCGATGCCGAAGGGCACACAGGTATGCTTACGGGCGGACTCCACCACCAAGCACTGCGCAATCTGACGTTCGACATAGACGTGCAAACCAACAATCTGCTGGCATACAATTTCCCCCGTGAGGCATCGTCGGGCACATTCTGGGGGCGTGTATATGGCACTGGCAAATGTGCAATCATCGGTCGTGAGAACGAAGTAACGATGAATATAAATATGACACCGAACCGCAACTCGTACATTACCTACAATGCGGCAAAGAATACCATCGACGAAAACTCGTTCATTCGTTGGCGTGATATGACGCCCGACTCGCTGCGACCAGTGCTCCGACAAGATACTGTGTGGCTGAAACGCAACACCGAAAACGGCTACAACAAGAAAATATCAAGCGACCTGCACGTGAACTTCCTCATAAACACCACGCCCGACTTTACGCTTGGCGTGCTGATGGACGAGGCAACAGGCGACAACATCGCACTGAACGGTTCGGGCGTAATCCGTGCTACCTATTATAATAAGGGCGCATTCCAGCTTTTCGGCAACTACAACATCAGCCGAGGCAGCTACAACCTTACCATTCAGAACATCATAAAACGACAATTCACCTTCGGCGATGGCTCGCTCATTGCCTTCGGTGGCGACCCATTTGCCGCAGCACTGAAGCTGAAAGGGCACTACACGCTGAATTCCGTGCCTCTTTCCGACCTGCAAATGGGCAATTCGTTCCGCTCCAACAACACCAAGGTAGACTGTCTGCTCGACATCAACGGTACGCCCGAAAACCCATCAATAACGTTCGGACTCGACTTGCCCGAACTTTCTTCCGACGCAAAGCAGATGGTGCTGTCGGTATTGAACTCCGAGCAAGACCTTAACCAGCAGGCGTTGTACCTCCTGGCTGTGGGCAGATTTTATCCGCAAGCAGCAAACAACGCTGCCCCCCGTGAACCTAACCAGATAGGACAAGCCTCGCTCGTTATGCAGAGCATCTTGTCGGGAACGCTCTCACAGCAAATCAACACCGTGCTGTCGAACGTTATAAACGACAACCACTGGAACTTTGGCGCAAACATAGCCACAGGTAACGATGGTTTCAGCAATGCCGAGTACGAAGGCATACTCTCGGGCAGCCTGCTCAACAACCGCCTGCTCATCAACGGCGAGTTCGGTTATCGCGACAACGTTGCCACCAACACATCGGCATTCATCGGCGATTTCGACATCAAGTATCTGTTCGTGCCGAACGGCAATATGGCACTGAACTTCTACAACCGTGCCAACGACCGCTACTTCACGCGCAACTCGCTGAACACACAGGGGCTCGGCGTTATTATGAAGAAAGACTTCACCTACTTCAAGGAGTTGTTCAAGCGGAAAAAGAAAAAGAAGAAAGAACCTCAAAAGCAATAGTTTTCTAACACCCAAGCAAAGCAAGGTCATCTTAAAATTCTAGAAAAACTAGAATCCTCTAGAAGTTCTAGCACTAAACCTAACAATAGCCTTAACTTTGTAAAGATAATTTCTTTAAAAAACGGTAATTTCGATTTGGCATTGCGAAAGCGGCTGTTTGCGGGTAGTGTCCTTAAAAGTGTGTAATTCATCTTTCTTTTCTCTGTACTTCCACTGCTTTTTTATTCTTTTCTTTCCAGCTTTTGAATTGATATATTCTCCTGCCATATGTCGTCTTTGTTTCCTCCATCGCCACCGCTGCCAGTAGGAAGATGACGGATTTCTCCGAGGGCATGGAGGTTCTCATATTGATGGTTCTCTTGTACTTCCTGTTGAGCCTTTCAATCCAATTGGTCGTATATATGCACCTCTGCACTTGGGCTGGGAAGTCCATGTACGTGAAGTAGGCACTGTTGCGCTCGGCCTTGTACCTTCTCAAGGCAGGGTACTTGCTTTCCCATTTCTCGACAAAGGTAATGAATTCTTCGTATCCCTCGAAGGATTTCATCTCGTTGTTCTCCAATGGGAACACCTCGCTGAGCTGCTGAGCCACTGCCAGTTTGTCTTTATGGGACACGCTGCCAAGTATCTGTCGCTTGACGTGTGCCACGCAGAACTGGTGTGCGGAACCAGGGAAGGCCGCACAGACGGCATTCTCTATGCCTTGCAACGCATCGGAAACGACTAAGTCTATCTGCCCGACGCCTCTTTGCCTCAATGCCTCAAGCTCGTCTTTCCAGCACAGGGCACCCTCAGTGGGGTGATTGACAACGGTGAGCACCTCCCTGCTGCCGTCCTCCCCCCCAGAATGGTATAGTAGGCCTCCTTGGACACCTGCCTGTCCCTGCGGGTGGAGATAAAGGTGGCATCAATGTAGACGGCCAGGTTGTGGGAGGACAGGCTGCGGCCGAGCCACCGTTCGACGTCATCACGGCAGCTGCCAGCAAGATGCGACACCTGCTGCTTGCTGTAGGCACGGCCATAGACACAGTCAGAAATCTCGCCTATCTGCTCAGTGGTGACCCCTTGGTGTAGAGGAGGCCAGAACAATCTGGCACGTTCCTCGCTTTCGTTGCGTATCAACCCCAAGAGAACGGGATAGAAGTTCCCGCTGCGGCTGCGCGGAATACGGAGCGAGAACTCAAAGCCATGACTGTACCAACGACGGAGACGGAAGCCGTTGCACTGCTCATGGGCATTCCCACTGACGAACAACTCACGTTCATGAAACATCAGAGAGTTCATAATTAAAGACTGGAGAGTGACAAAACCCTCGCTACTACTTGTGTAATTCGAAAGAATTTCCGAAATTTGCGAATCTGTGTATGCACATAATGTTCATGTGCGTTTCAGAAAGTTCTGTTTAGAGCTTGAACTTATAACCAAGTGTAATCTGGAACACAGAATTTTTCTCGTCATCGTCGTTAGCAACCTTTGATACTCCCCAATTGTAACGAGCATCGAGCTGGAAGTTGGCATACTCATAAGAAAGACCTACGGGGATAGAGAAGTCTACTGACTTTACATCTTCCACATCTCCTGTTGTTTTTCTTGTGCGGCCTGCAGCTGTTTCCTTATGCTCTAACTTAGCAGTAACATTGAAACCTGGCTGTACACCTAACTTAACTGCCAAACCTTTAGCCACGTAAACATTAGCAAGAATAGGTACGTTGATGTAGTCCAACTTTAAAGTCTGTGCAACGTCTACACCACCTCTTACCCAGCTTAACTTTGTACCCTGCTGAGAATAAATAGCACCTGCTGAGAGAGAGAAGATGTCAGAAACCTGATATTCTGCCTCTAAACCAGCTGCAAGGCCAATGCGTGGGTCTGTGCCGTCTATGTCTGTAATGTTTGAAATGTTCAGACCAACTTTAGGTTGCAAGTTAATGGAACCAACTGCGAATTGTGCATAAGCACCCACAGAAGCAAGCATGATAGCTGCTGTTAAGATGATTTTTTTCATTTTACTTTAGTTTTTATGAATTGTAAATTAACTGAATACGATGCAAATGTACGTTTTTTTCTTCTATCATCAAATATTTTCATTGAAAAAAGGGTAAAAATAGTAAAAAAACAGTAAAGATTAAATTGGCTGATTTTTTATTATATAGCAAACGCCCGCCTACTCGGAGCGAGTTGGGCGGACGTGTTAGTGTGTGTTAGAAGCGAGTGTTTTTGTCTTATATTCTTCAAGATGGCGAGCAACTGAACTCAAACCATCTGAACGGTAGATATAAACAAACGCTCGTTGGGGATATGAATGAAACGAAAGATAAAGCCTGCGTTCATCATATCAAAGTACGCTGCAGACAGTTCTGTTTACAGCTTGAACTTGTAACCAAGTGTGATTTGGAGTACAGAGTTTTTACTGTTACTGTCAGAATCATCAATAAACTTTGTTAAACCCCAGTTGTAACGAGCATCAAACAGGATGTTGGCATACTCGTAAGAAAAACCTACTGGGATAGAGACGTCTACTGAGTTAAGACCTTTAACATCGCCCGATACCTTGTTTGTAATGCCACCTATTGTTTGCTTGTATTCTGCCTTAGAGGCTACATTGAAGCCTGGCTGGATACCTAGCTTTACTGCCAAGCCCTTAGCCACATAGACGTTAGCAAGGATAGGTACGTTGATGTAGTCCAACTTAAAAGTTAGCGTACCGTCTATATCATCTGTAGAAATACCAGTCTTTGCACCTTGCTGAGAATAAATAGCACCTAATGAGAGAGAGAAGATATCGGTTACCTGAAATTCTGCCTCTAAACCAGTTGCAAGACCAATGCGTGAGTCTGGACCATCTGCGTCTGTGATATTTGCAATGTTCACGCCAACTTTAGGTTGTAAGCTAATAGAACCAACTGAATATTGTGCATAAGCACCTACAGACGCAAGCATGATAACTGTTGATAAGATAATCTTTTTCATTTTTACTTTGGTTTTAATGAGTTATTATTTAATTGAATTCAATGCAAATGTAGATTTTTTTTATTTTATTATCAAATATTTTTCATTAAAATAAAGTTAAAAATAACAAAAAGCAATAGGGGTAAAATCGGTTGATTCCTTATTATACAGCAAACGCCCGCCTACTCGGAGCGAGTTGGGCGGGCGCATTTATGTGTGTTTTTAAGAAGCGAGTGCCTTTTATCTTACATTCTTCAAGATGGCGAGCAAGTGGTCCCAAACCATCTGTACGGTAGGAATAAGCAAACGCTCGTCGGGGGTATGAACGAAACGAAGGGTAGGACCAACGCTCATCATATCCACGTTTGGATACTTCTCTGATATGAGTCCGCATTCCAAACCTGCGTGAATGCCGAGCACCTGTGGTTCTTTGTTGAAGAGTTTCTTGTATTCCTCTACGGCAACTTCCACGAGTTTAGAGTTCGGATTCATCTTCCAGCCAGGGTATGCGTCGTGCTGGCAGATTTCCGCACCAGCCATTTCGAAGCAAGCCTTGATGGTATTTGCCATATTGGTGAGTGCACTTGGCACGTTAGAACGCTGCGAAGCAATAACCGTGATTGCGTTCTCTTCGGTCTTTACCACAGCTACGTTGCTCGAAGTCTCTACCATATAGGCGATAGCTTCGTCCTGACAGTTGGTCAAAGGACCATTGTCTACAGCCTGAACAGCCATTACGATGCGGCGACCTACTTCTTTTTCAACCACTGGACGAGCCTCTGTGCTCTCCATTCCCCATACTGCGTTAGGGTCAGACACGTGGTATTCTTCCTCAACACCCTTTGTAAAGATGTTCCAGTCTGCCATAACGTCTTCCTTCTTTGCCGACGGTACGGCGAAAACAACCTTACCATCGCGAGGTATTGCATTGTCTAACTTGCCAGAATTCCACTCTGCAAGGCGCAAGTCCATCTTGCTTTGCTGCATATAAAGGAAGCGTCCGAGAATCTTGATAGCGTTCGCACGCTTCTTGTTAATGTCGTCGCCAGAGTGTCCGCCAATCAGTCCTTTAACGCTTGCCTCCATAAAGAAGTAGCCCGCAGGAGTGTCCTCGCGCTTGAATTTGAATACGCTGTCGGTGGCGATACCACCTGCACAGCTTACGAAAATCTGTCCTTCGTCTTCCGAATCGAGGTTGATAAGGTAGTCGCCTGTAAGCCAGCCCGGTTCCAAACCGAAGGCACCAGTCAGCCCGGTCTCCTCGTCTACGGTGAAAAGGCATTCTATTTTGCCGTGTTCAATATTGTCTGAATCGAGTACTGCAAGCTCATAAGCCACGCCAATACCGTCGTCAGCACCGAGTGTAGTGCCCTTTGCCTTGAGCCATTCGCCATCAACATAGGTCTGAATAGCGTCAGTGTGGAAGTTGAAATCCAAATCCACGAGCTTGTCGCACACCATGTCGATGTGGCTTTGCAGTATTACGGTAGGTGCGTTTTCCATACCTTTGGTTGCAGGCTTCGTTATCAGCACGTTGCCTGTTTTGTCTACCTTGGTGTCCAAGTTGCGGCTCTTGCCAAACTCAACAAGGTATTCAATCATCTTTTCCTCGTGCTTTGATGGGCGAGGAATTTGGTTGATTTTCGCGAAATGCTCAAATACGCGAGCAGGTTTTAATTCCATGTTTGTCATTTTTAATAGTATTTCTTTTGGTATATTCTTGATTTGTGTTACCTTTGCCAAAAATATAGATGCAAAGATAAGTAAAATGGTTGAGACTTTACTGTTGAGTGTGTTAATAATTGCTATTGCAATGTTGTTGCTTTCCGTCAGAGTGCTTCTGAAGAAAGGCGCAAGTTTCCAGTCGCAACACATTCATGACAGCAAGTACCTGCGCAAAAAGGGAATTCATTGCGTTATCGACCAAGACAAAGAGGCACGTGCCGCCAACAAGGCATACTAAGAAACAACGAATATTAATAAAAACAAAGATAAAATGAAAAAGACTTTAAGCGCGTTGGCTGTCGCAGCAATGACATTCGGTATAATGTCTTGCAACAATCAGCCAAAAGCCAATGACACCAAGGAAACCGCAAAACCTGCAACTGCAACCGCAGCAGCAGGCTCGCAACAGATAGCATACGTGGAGATTGATTCTATCATGACCCAGTACACTTATTGGAAAGAGGTGACTAAAATCCTTGAAGCAAAGGAAAAGAACATACAGAAGACGCTCGCAGGAAAGCAGCAGGCATTGCAGCAGGCAGCAGCCAACTTCCAGCGAAACATTCAGACCAACAAGTACACACAGGCACAGGCACAGCAAATTCAGGCAGGTATTCAGAAGCAAGCTGCCGATGCCGAAGCCTTGCAACAGCGTTTGGGCGCAGAGTATCAGAAGGAAGTTACCAACTACAACAAGGCTCTTTCTGACAGTGTACACAACTACTTGAAGAGCTTTAACAAAGACAAGAAGTATGTTATGATACTTGCAAAGAGCGGCGACAACATTCTTTATGCCGACGATGCTTGCAACATTACTTCGGAAGTAGTGAAAGGTATGAACAAGGCATACACTGGAATGAAGAAATAAACATATCATAGAAATTATATTTAAGAGTTAAACATCTCTTTTTGTAAGCGATTTATAGAAAGAGAACATATTAGATAAAAGGTTAGAGAAGCTGGATAGCCGTGAGGTGTTCCAGCTTTTTTTGTTTTCCAAGAGTTGTGTGTGGAAAGGCTGTGGAAAGGGCTTTTGTAAGGTAAGGGGGCGTTCGGAAATCGCAACAAAGAGGGTTTGGGCGTGGTTTTGGGCGTTTACTAACAAGGAAGAAACGGCGGGGCTATCTAGAAATTCTAGAATAACTAGAAGTCTCTAGGAACCCTATCATAGAACTTGACAATAACATTATTTTTGTAAAGATAATTTCGTTGAAAAACGCTAATTTCGATTTGGCATTGCGAAAGCGGCTGTTTTGCGCTGCAAAACCTACGCTTTTACCGTGCAAAACAGCCGCTTTTGGAATGCAAAACAATAGGTTTTGCAAAGCGTTGATAATGAAGAAGTTGCACCATAGATACGCTTGTGAAAAATATTTACACACTTTTCTTCTCTTTCCCACTTATATTATAAGGTGTGTTGCTGCATTTGAAGTTTCGGCAGACAGTTCATTATGCCAAAGAAAAAGCGACTTTGCAGATGGATAAATATTATCTACCCCACCCCAACGACAAAGCAGCAGACTGGACAAAAAACAGAACTCCCTCAACAGCAATGCCGTTGAGGGAGCCTTTTTAGCTATGAGAAATTTTGTTTTGTTCTTGATTAGTAAGCGAACAATGGATATTCTTTCATTGTTGCGTTTACCTTCTCGCGAACTTCTGCGATGACTTTTTCGTCTTCTGGAGCAGAAAGAACCTTGTCGATAAGCTCGGCAACGAGAATCATAAGGTCTTCTTTTGCGCCACGAGTTGTCATAGCAGCTGTACCAAGACGGATACCTGAAGTCTGGAATGCAGAACGTGTATCGAATGGTACCATATTCTTATTTACAGTGATGTCAGCTGCAACGAGTGCGTTTTCAGCAACCTTACCAGTGAGTTCTGGGAACTTGGTGCGGAGGTCGAGCAACATTGAGTGGTTGTCGGTACCGCCTGAAACAATGCCGTAGCCACGCTTTACGAGTTCTTCGGCAAGCACAGCAGCGTTCTTCTTCACCTGTGTAGCATACTCTTTCCAGCTTGGTTCGAGGATTTCGCCGAAGGCAACAGCCTTAGCAGCAATAACGTGCTCTAATGGACCGCCTTGGTTTCCTGGGAACACAGCAGAATCGAGAAGTTGCGACATCTTCTTGATAACGCCCTTTGGAGTTGTCTTTCCCCATGGGTTGTCGAAGTCTTCGCCCATCATAATCACACCACCACGAGGACCACGGAGGGTTTTGTGTGTAGTTGTTGTTACGATGTGAGCGTACTTAACTGGGTTTTCGAGCAAACCTGCAGCAATCAAACCTGCTGGGTGAGCCATGTCTACCATGAAGATTGCACCAATTTCGTCGGCTACCTTGCGGAAGCGTGCATAGTCCCACTCGCGGCTGTATGCTGATGCACCCGCAATGATGAGCTTTGGTTTGTGCTCGCGAGCGAGCTTCTCCATGTTGTCGTAGTCTACACGACCGGTTTCCTTATCAAGCTGATAGCCGATAGGACGGTAGAGAATACCAGAGTTGTTTACTGGGCTACCGTGTGAAAGGTGGCCGCCATGGTTGAGGTCGAGTCCCATAAAACTGTCGCCCGGTTCGAGAATTGCTGAAAGAACGGCCTGGTTAGCCTGCGCACCAGAGTGTGGCTGCACGTTCGCCCAGCATGCACCGAACACTTTCTTTACGCGCTCGATACAGAGGTTCTCTACTACGTCTACTACTTGGCAACCACCATAGTAACGCTTTCCGGGATAGCCTTCAGCGTACTTGTTGGTAAGGTAAGACCCCATTGCCTGCATTACTTCGTCGCTGACGAAGTTCTCTGAAGCGATAAGCTCCATGCCTTTCAACTGGCGCTGGTGCTCTTGCTCGATGAGATCAAAAATCTCAAGATCTTTTCTCATGTTGTTTAAGTATTAAAATGCCTCCGCCGACTATCCACGGTTTTTAGTAAAGATGTCGCCAAAAGCAAGGTTGTTATAATTAGCTGCAAATATAGGAATTTTCTAATAACAGGGCAAATATTTCGTACAAATATTTGCAGTGAAATGCTAAAACCAATTTTAAAGGCTATTCCACGGACTTAACAGAGTATGGGGAGGTGTGGCAAGCAGGGGCTTTTATCAGCTTCAACCACAACTTTTACACACTCGCTTATATTACTCTGAATCAGTATAGAATATCTTATATAGGGATTAACACAACTCTACGTTCTCCATTTGCTGTTCCTTGTCGCAATAATGGCACTTCAATGTGCCTGCCTCCTTGTCTACAACGTTGAATATTGTAGACACTGGCTCGTTATTGGTGATGCACTTTGGGTTGTTGCATTTCACGATTCCGCGCAGTTCGTTGGGCGTTATGACTTGCTTTTTCTCTACCACTTCATAGTCGCGAATGATGTTCAAGATGATGTTGGGCGCAACTACCGAGAGGCGAGATATTTCGTCGTCGGTGAAGAACTTGTCGCTTACCTTGATGATTCCCTTGCACCCTACTTTGGAAGAACTGAAGTTGTAGCCAATGGTAACAGGGGTTGAAAGGTTCTGAAGTTCGAGAAGATTCACCACTTGGAAGGTCTTTTCTGCGGGTATATGGTCGATTACAGTGCCGTTTTCGATGGCGGCAACCAAACGTTCTTTCTTGTTCATTTCCATAATCTCCTTATTTTATTATCGTTGTATCGGCTTTCACTTCGTCCATTCCTATGCCGAGGCAGTAGGCAAAAATGGCTTCGCGGGCGAAAAGTCCGTTCTTAGCTTGCTGTATATAGTAGGCGTGCGGGTTGGTATCTACGTCGTATGCTATTTCGTTCACGCGTGGCAGTGGGTGCAAAATGCGCATATTGGGCTTTGCAAGGTGCAGCATATCGTTGCGCAGAATGTAGACGTTCTTCACACGTTCGTATTCCATAAGGTCGGAGAAGCGTTCCTTTTGTACACGTGTCATATATAATATGTCGGCACCAGCAATGGATTCGGGGGTGAAATCTTCCTGCTCCGTGTATCGAATGCCGTGCTGTTTGCAGAATATCTTGTACTCTTCGGGCATAGCAAGCTCGGCTGGTGCAATGAAGTGGAACGTAGGATTGAAGTGGCGCATCGCCATCAGCAGCGAGTGAACGGTGCGTCCGTACTTAAGGTCGCCGACGAGATAGATGTTCAAATTCTCCAATGTGCCCTGCGTTTGGTTTATTGTGTAAAGGTCTAAAAGGCACTGCGAAGGGTGCTGGTGGGCACCGTCGCCTGCATTCACGATAGGTACGGGCGACACTTCCGAGGCATATTGCGCTGCTCCCTCGATGTAATGGCGCATCACGATGGTGTCGGCGTAGTTCGCAACCATCAGTATGGTGTCTTTAAGGGTTTCTCCCTTGCTCACACTCGACGCCTTTGCATCGGTAAAACCAATGACTTTGGCTCCCAAACGATTGGCAGCCGTCTCGAAACTAAGGCGTGTACGGGTGGAAGGTTCGTAAAACAGAGTCGCTATAATGCGGCCTTTTAGTAACTCGCGGTTAGGATATTTCTCAAATTCCTGCGCCATTTGAATAAGATAAAGAAGCTGTTCCTTATCCAAATCCTGAATGTTCACAAAGTTCTGTTTCTCCATTGTATTGTGTTGAGTTGGTCGTTTTCGAGCGTAAAGATACGCAAATATTTTCTATTGAAGAACTTTTATAAAAGAAAATATCTATATGTTGGCGTTCTTAAAAAAATCCCACTATTTTTATTTTGCCTTCTCATCTATTTGCGTTATCTTTGCAACTTATAAACAATAATGAAAATGCGAAGACATCTTGTACATACTTTTTGGGCTATATTGATATTTGTCATCAGTTTCACCACAATCTTTTTCGTGGCGGTATGGAACGGTTGGATAGGCTATATGCCTGATATGGAAGAACTTTCGAACCCCGTAGACAAATTTGCTTCGCAGGTTTACTCTGCCGACGGTAAGCTTATTGGCACTTGGAATCAAGACAATGCCAACCGCGTGGCAGTAGACTACAACAGTCTTTCGCCCCATTTGGTGCACGCTTTGGTAGCTACCGAGGACGAAAGATTCTATGAACACTCGGGCATCGACTTCATTGCGCTGGCACGTGCCGTACTTAAACGAGGCGTATTGGGGCATGATAAAGCAGGCGGTGGCTCAACCATCACACAGCAATTGGCAAAGCAGGTGTTCTCGGAAAAGGCACACAGCACGCTCGAACGAATGTTGCAGAAACCCATTGAGTGGATTATTGCTGTGAAACTGGAGCGTCACTTCACGAAAGAAGAGATTATTGCGATGTACTTAAACTACTTCGACTATCTCCATAATGCCGTCGGCATAAAGCGAGCAGCCAACATTTATTTCAACAAAGAGCCACGACAACTTTCCGTTACCGAGGCTGCGACCCTCATCGGACTGTGCCAGAACCCCTCAATGTATAACCCCCTGCGCTACGAAGAACGCTGCCGCACACGCCGAAACGTGGTTTTGGGTCAGATGTGCAAGTCTGGCTACATCACACGAGAGGAACTTAACGAGCTTGTACAGCGACCATTGGGGCTCAACTTCTCGAGGTCAAAGAACATAAAAGGCTCTGGCGACTACTTCCAAGTATTCCTGCGCCATTACATGATGGAGAAGAAACCCGAAAGAGCAAACTACCAAGAGTGGCAAATGCGCGATTTTGTGCTCGACTCTATTGCGTGGGAAGAAGACCCGCTCTTCGGTTGGTGTAACAAGAACAAAAAGCGAAACGGCGAAACCTACGACATAAATACCGACGGTCTGCGCATCTTCACAACCCTCGACACACGTATGCAGCAATACGCCGAGCAGGCTGTGCGCAAGCATGTCGGCGGTTATCTGCAGGCAGAGTTCAACCGTGCCAACCGCTACAAGAAGAATGCACCATTCTCAACGAACATTTCGCGAAATACAATTAAATCTATCCTCAACCGCTCGTGCCGCCAGAGTTTGCGATACCTGCGATTGAAAGAACAGGGAGCTACGCCCGACGAGATACGCCGCAGCTTCCAAACAAAGCACGAAATGACGCTCTTCACCTACCACGGCAACGTGGATACGCTGATGACGCCTATCGATTCCATTCGCTACTATAAGTCTTTCCTGCGCGCAGCCTTCCTTAGTATGGAGGCACGGACAGGTGCTGTGAAAGCCTATGTGGGCGGAATAGAATACGACCATTTTAAATACGATATGGTAATGGGCGGCAGACGCCAGGTGGGTTCTACCATTAAGCCTTTCCTTTATGCGCTTGCGATGCAGAACGGAATGACTCCGTGCACCACAGCACCCAACGTTCAGCGTTCGTATGGCAACTGGACGCCTCGCAATGCCTCAAAGGCACGCTACGGACAACAGGTTCCGCTGCGCTGGGGATTGCAACAATCAAACAACTGGATTTCGGCTTACCTCATCAGTTTGCTCGGTCCATCGCAATTCGTGAATATTCTGCACGACTTCGGACTGAACAATCCAGACATCGAAAAAAACACTTCGCCCGTGCTGTGTCTCGGTCCTTCTGAGGTATCAGTGGGCGAAATGTGCAGCGCATACACCACTTTCGTGAACCACGGAGTACGCTGTGCCCCCATCTTCGTTACGAGAATAGAAGACAGCCACGGCAACGTGGTAGCCAAATTCCAACCATTGATGAACGAAGTTATATCGGAAGAAAGCTCATTCAAGATGCTTGACATGCTGCAAGCCGTAGTTCAAGGTGGAACAGGCGGACGTTTGCGCTACCATTACAACCTTACGGGCGATATTGGCGGTAAGACGGGTACGACCAACAACAACTCCGACGGTTGGTTCATGGGCTTCACACCTCAGCTTGTAAACGGTTGCTGGGTGGGCGGAGAAGACCGCGACATTCACTTCGACTCTACTTCGCTCGGTCAGGGTGCCACGATGGCACTGCCTATATGGGCTTACTACATGCAAATGGTCTATGCCGACAAGTCGCTGAACTATTCGCCCAACGCCAAGTTCGACATTCCTGCCAACTTCGACCCTTGCCAGTCTGCGGAGGCTATCTCCATAAACGGCATACAAGAGGTTTACTTCTAAGCAGGAAAACAAACAGAAGAATAAAACAAATATACCATAAATCAATTATTAAGCAATAGGGAAATGAAAACTATCTTACTATCAGTCTTGATGTTGGGCGCAGCGCTCACAGCAGACGCACAGGCAACTGTAAAGGCAAACTTCGCTAAAAACGACACCACTTTTTATAAAGATGTGATAAAAATGGATATGGCATTGCCTATGGGACAAGGCAACAAGAAGATTGCAATAACTAAAAACACACGCTACGTGGTGCTCGACAAGACCGCCAATGGCTACAAAATAGAATGCAACATTACCGATATTATCGTTGACGGCGACCAAGAAGTGGCTGAACAAGCACAGATTATGGGCAACAAATATCTAAAAGGCGTGAAGATGCTGTTGCAGACCAACACCGACGGAAAGGTAGAAAAGATACTTAACCTCGACGAGGTAGCATCGACAGGAAGCAAGACTGCAATTGCAGATATCGAGGAACAATACAAGAAAAACCCTATGATAGAACAGGTTTTACCCAAAGCAAAGTTCCTTATGGCAATCAGCGAGCAATTTGAAGAAAAGGCTCTCATAGATAACCTCAACGAAAACTCTTTCCTCTACTACTATGGCAAAGATTTGAGAACCAACAGTAAGGAAGACCGAACCAAGCAAGGCATGAAGCTTACTTCAACCTACGCTGTGGCAAACAATGGCGGAAACACCGTAATCACAACGAATTTGAAGGACAATATGACCGAAAGCGATGTGAAGAAAATGATGATTGACCAGATGAAGAAAATGGGAATGGGCGAAGAAGTAACCTCACAGATTGATGCCAACTGGGGACAGATGAAGGCAATGGGTATGACCAACCTCAGCGTAAACGGCACCGACAACCTTACTTTCTTGCCTAACGGCTGGTTGCAAAGCCTAAGCGGAAAGTCTGCCACAAAGGTGATGGGTATGGAAATGAAGCTCGATACACAAAGCGAAATAACATACAAGAACTGGAAGTAAGCGGTTCGCACACCAATACAATATGGTTAATCCATCTTTCTTGATGTTTCATTAATCATTATTTCTTTTGATACAGGCACGCTTCATAGCGTGCCTTTTTTGTGCAAACGTGGGCTTGCAGTTGGTTCTATTTCCTTATAGGCAACCTCATTTAACCCTATGCGTGTATGCCTAAGACATGATGAGCCACCCCTACCCCCGCCCATCTACTACATCGGTGTGCTTATAAAACGGTACTGTCCTATAAAAGTGTGTAAGCCCCTTTTTTCTTATCTTTGTATTTGAAAACTATAAAAAAGAAGAAACAATGGAACTTACACATTCGCAAATTTACATAAAAAAGAAGCAAACACCATATTGTAGTGTTTGCTTCTTTTTTGTTTCATACTCTAACCATTGCTGTCTGATGAATCCAGAAAAGCAACAATACACCTTATTATATAAGAGGGTAAAACGCTAAGCGTGTGTAAATATTTTTCACAACCGTAACAAACACATAACCATCTCATTACCAATACATTGCAAAACCTATTGTTTTGCAATCCAAAAGCGGCTGTTTTGCACGGTAAAAGCGTAGGTTTTGCGTTGCAAAACAGCCGCTTTCGCAATGCCAAATCGAAATTATTGTTTTTCCTCAGAATTATCTTTACAAATCCAAAGCGGGTTCCTTGTAGAACCACCCTTATGTACGCTATGAATATAAGGACGGATTGTAGGGGCGTGATTCATCACATTCCTAACACCAAAGGAAGGCAGAGTGAATATAAGGAATGTGATGAATCACTCACTTACATACATTTTATTTCCTCTATGCGACCAAGACTCTGACCATAAATACTCAGAAACACTTATCTAATCTTTTATTTTTATCTACAATAACGGCATAAATGCCATACAAAAATAAAGCATCTTTTCATACTTAACGTGAGTTCGATATAAGAAAGTTGTTTTAAAAGTTGTAGGAGTGGAATATTTTTTGTACCTTTATACTTGTAAACCAAAGAGTTACAAACAAATACCCACTCCTATGACTGATACAAATTTAATAGAAATATTCTGTATATTCGACGATTTTTGCAAGTATTTTACTCCAGAGTTGAAAAAACATACGCTTCAGGTACCCGGCAAGCGGCACCGTAACCGTGTTTCCCGTATGTCAGACAGTGAAATCATGACCATTCTGGTCCTGTTCCACACTCACCGCTTCCGAGACCTCAAGTCCTTCTACTTAGGCTATATCTGCCAGCATATGCGTGGAGACTTCCCACATCGGATTTCCTACAACCGCTTCGTCGAGCGACAAGCACAGGTCGCACTGCACCTGTTGCTGTTTCTCCAGACATGTGCACTGGGCAAGTGTTCAGGCATATCCATCATTGATTCCACACCACTGGCTTCCTGCCACATCAAGCGTGAGCGGCAGCACAGGACCATGAGGGGCTGGGCGGCAAAGGGAAAGTGCACCATGGGCTGGTTCTACGGCTTCAAGCTACATCTTGTCATCAATGACAAGGGAGAGATTATCCAGTGGAAGCTCACGCCAGGAAACGTAGATGACAGGGAGCCACTGAAGGACAAACGCTTCACCGAGAGGTTGTTTGGGAAACTCTTCGCAGACAGGGGGTATATCAGTCAGAACCTCTTTGAGATGCTCTTTGTGGACAATATACATTTAGTGACAAAGATAAAGAAGAACATGAAGAACTCCCTGATGAGCCTGTATGATAAGTTGTTGCTCAGAAAGCGTTCTGTGATAGAGACGGTGAACGATGAACTGAAGAATGTATGTCAGATAGAACACACCAGACATCGCTCTTTTGATAACTTTGCAACAAATCTGATAGCAGGACTCATTGCATACAATCTGTTGCCAAAGAAGCCAGAAATGAACATAGAAATAATTGATAAAAGCAGAATAATTGCATAGAGCTTATATCGAACTCACGTTACTTAAGAGCAAAACGACCAATTATTTTCAGAAAAAACGAAATAAAAAAAGCCGTGCGTCATCACGACATACGGCTTTTTGTTGTTTAGAGGAATTAAAGAATTGTATTATTTCACAACAATACCTCGTTTCTTTTCTAAAACTTTTGTTGCTCTTAAAGCAACTATAAAATACGAAAATATAAACTCATATAACTGCACTTGGAAAAGTAACAGCATCATTTTTATTAATTTACCATATCATAACCTGACTAATTTCATTTGCTATTGGCAACGACTTGCCTTAAACCTAATGGTTCTCTGCATCAATCTATAACTATGTGTACTGATATTTCTTCTTAATAGTTAGATTTTAAAGAGATACTAAACAGCGCGGAGTAGATTTCCGCTCGCATGGGTTTCAAACATGCTCCGCAGAGCTGTTCATATCCTCATAAGTATTGGAACCTCAATGTTTTCGGGTTTTAAATGTACAACGCTTCTCAACATAAACGCTCTATACACGCCTATTTAACGTACAACGTTTTTCGGTTTAGATGCACAGCGTTTTCCGTTTAAGCATACAGCACAACTCGGTCCACAACTTCTGTGGAACATATATCACACGTCAAAGGCATACTCACGCAGCCTTAGCAGTTAGTTTCTGTTGTCGTACATGCTTGTCGTTACTTCTTCGCCTATCCCGAGAGGCTACATCTGAAGTCATTCAAAATGGCAGGTCTTCTGACTCGTTACCTGATCACAAACACCTTCCCGAGCTTTTCTACACTCAGTGGTATCTGTTTGTGTCTAAGGAGGCAACATACAGCAGCCGGACTGTTTGGGATTCGCACCCAATTCCCTATTAGTCGCTTTCGCGAACCATTCGACGCTGCAAAGGTAAAAATAATAATTGAATTACAAAGAGAAAATACAAAAAATATTCAAAAAAGGCATTTTTTCTTTTATTGGATAATTTCCACAGCCTCAACACCTTCGTTTATATTATGTAATTATAAAGAAACAACTGTGAAGAAAACACCAATTCATCTTACTTATTGTATAAAAAATATTAATATATATCACTTTTGCTAACTACACTTGCTATTTTCAGATAAAAATGCTATATTTGTAGTGATTTAATAACTGTATAAAAAAGAAAGGAGTTTATTATGAAAAGCTGGGGTTATTCAGAATGGTACAAGAACTACAAAGTAGAAAAGGACGAACGTAGGAACGATGAAAATGTAGAAAACAACAATCGCAAAGACGACGAAACAATGTATAACAACTTTATAGGAGGTGAAATATGGTACACATAATTAAACCATCAGACAAAATAGTTCCTATTTACACACAATAAAAGCGCAATCTTTTGTTAGATTGCGCTTTTCTATTGTCCAAAAGGAATTGTACGACACCTTTATTATATTATACAATTCGGGACAGCAGAAACGAATGATGAAAAACCATTTTATAAGCAAAAAGAAACTTATAAAAGTGTAAACATTTTTCACAAGCGTAACTTTTACATAACATCTTCTTTATCAACGCTTTGCAAAACCTATTGTTTTGCATTCCAAAAGCGGCTCTTTTGCACGGTAAAAGCGTAGGTTTTGCGATGCAAAAGAGCCGCTTTCGCAATGCCAAATCGAAATTAGCGTTTTTCAATAAAATTATCTTTACAAAACCAAGACTGTTGTTAGCCTCATTGATAGAGTTTCTAAAGAATTCGAGTTTTGTTAGATTTACTAAAAAGCTTGCCCTTCAACACTTCGATAAACAAAGTGCGAGGGGCAAGCAAATAGTTATCCGAAACAAGAGTTGGGGGTGTCGAAGCGATAGAATGTGGGTAGGCTGCCCGCTGTTCTGCCGCCTGTTGCAGACTTAGCCTTGCTTTTGCGCTTCGTCTTTAATAATGTTGGTAATGCCTTCTATCAGTCGTTCGAGTGGCACACCGCTTTTCTCGCTCATCATCTTCACATCGGCGCGCGACACAATGAGTTTGCCCAAGGGCGACTGAAGCATACGGAAGGCTGACGAAATCTCAACCAAACGCTTTTTCAGGAAGGGATATTGCTTCAAAAGTACTTTCAGTTTGGTGTCGGGCGTAATGATTGTTATCGGCTCTGCGCCGTCCTCCGAGTTGGTGTCGGTTGCCGTTTCTGTTTCCGAATGGGCTTCTTCTGTCGCCTTGTCGGTGGCTGCGTTGCCCTCGTTTGCCCAAGTAAGCAACGTCTGACTGCCTTCCAATTCACGGATATGGGTGCAGTCTTGCATAATTTCCAGCACACCTCTGAAGCGTCCCTGCTCGTCTTTCACTGCCACATAAACAATGTAGAGGAACACGCCAGGCTTGTTAATCCAGAACTCTGCCTTTTCTTGTTCGCCGCTTTTAAGCTTGTCTATCACCTCGCGAACAATGTGTGCGCTCTTTTTAGGGTGGCAGTTCATCACCTCACGACCTATCACGTTCTTGCTTCTCGGGAAGATACGGTGCTCTGTATCAGAGTAGAAACAAACCAGTTCGTTCTCGTCTACGAACGAAATATCGAAGGGCAGATGCTTGTATATCAGGTTGATTTGCTCCAAAGAGAGCTTGCCCGTGGTTACGTCGAGCTTGTCTTGTGGGGCTGCGCCATAGCCATATTTCGCCAAAAGAGCCTGCAAATCTTGTGCAAATCCTGCACCGTTTGCATCTTGCGGGGCAGCTGCAGTGGCTTTCGGAGTGTGCTCCACCGTGAAGAAAGCAAAGCCAATCTCTTGGTCGCCCTCCTTCATTTCCTCGAATTCGGCTGCGTTGATGAGCACCATCGACGTAGGATAGAGAATCGCTTCCTCCTTGTTCATCAGGTCGCGGGCATATTCCAACAGTTCCTGCTGCTTGGCAATGAAAGCCTCTTCCTTGTCTTCGGCGAGCAAAGTTGCCGACTCTCTGATGATGTCGCGCACGAAGTCATCGAATGTCCACATCACGGTTGTCGGACGTGTAAAACCTTTCTGTTCCAACACAGGATAGAGTTGGTTTTGCTTACGCTTGAAGTGAAGGGGATATTGGTTGAGCTTTTCGTATATTTCGAGCCATTGATTCTTAATCATAGGATACTGAACCAAGTCTTCAACGGCAAGCAACAGCTTTCGCATCTCGTCGTTTTCGCGGTAGTATTGCACAATGGGGTGGTCGTCGGGAAGCTCTGGGCGCGAGTAATCCATAAAGCCGTCGAGCAGTTCGAGCGTCTTGCTCATATTCACCCGAATACATTCGTGGTCGTCCTCCTCCACCATTGTCTGCTCTATCAGCGCAATGTGGAAAGGCTTTATCTTGCCCACCTGCTCGCCAAAGGTCTTCCGTGCCTCTTCGAGCGTTATCTTTCCTGTTTCATACAGTTCCTCTATTTCAAGGATTTTATCTAACTTTTCTTGTTCTATTTTTGGCAGATTTGCCTTCATTTTGTGCTCCATCTGTAAATCGTTTTAATATTCGTGCGACAAAGGTAACGCATACCAACCAATGAATAGAGTAACATTTGTGCTTCTATGGTGTTAAATCAAGTTAAACCATACATCTCTAAAGCATTGCATTTGTTAAATTATTGAACACTAAAAAGCCACTTTGCAGATACGGGGAACGGAATGAATTTCACCCCTATTAAAAGAAAATATTTGGAGATAAAAACGGATTGGAAAAAGCAGAAAACAGCTTCAGCTTTGTAAAGATAATTCTGAAGAAAAACGGTAATTTCGATTTGGCATTGCGAAAGCGGCTGTTTTGCGATGCAAAACAGCCGCTTTTACCGTGCAAAACCTACGCTTTTAGAACGCAAAACAATAGGTTTTGCAATGAGCTGACAGCAAGCAAGTTATACAATAGACACGCTTACAAAAAATCTTTACACTATTATCGCTTTAATCTTGCATTATTTTTTCAGAATAAAGCCCCATAGCGGCATTTACAATCCTTCCGTCAGGAACTTTCGCAAATGAAGATGGGTTACACCGTTATCGTCTGTTTTGTTTACCAATGGTGTCATTGAAATGACGTACTTGGGATAGTTGTCCTTTATTGAATGAAGATTGCCGAACTCACGTTCACGAGTTGTTGCATCAGCAACAATATACGAGGCTTGCACATATAGCCTACAGCCACCTGGCTTGTTGCATACAAAATCTATTTCGCCAGCCTGCAACTGTCCGACAGTTACTTCGTATCCTAATCGTACCAAATGATTATAAACGATGTTTTCTATCACCTTTTCTATATCTCCTTCTCTTGATTCGCCACCGAGCGCATTACGAATGCCGTTATCTTCAAAGTAGAATTTGTCGTTACTCTCAAACAACCGTTTCCCGTGAATGTCGTATCGGTTCACCTTATGAACGATATAGGCATCGCAAAGAAACTTCAGATAATTGATGATAACAGTAGAAGTTACTTTCTCGCCCTGCGATTTCATGTATTTTACAATACTGTTGGCTGAAACTATCTTGCCAGTATTATCTGCCAAGAAACGCACAAGGTTTTCGAGAAACGGTACATTGCGTATTTGATTACGCATAATTACATCTTTCAATAATACCGTATGATAAACGTCCGTCTGATACTCTCGGGCATCTCGTTCATCAAGTCCCATCTTCAAAAGTCCGGGTAATCCTCCCAACTGAATATACTTTGACAAGGTGTCGTCCGTATCAGGCAATTGGTGGAACTGCATAAACTCCGTGTAACTTAATGCCTGAACATAGATTTCCTTATAGCGTCCACCTATGAGCGTACTTAAATCGCCACTCAGCATCTTTGAGTTGGAGCCCGTAATCACTATTTCTATATTCGGTTCCTCGTAGTAACTGCGAACGCTTCTCTCAAATTCAGCAACACCTTGTATCTCATCTACAAAGATATAGTTGGTCTTTTCCGCATCAAGACGTTCATCAATATAGGCATTCAGTTCCTTGTACGTCTTGATGTCGTCAAACTCTTTCTTCTCCTTATTAATATAAATGATGTTGGCATTGTCTGATACTTCAACCTTGTTTTTAAACAGACGCAGAATAGAACTCTTGCCAACACGACGCTGACCAGTCAAAATTATGATGGTATCTTTGCCAAGATACTTCTCTATTTTGTCCAAATAACTTTGTCTAACTATCTCTTTCATATCTTTTATAATCCACAAACACTGCAAATATACTTATTTTATCTTTTATAAAAGATGAATTTGTAGAATATTTTAGTTTTATCCATTATAAACCTAAATATAGCGAACAATTGGGAAAAAGAAAGAAACAAGTAAATGGGGAACGTTTCAGCAGATGGCGTGTACAGCAGTTTCAAGCCACGATAGTTTCAAAAAAACTTGCTGAAATCGTCTGCCATACAAAATATTTCAGTAACTTTGCTTCGATGCTTATAGCTGTTAAGGGTTGTAAGTCTTAGCAAGTCAGCATGATAAATACCTTGTTTTAATAACTAAAAGAAGTAAAAAGCATAAGAAAATGAATATTCCAAACAAACTCTTTCACTTCTCTTTGCTTTGCATCGCCCTGCTGTTTGCAGGCTGTGGCAATACGGACAGCAGGCTTTTCATAGTGGAAAAGAACGACTTGTATGGCTATGTGAATGCGAAAGGCGACACCATTATAGACTGTAAGTACACATTAAGCTATACGGATACTATCGAACAGATTGGCTTTGTCGTTAATAAGAAGGGAAAAATAGAGTGTTTCAACAATAAAGGGAAGTTCCTTTTTTATGTATTTAACTTCGATAACGGACCGGACTATGTCGAAGAAGGCTACTTCAGAATACTCGACCAAAATGGTCTTTTCGGCTTTGCCGACAGCCTTGGCAACGTCGTTATAAAGCCTCAATATAAGTTCGCAGTTCCTTTCAAAGGTGGAAAAGCAGAGGTAACCTATACAGGAAAGATGGTTCCTGCATCACCTAACGGCGATGGTTATTGGATTTGGGCATCAGACGATTGGTTCTTTATCTCGCCAAAAGGCAAGAAGCTGTCTTCCAAATAAATAGCACTTCAACATTGTAGAATACCAACAGAAAACGGTTCATCGTATTCCTGACACCGAAGAAACAGCGTACTTCATTTAAGAATCTATTTCTTCTATAAGTTCCTATGAATTCTAACACAGAACTTAGAAATTAATTTGATTTTGTAAAGATAATTCTGAAGAAAAACGGTAATTTCGATTTGGCATTGCGAAAGCGGCTGTTTTGGACGGCAAAACAGCCGCTTTTACCGTGCAAAACCTACGCTTTTGGAACGCAAAACAATAGGTTTTGCAACATATTGATAACAAGATGGTTACGCAATAGTTATGCCTATGAAAAATGTTTACAGCTTTATTGTCTGCTTTCTATTTATGAAACGAGAAATGAAACACATAAAAACAGATAACGAAAACAATATTATAATGGAATAAAACTATTGGAACAAAAGCGTTATCCTGATTCAATCTTTTTTCTACCTAATCTATTAATTCTTACTGAAGAAAACGTTTTATTAACTTAAATATAAACATTTATCGAGCATCACTGCTCTTTCCTAAAGATTTTTACGCATTAACCTAAATAAGCAATCTTCTCCTTAACAATTATAATCTTTACGATTATTCTCTAACTTTTGATTTGTAGCAAAGATAGATATTAACATTTAAAACTGCAAATAATTTCCTGAAAATATTTCTTAATTTACTTTTAATTGATTTATATCAAGCTTATCTGTATATAAATTGCGCTTTATTGCACTAAAGAACTTGTAGTTGAAACCATCAGGAGCCCAGAAAAGATAAAGAGAACCATCGTGGCAACCTCTTTTTACATTCACCGCTAGAGTTATAAAGGGGCAAAAATGAG
Organism: Prevotella intermedia ATCC 25611 = DSM 20706; assembly: GCF_001953955.1. Taxonomy (NCBI): domain Bacteria; kingdom Pseudomonadati; phylum Bacteroidota; class Bacteroidia; order Bacteroidales; family Prevotellaceae; genus Prevotella; species Prevotella intermedia. The sequence goes on from NZ_CP019301.1 coordinate 442,621, forward strand.
CCGATTTTCTTTGCCATCTATATTTATTATAGTACTTTTGCAGAAAAGTTTAAAACGGTAACAATGATATTGAAAAAGAGAAGGTGGCACTGTCTGCCGGGACAGGAACCCACCGAAATGGATAAGAAAATCATGGAATTCGAGAAGAAAGGCAAACTCGTGCCTACTCGAAACCTTATAAAAACACCCGAACAAATTGAAGGAATCCGCCGTGCAGGCGTTGTAAACACAGGCTGCTTAGACGCCGTTGCCAACGCTATACACGTGGGAATGAACACGCAAGAGATTGACGATATATGTATGGCGTTCTGCAAGGAGCACAATGCCACGCCTGCCTGCCTCAACTACGAGGGCTTTCCGAAAAGCGTCTGCACCAGCATCAACGAAGTGGTGTGCCACGGAATCCCCAAGAAAGAGGACGTTCTGCAAGAGGGCGACATCGTAAACGTAGACATGACGTGCATCGTTGATGGCTATTATGCCGATGCAAGCCGTATGTTCATCATCGGAAAAACAACGCCAGAGAAAGAAAAACTGGTGCGTGTTGCCAAGGAATGTCTCGAAATTGGTATGGAGGCAGCAAAGCCTTACTCGTTCGTAGGCGACATTGGACACGCCATTCAGAAGCATGCCGAGAAGAAGCATGGCTATGGTGTGGTGCGCGATTTGTGCGGTCATGGCGTGGGACTCGACTTCCACGAAGAGCCTGAAGTAGCCCACTTCGGATACGCAGGCACAGGTATGTTGCTCGTTCCGGGTATGGTTTTCACCATCGAACCAATGATTAACCAAGGCACGTGGAAAGTCTTCATCGATGCAGAAGACCCATACGGCTGGGAAGTAATTACGGGCGACGAGCTTCCTTCAGCACAATGGGAGCACACATTCCTGATGACTGAACACGGATTGGAAATACTTACGTATTAAAAGAACAGTACCGAAACAATGTCTTTGCCCCCGAAACACAGAGGAGAAAGACGATTAAGTTGAAGCGTCATCGACGCAACAAGAAAACAACAATGGAGAAAAATCAGGATATATATATATTAGGTATAGAGAGCAGCTGCGACGATACCAGTGCGGCAGTGCTGCGCAACGGTGTCATTCTCAGCAACGTTACCGCCTCGCAAGATGTGCACAAGGCATACGGAGGTGTGGTTCCGGAGCTGGCGTCGCGGGCACACCAGCAGAATGTCGTGCCTGTTGTAGACCAAGCCATAAAGCGTGCAGGCATCACAAAGGAACAATTGTCTGCCGTTGCCTTTACGCGCGGTCCCGGACTTATGGGCAGTCTGCTCGTTGGCGTTAGCTTTGCAAAAGGCTTTGCACGCTCGTTAGGCATTCCGCTCATCGACGTAAACCACCTGCAAGGGCACGTTCTCGCCCACTTTATCAAGGAAACCGACGACGACAACAACCAACCGCCGTTCCCATTCATCTGCCTTTTGGTTTCTGGAGGCAACTCTCAGATAGTAAAGGTGAATGCCTACAACGATATGGAAGTGTTGGGACAAACCATCGACGACGCAGCCGGCGAAGCCATCGACAAATGTTCCAAGGTTATGGGATTAGGCTATCCTGGCGGCCCAATTATCGATAAGTTGGCTCGTCAGGGCAATCCGAAAGCCTATAAATTTGCCGAACCCAACGTAGCGGGCTACGATTATTCGTTCTCGGGGCTGAAAACGTCGTTCCTTTACAATCTTCGCGAGTGGATAAAGGACGACCCCGACTTCATAGAACACCACAAGAACGACCTCGCTGCAAGCCTTGAGTTCACCATCGTGGATATTTTGATGAAGAAACTTCGCAAGGCAGTAAAGGATACAGGCATCACACACGTTGCCGTAGCAGGGGGCGTGTCAGCCAACAACGGTCTGCGCAACGCCTTCCACGACCACGCAGCACGCTTCGGCTGGACAATATACATACCGAAGTTCAGCTATACCACCGACAACGCAGCTATGATTGCCAGCGTTGGAACGTTCAAGTATCGCGACGGCAAGTTTGCTACTATCGACTTGCCCGCCTTCAGTAAGGTTACATTTGAATAGAAATAAACGACTATGGAATTTGAAAGCAGAATATTATCACGCCAAATTGGCGACCTACTCTACGCATCGGGCTACACGCTCGGAACAGCCGAAAGCTGCACAGGCGGCCGTGTAAGCGAAACTATTATCGCCATTCCTGGTGCATCGAACTATTTCAAGGGTGGCATTGTGTCGTACACCGACGAAGTTAAAACACAGCTGCTTGGCGTTTCTGCCGAGACTTTGCAGGAGCATACAGCCGTCAGCGAAGAAGTGGCACGACAGATGGTGAGCGGTGCCATCAAGGCTTTGCAGGTGGACTATGCCATTTCCGTAACAGGAACAGCAGGCCCCAGCGGTGGCACAGCCGAAGCACCCATCGGCACAGTATGGATTGGCTACGGCGACAAAGACGAGGTTAGAACGTTTAAACTCACCGAAGACTTCGGACGCGACATCAATCTTGCCATTGCCACCAACAAGGCTATCCGCTTGATGCTCGACTTCCTGAAAGAGAAGCTCGAAGGCAACAACGCCGCAGACGACAGCAATGCGGACGCAATACCAAGTATGGAACCCTAAAGAAACCGTACAGCGCATATACGGCTGCTACGACGCACAGCCATACAACTTGATACTTACCAAACCCAACAACAACAGGTTGCAATTCCGAAACTTCGGTATCTGCAATCTGTTTTTTCGTTTAGCCACCTCTCCTTCTCGCTCATTAAACCATAATAGAATTGACAACGGGAAATGTGAAGCCTCCAACAGCAAAGAAAGGAGATATTCATAAAAAGTTGAATGTCTAGTGTGTTCGTACACACAAAGGGATTGACGCAAATCAAGAAAGGTGGTTTTTTCGCAAAAAACACGTAGAAATATTTTTCTATATTGCAGAACCTGCGTACCTTTGCATTGTCAAAAAGACAAAAAGGTTATTAGATTGTTTAGGTTAATAGTAATAGATTTAGGTTTTTAGTTGTTTTATTTAAGGAGAACAAGAGAGATTGTTCAGGAAAGATAGGTTTAGTTAAGGTAATTAAAAGTAGATTGATTAAAGGATAACAAATTGATGCGAGATTTTGGGGGAACGCCGAGAGGCGCGAACCTACAAATCAAGCGGAAGCTAAAATAAGTGAAAGCTTATTTTAAGACTAACAAAAGCGCAGGACTGTGATAGTCTTGCGCTTTTGCGTTATAGGCGGTTCGGGCAGCACAGAAATACAAGATAGATACACCGCAAAGGTGTAAATATTTTTCACAAGCGTAACTATTGTATAACCACCTCGTTATCAACGCTTTGCAAAACCTATTGTTTTGCATTCCAAAAGTGTAGGTTTTGCACGGTAAAAGCGGCTGTTTTGCAGCGTAAAACCTACGCTTTCGCAATGCCAAATCGAAATTGCTGCTTTTCTTTAGAATTATCTTTACAAAAGCAAGCCTGTTTTTTAAGTTCTCTTATAGAACTTCTAGTATTTCTAGAAAAACTAGAATTTCTAAATGAATCTATGGTTTCTATGGTGCCAAAAACGCAATGAGCCGCACCCCTACCCTACATTGGGTATTGTAGAAACTAAGGCTTTGCAATGCCAAAAATGCTTTCTGCATCTGCCGTAAACAACAAAAAGAAAAACAAACCACCGAATAGAAACCTACTGAAACTAAAAAAGGGATACGGCACAAAGCCATATCCCTCATTTTTTTACCTTAATATTCTCTTTATTGAATTAGTCTTCTACTACAAAGAAGTCATCTTTTGTTACTCCGCAGAGTGGGCATACCCAATCGTCTGGAATATCTTCAAAAGCTGTACCTGGAGCAATGCCTCCGTCTGGGTCGCCTACTTCTGGGTCGTAAACGTAACCACAAGTTTCACATTCGTATTTCTTCATAATGTTTTCTTTTTTTATTTGTTATTATAAATATTGCAGGCAAAGTTAACGTAAATATGCAATTATTACAAATTTAAGACGTTAAAAAGTCTTATTTGTCGCATTTTATTAGAACTCTACCGATATTTTGGCGTTGATTTGGCGACCTGTAAGATAGTTTGGCACGGCATACTGCTGTCCTGAAATGTCGGTTATCCAGTAGTATGAATTTACGTTGTTGATGCCGAAAAGGTTCAAACAGTCTAAGCCCAACCACACGTTTCGGAAGATAGAACTGCGCGAGCCGTCTTGGTTATCGAAGAGTCGATAGCTCATTCCGATGTCGGCACGCTTGTAGGCAGGCGCACGGAACGGGGTGCTGGTTAGTTCTTGGTGGGGCGCGGAGAAGGGTAAGCCGTCGGCGTATGCCAGTTTCAGCGACATTCTCCAGCGTGTAGAGCCTGGGAAATAGTCGGTGAAGAAGAGGTTTAGGGCGAAACGCTGGTCGGTTGGCAGTGGTACGTTCTTTCCGTTCAGCTTCATACTGGTGTTCATAACGCTGAGCGTGAGCCACGAATCGGCCCCTGGTACGAACTCACCAAAGAGTTTCAGGTCTAATCCGGCAGCGTGTCCAGAGGTTTCATTGTCGCCATAGTAGGTTACTTTCACGTTGTCTACCGAGTACGGAACAAGGCGTGAGATGGCTTTATAGTAAGCTTCTGCCGTGAATTTGAAGGGTCGGTTCATCATCGAAAAGCGGTAGCTCATCGATGCCAATGCGTGAATGGAACGCTGCGAGCGTATTTTCTTGTTCAGCAGTGCGTAGGTTACGCCGTTTACCATTGTGGTATCGCGCAGCTCTTTATAGAACGGTGCCTGATAATAAAGCCCCGCTGCCACACGGAATGACAGGTTTCGGTTCCAGCCTGGCGTAATGTTGAGCGATGCGCGTGGCGATACGATGCTCTCACCGTTGAAGTCCCAATGTGCATAACGCACACCGTAGTTCAGACGATACAGTGTTGGAACGGAATCGTTGCTCTTGAAGTTCCACGTATCTTGCAAATATGCTTCTATGCGTTTCGCGTCCAAGTTGTTGCGTGCACGCATCGAATATATCATATCGAGGGTTTCGCCAGTGTGCGGAATGTTGTAGCCTGCCGAGTCGCGGTATTCGTATTCTGCCGAATTTTCTTCAATTTTCTCTATCTTATACGTCAGTGCGCCCTCTACTCTGTGGTTTCCTGCACGCTGTTGCATCATCAGTTTAAGGCTTCGCACGTTTGCTTTCAGGTAGTCGCGCGAATGTTGCATATACGTTCCTACGCCGAGATTCTCCGAAGTTTCGGTCTGTGTGAGCCAGTATTGCCCCTGAATGTCGTACCGTTGCTGCTCTTTGGTCGAGAAAGCCGACGCTATGAGCGATATGTCGGTGCGTGGCGTCAGGTGGTTGGTGATGCTTAACGAACCGAAGAAGGTGCGGAAGAGGTCTTTTTCCTTGCCATCGAAGTAAACTTTGAACGACTTTACGTTCTTCAGCGTACCGAATTTCGTTTCTCGGTCTTTGGGTTCAAAGTTGTAATTGTTCTCCGATATGTTTCCGATAAAGTCCACTTGCCAGCGTTTCGACGGCTGCCACGAGAGATAAGTCTGGTAGTCTAAGAACGAAGGATTGTATTCGCCCTTCGTTTCGAGCGAACCTAAAAGGTACTTGTTGGTCTTGTATCGCAAGCCGTTTGTCCACGTCAGCTTCTTTGTAGCAATACCTAAATAGCCGTTTGCGCCAAGCATTGAGGCTGTTATCGAACCTTCGGTGCGCTTCGGACGCTTGTAAGTGATGTCCAAAGCCGAGCTCATCTTGTCGCCATACTTCGCCTCAAAGCCACCCGTAGAGAAGCCCACACTTTCCACAAGGTCGGCATTTATCACCGAAAGACCCTCCTGCTGTCCGCTGCGCACGAGGAATGGGCGATACACTTCCACATTATTAATATATACAGAGTTCTCATCGAAGGTGCCACCACGCACGTTATACTGCGACGAAAGTTCGGAATGGGTAGACACACCCGCCTGTGTCTGCAGTATTTCTTCGACGACATTGCCCGAAACCGATGGGTTTCGCTTGGTCGCTTCTACCTTTATTTCTTCCGTGGTACCGTGTTGCTGAACCTTAGCCTGCACTACAACCTCCTGCATTTCGTTATCGCTGCTCAGCTGAATCTGAAGTGTTTGCTTGCCTTGGGGGCGACGCAGCACGCGCACCTTGCTCTTATAGCCAAGCATAGAGAAGCGCACCTTCACCGAATCTTCGCTTTGCAGCTGCATACTGAATTCTCCTTTCAGGTTGCTCATCGTTATTTTGCCTTGCGAAGCAACCATGATAGAAGCCAACTCGATGGGGTTTCCGTCTTGGTCGGACACCTTTCCTTGCAGCGTAAACGTCTGTCCCATAGCGTTGCCAGCATACAGCAAGCACAGGAACAATAATATAATGTTCAGTAGTTTTGCCTTATTCATACTATGAATAACGCTTGTTCAGAAAGTTTATTGCATTATAATGAAAGAGAAAACAAAACCGCCACCACCCGCAAAATACAGGGTCGGGCGACAAAATTGGGAATTACAGAACAGAATTACAATATTTTATATATTTTATAGAAACACTTTGTGCGCCAATTTGTTTTCTTTTGCTACCTTTGCAGTTAATATATAAAGGAACTAAAATATCGCAAATGAAGAAGATTATCTTTCTACTCGCAATAGTATTGAGCGCAATGAGCATCGTCTCTTGCCGCGAACAAGACACTTACGCTGACAAGTTGGAACGTGAACGCAAAGCCATTAATGCGTTCATAGTGAAACATAAGATAAACGTTATTTCGGAAAAACAGTTTGAAAGTCAAGGTTTCAAGACCGATACAACGAAGAATCAGTATGTTCAGTTCAAATCTACGGGCGTGTATATGCAGTTGGTAGAAGAAGGCATAGGAGAGAAACTGAAGAATGGCGAAACCGCTACCGTACTCTGCCGCTTCGACGAAACCAACGTGGCTGGCGATTCTTTGCAGCTTACAAACAAGTCGCTGATTTGGAATGGTATCGTAGACAAGATGTTGGTAACGAAGAACAGCGGAACGTTTACGGCTTCGTTCGACAGGGCTTCCAGCGTTATGGTGCGTGCATACGGCAGCACATCTGTACCTAAAGGGTGGTTGGTGCCTCTCCCTTACATTAAACTCGGACGCATTACAAGCGCAACCGACAAGTTGGCGCACGTGCGTCTCATCGTTCCATCGGCACAAGGACAGACCTTGGCAAGCAAAAATACGTATGCTTGCTTCTACGATATTACCTATCAACGAGGAGTTTAACAAGATAAAACAATAACACGCCACGACCGCACGCTGTGTAGTCGTGGCTTTAAAATTATATAGAAGATGACGCTAATAAAGTCTATTTCAGGTATCCGCGGTACAATTGGCGGACAAACAGGTAACACATTGAATCCACTTGACATTGTTAAATTCACATCGGCTTACGCTACTTACATCGCAAGCCAGCACCCAGGAAAGAAGCTAAAGATTGTTGTTGGACGCGACGCACGCATTTCAGGCGAAATGGTGAAGAACGTTGTGTGTGGCACACTTATGGGTATTGGTGCCGATGTCGTAAATATCGGCTTGGCAACCACCCCTACCACCGAGCTTGCCGTGCGTATGGAGGGTGCCGATGGTGGTATCATCATCACCGCTTCGCACAACCCTCGCCAGTGGAACGCATTGAAACTGCTGAACCACGAGGGCGAATTTCTCACCGCAGAAGACGGTGCTGCCGTGCTCGACATAGCAGAAAAGGAAGATTTCAACTATGCCGACGTAGACCAACTTGGCAGCTACAAGGAAGACGATTCGTTCGACCAACGCCACATCGACGCAGTGAAAGCACTCGAATTGGCTGACTTGGAAGCCATTAAAGCTCGCAAGTTCCGTGTCTGTGTAGACGCTGTGAACTCCGTAGGCGGCATTATTCTGCCCAAATTGCTCGACCAAATCGGCGTGGAATATACATTGCTATACGGCGAACCGACAGGCGACTTCGCCCATAACCCCGAACCAATAGAGAAGAACCTCGGCGGCATTATGGACGAAATGAAGAAAGGCGGCTACGACCTTGGCATTGTCGTAGACCCAGACGTAGACCGTTTGGCGTTCATACGTGAAGACGGCGTTATGTACGGTGAGGAATATACACTCGTAAGTGTAGCCGATTACATTCTCGACCACGTAAAGGGAAACACCGTCAGCAACCTTTCTTCAACACGTGCATTGCGCGATGTTACCGAGAAACACGGTGGAAAGTACTACGCTGCTGCCGTTGGCGAGGTGAATGTAACTACCAAAATGAAGGAAGTAGGTGCTGTTATCGGCGGCGAAGGCAATGGCGGCGTCATTTATCCAGACAGCCATTACGGTCGCGATGCGCTTGTTGGAATCGTACTTTTCCTTAGTTCTCTGGCTCAAAAGGGCTTGAAAGCAAGCGAATTGCGCAAGACTTACCCCGAATACTTCATTGCAAAGAACCGCATCGACCTCACTCCCGAGACCGATGTAGATGCCATTCTCGCCAAGGTCAAGGAGCTTTACGGAAACGAAAAGGACGTACAGGTAACCGACATTGACGGCGTTAAGCTCGATTTCCCAACAGCTTGGGTACACCTCCGCAAGTCGAACACCGAACCAATCATTCGTGTTTACAGCGAGGCAGGCAGTATGGACGAGGCCGACGCATTGGGCAAGAAACTTATGCAGGTAGTTTACGACATGCAATAAATCCACCGACATGATAATAAAGACTTCGGAATTCAGCATATCGTCGCCTACAATATCGAAGTGTCCTAACGATACGAAGAACGAATATGCGTTCATCGGTCGGTCGAACGTGGGCAAGTCGAGTCTGATAAATATGCTTTGCAACCACAAGGGACTTGCCAAGACATCGGCAAAGCCTGGCAAAACATTGCTCATCAACCACTTCATCATCAACAAGGAGTGGTACATTGTAGACCTTCCTGGCTACGGCTATGCCAAGAATTCAAAGACTGTGCGCAACAAGCTCGAACAGATGATTGCGCAATACATCTTGCAACGCAAGCAGCTCGTGAACGTATTCGTCCTTATCGACATACGCCACGAGCAGCAAAAGATAGACCGTGAGTTCATCGATTGGTTAGGACAAAGCAACATTCCTTTCTCCATCATCTTCACAAAAGCCGACAAACTGTCGGGCGGAAAGGCGAAAGCCAACGCTGAAGCGTGGATGAAGAAGCTGGAAGACACGTGGGAAATCACCCCACCCTACTTCATTACGTCGTCGGAAAGCAAGGTGGGCAGAGAGGAAGTACTCGGCTACATCGAGAGCATCAACACGGCATTGGCGAACGATACAGCCGAATAAACTATGGCGCAGATACCTTATTTAGACGTCCAAAAGCTATCGAAACGCTTCGGAGCGCAAATCCTGTTCGACGAAATATCCTTCTCCATTGCAGAAGGACAACACGTCGGACTGATTGCGAAGAACGGAACGGGCAAGTCCACCCTGCTTTCCATACTCACAGGAAAGGAGGGTTACGAGTCGGGCAGCATTGTCTACCGCAACGACTTGCGCGTCAGCTGCTTGGTACAAAGTCCGAAATTCAACCCCGAAGAGTCGGTTCTCGACGCTTGTTTCAACCATAAGGGCGACCCCGACAAGGTATTGAAAGCCAAACAGATACTCACCACGCTCAAGATAACCGACCTAAACCAGCCTATGGGGCAGCTCAGCGGCGGACAACAGAAGCGTGTGGCACTGGCAAACGTGCTGATACTTGAACCCGACTTGCTCATTCTCGACGAGCCAACCAACCACCTCGACCTCGAAATGATAGAGTGGCTCGAAGGCTTTCTTTCGAGAGGGAACAAGACACTCTTAATGGTTACGCACGACCGATACTTCCTCGACAACGTGTGCAACATTATTCTCGAACTCGACGACCGCACCATCTACACCTATCGGGGCAACTACTCGTTCTATTTGGAGAAGCGACAGGAACGCATTGCCAACACACGGGCAGAGATTGCACGTGCCAACAATCTCTACCGCACCGAGTTAGAGTGGATGCGCAGGCAGCCGCAGGCACGCGGACACAAGGCGCGCTACCGTGAAGAAGCCTTCTACGAACTGCAGGCAAAGGCACTGCAACGCATCGAAGAAAGGCAAATCCGACTGAAAGCGTCCAACGTTTACATCGGCAGCAAGATATTTGAGTGCCAGTATGTATCGAAGGCATTCGACGAAAAAGTCATACTGAAAGACTTCTACTACAACTTTGCCCGCTTCGAAAAGATGGGAATCGTGGGCAACAACGGCACGGGCAAGTCCACATTCATCAAGATGCTGCTCGGACTGGTAAAGCCCGACAGCGGCAAATTCGACATCGGCGAAACCGTCAGCTTCGGTTACTTCTCGCAAGACGGACTGAAATTCAGAGACGACCAGAAGGTTATCGACATCATAACCGACATTGCCGACTACATAGACCTTGGCGGTGGTCGCCACATGACGGCGTCGCAGTTCCTCAACTACTTCCTTTTCACACCCGAAATGCAGCACAACTACGTGGCAAAACTATCGGGAGGCGAAAAACGCAAGCTCTATTTGTGCACTGTGCTGATGCGCAATCCGAACTTCCTGATACTCGACGAGCCTACCAACGACCTTGATATTCAGACGCTTCAGATACTCGAAGAATATCTGCAAGACTTCCCTGGCTGTGTCATCGTAGTGTCGCACGACCGCTATTTTATGGATAAGGTGGTAGACCATCTGCTCGTTTTCAACGGCGACGGACAGGTAAAGGACTTCCCTGGCAACTATACGCAGTTCCGCGACTACCAAGCCTTGAAGAGCAAAGAAGCAGTGGAGGAAAACAAGACAAAGGAAAAGAAAACCGCAACGCAGCGCGACTACCACAACGAAACGCGCAAACGTATGAGCTACAAGGAGAAACGAGAATACGAAATGCTCACGGCGGATATAGAAAAACTCACCAACGAAATTGCCACAATGGAGGAACAACTCTGTTCGGGCACGCTCGAGATAGACCAACTCACCGAAATCAGCAAACTCCTGCCGAAGAAAAAAGACGAGTTGGACGAGAAAGAACTGCGCTGGCTCGAACTTTCTGAATTGGAATAATATTGCCCTCGCAAACTCTGCAACAAGGCTTTTGCTATCCTTACACCTTATTATATATAGGGCTTCAAGCACAAAAACCGTCCCTCAACACAGGTAGGGACGTGTTTCATCACGCTCCTAACACCAAGAAAACAGCAAGTTCATCTATAAAATCTAGAAAAACTAGAATACCTAAGAACTCTATCAAAAAACCTAAAAACCGCCTCGATTTTGTAAAAATAATTCCGAAGAAAAACAGTAATTTCGATTTGGCACTGCGAAAGCGGCTCTTTTGCGCTGCAAAACATACGCTTTTACCGTGCAAAACAGCCGCTTTTGGAATGTAAAACAATAGGTTTTACAAAGCTTTGATATACAGACTGTTATACAATAGTTACACTTGTGAAATATATTTACACTTTCATCGTCTTGCCCGACCTGTTATCCGAACAGCAGGCGCAAGGCTTCTTCCACCTTCGCAACGGGGTGCGTGGCTATCTTGTATCTGCCTTTCAAGCCCTGCGCATTGTTCTTGGGAATGATGATGTGGCTGAAACCCAGCTTCTCGGCTTCGGCAATGCGCTGCTCTATACGGCTTACGGGACGCACTTCGCCGCTCAATCCCACTTCGCCTGCCATACACCAGCCTGCCTCGATAGGAGTATCGACGTTCGACGACAGCACTGCCGCTATCACGCTCAAGTCCATTGCCATATCCGTAATGCGCAGTCCGCCAGCTATATTCAAGAAAACGTCCTTCTGCATCAGCTTAAAGCCCACTCGTTTTTCAAGCACAGCGAGCAGCATATTGAGGCGACGCTGGTCGAAACCTGTTGCCGAACGCTGCGGAGTGCCGTAAGCAGCCGACGAAACAAGGGCTTGCGTCTCCACAAGGAAGGGGCGCACCCCCTCGATAGCACTCGAAATGGCAACCCCCGATAGGTCGTCGGGAGTGTCGGTGAGCAGCAACTCCGACGGATTGCTTACCGGACGCAAGCCGTTTTGGCGCATTTCGTAGATTCCAAGTTCGGAAGTAGAGCCGAAACGGTTCTTTATGCTGCGCAAAATGCGGTACATATAATGTTGGTCGCCTTCGAATTGCAACACCGTATCTACGATATGCTCCAGCACTTTCGGCCCCGCAATGGAGCCTTCCTTGTTGATATGACCAATGAGAATGACAGGAATGTCGCTCGATTTCGCCAATTGGAGCAAGGCAGCAGCACTCTCCCGTATTTGAGTAATACTTCCAGCACTGCTTGCAACTGTTTCTGTGGCAACTGTTTGTATAGAGTCTACAACCAAGAGTTCAGGCTTCACGTCCTTGATACAGCTGAATATCTTTTCCACAGATGTTTCCGAAAGTATCACGATGTTGTCAGGAATGGTTTCGGCAATGCGCAATGCACGCATCTTTATCTGCTGCGGACTTTCCTCACCGCTCACATAGAGCACCTTTCGGTCGGTGGCGAGCAGCGTTTGCAGCGTCAGCGTACTCTTGCCGATACCCGGTTCGCCACCTATCAGCACCATACTGCCTGCCACAAGTCCACCTCCAAGCACACGATTCAATTCGCTGTCCTTCATATCAATACGGATTTCTTCTGCCGAAGAAACCACATTGAGGGCTTGCGGAACGTTGCGTTTCGGTGCGCCAAAGGTGTGTGCAACCAACTTTTCGCCCGTACTCAGCCCCGTGTTGGGGGCGATACGGATTTGCTTGAACGTGTTCCACTGTCCGCAGTTCGGACATTTGCCAATCCACTTTGCACTTTCCTGCCCGCAGTTATCGCAGACGTAGGCTGTTTTGTCTTTTGTCATAATTTAACGACAAAAGTAGTTCTTTTTTTTCGTTATTACAAAAATATTATTTACTTTTGCAATATTATGGAGAGAATAAAATACTTGCTGCTCTTTGCAGCCATCACATTGGTTGGGTGTCAAGTATCTGACGAGGAAGATTCGCTAATCGGAAAGCGCAAGAACAAGGTAGAGGAAGTTGCCTATGCACGTGCGTTCAAGGTGGGCGTTACGCCTACTATGGACTGTCTGCCCATATTTTTGCTCAAGGATAGCAATCTGTATAATCCCGACAACATCGACATTCGACTGAAGGAATATTCATCACAGCTGAATTGCGACACAGCTATGCAGAACGGACGTGTACAGGCTTCGGTTACAGACCTTATTCGGGCGGAATACCTGAAAGAGGAAAAGCATATCGTACTCGACTATATGACCGAGACAAACGCCACTTGGCAGCTCTTGGCATCACCGCAATCGGGCGTGAAAAGACCCGAAGACTTGGGCAACAAGATTATCGGTTTGACCTTCAACTCCATAATGCAGTACCTCACGATACGCGTTTTCTCTGGACACGACATATCTTCAAGGTTCTATGGGTCGCAGATTAACGACATCTTCATTCGATTGAAAATGCTCAACAACAACCAAATAGACGCTATCTGGGCGAGCGAACCGCAGACCACACAAGCCAAACTCTTGGGCAACCGAGAGATATACAGCTCGGTAAATGAGACTTTCATACCTGGCGCAATCGTCTATGTGAACAATCCGAAGATAGAACATCAGCGTGCTTTCGAGGCAGCTTACAACAAGGCGGTGGATATATTGAACAGTCATTCCATACAATACTTTGCACCACTCATCAAGAAATATATGAAAGTAGACGACAAAGTGGTGGCTGCATTGCCTAAGATAACCTACAAACGAGTAATTGCACCACGCGAAAGAGCCATTAACAAGGCAAGGAATATTCTCCCATAAACAAGTCCGACACATAGCTGCCAACTTGCAACAACACCATAGAAGCAGAATAGGAATACCGCCGAAACAGAACTAAAGAGAACACAGCATTGAACGTAGAAATGAATATTGGCACTGCTTTCGAACATTTAAGTGCCAAACAGTTAGACGAAGCCATTAAAGTATTGCAGCCAATATACAACGGCAAACCCTCGTTGGTGGACTACGACAAGTTTATCGCCATTGCAAACGACTACAATTTAATGTGCGACTATATGCTGCGGGGCTTCAAAGACCCTGCCCGCGAAGGGCTCTACAAATCGCTCTTGGAACATCTCTACAAGGTTACTGCCAACTTGTTGCTAAGCTGGAACTGCAAGAACAAGCCTACTTTCGTAGATGCTTTTCGCACTGCCAACCAGTTGAACCTTAGCCACAGTTTCGTGCGCTCTGTGCTCGAAAACTTCGTTTCCGACATTGCTATGCTCTCGTTAGCCCCCGAAGCGGAACGAAAAAACAAGGAAACGGAACTCTACGAACGCCACCAAACTTTCATAGAACGCCTTTTCAATGCCCTTTTGGTATCGCGCCAATGGTCTGAAAGCGATGCCAAATTCTACACCGACCTACTCACATCACCCACCATCGATGCTTCCGACCAAATGCTTATCGTCAGTGCCATCAGCCTTTCTGCGATGACAATCTACGATGTGAAGAAGTTTTCCACCCTCGTAAATGTTTACCGACACGCCCAAGAAGAGAAAGTGCGACAGCGTGCATTAGTGGGCTGCGTGCTGTCACTCACCGATGATCCGCTGTTTGTAAAGGAACAGGCATCGCTTATGGACGAGCTGACAGCCAGCGAGGATATGAAACGCGAACTGCTGAACCTGCAAAAGCAGATGTTCAACTGTATGGACGCCGAGCGCGACAACGACAAGATACAGCGCGACATAATGCCCAACATTATGAAGAATTCCGATTTGCAGTTCAACCGTTTCGGCATTACGGAGAAAGAGAGCGACGCTTTGGAAAACATTCTGCACCCCGATGCCGATGAGCACAAGATGGAGATGATGGAGGAGAGTATCCAGAAGATGATGAAGATGCAGCAACAAGGCTCCGACATCTATTTTGGAGGTTTCAGTAAGATGAAGCGTTTCCCCTTTTTCGACCACATTGCCAATTGGTTTATGCCTTTCAGTGCCCACCACCCTGGGCTGAAAGAGGTGGCACAAAAGCTTGGCGACAGTTCGTTTCTCGATAAAATGACAGAGCAAGGACTCTTCTGCGAGTCGGACAAGTATTCGCTTGCCCTCACAATGGCACAGATAATCAACCAGTTGCCTGCCAATATATTGGAAGTAATAAAGTCTGGCGACGGCATCGGACTGCCTGTTTCGGAACCAGTAGACTATACGCCCGACTTCCTGCGTCGCCTCTATATACAGGATTTGTACCGCTTTTTCGAAGTGAAATTGGCGTTCAACAAAGACATTGCCAACCCTTTCAAGAAGAGTGGCAGCTACAAGGCTTTCTTTATGATGCACGACTTGTTCGTGAAAGAAGCTTACATAGAACCTAAGATGTCCTTGGCAATGTTCCTGCACAAACACAAGCACGAAGCCAACTTAGACGAAATACTCGAAACTTTTTACAGCGAAACAGCTACTTATCAAGTGTTTAGGGGGCTTAAATCCGAACGGGAAGGAGACGAAAGCGAAGCCTTGGGACACTTCTTGGCAGCAATAGGCGTAGAGCAAGACAACACTTGGGTACTGAAAACAGCAGGAGTTTTTGCCCTGAAACGCAAGGACTACGGATTCGGTTTGCACTGTTACGGCAAGTTATGCGAACTTCTGCCCGACGTTAAGCCATACGCCATAAACCATTGTCTTTGTCTGATAGCCACAGGCGATACGAAAACGGCACTAAACAAAGCGTACGAACTCGACCTAAGCGACGAAACAGACAACCGAGTGAAGCGTCTTTTGGCATGGGCACTTATCTGCAACGGCAACGGCGAAAAGGCTTTGCACATTTACAACGCACTCACCGAAACCGACCCACTACCCGACGATGCACTCAACATTGCCTATGCGCATTGGGTGAACGGCAATCCGAGCGAGGCAAAAAACTACCTCGTTCAGTGGAAGATAAACCACCCCGACGCCAAATTAGAGGAAGAATTCGACAACGACTACTATATGTTCGAGCAAAACAGCATCACCGACGTAGACAGAATATTGATGTTGAGCGCATTAAAAGTGTAAATATTTTTCACAAGCAAAACTATTGCATAACAGACTGTATATCAACGCTTTGCAAAACCTGTTGTTTTGCATTCCAAAAGCGGCTCTTTTGCAAGGTAAAAGCGTAGGTTTTGCATCGCAAAACAGCCGCTTTCGCAATGCCAAACCGAAATTACTGTTTTCCCTATAAATTATCTTTACAAAACCAAAGTGGTTTTCATGTTTTGCACTAGAAATTCTAGAGGGTCTAGTTTTCCTATATTTTTCTAAATAACCCAGCTGCTTTTTCATTATCAAAAGCGCACCAAGCAACGCCTCCATCGGCATTCCGCATTATAAAAGCCCCTTCAACCACGTGTGTTACAAGGGGCTTTACCAATACCTATATATATGTTTCTTATTTCAATTCGTATATTCCGCTGGGCGTTTTCCGCCGCAACACCTCCACCATAAAATCTACATCGGCTACCAATCCGTGGCTTGCCATCTCGCTCGTTACAGCCTTTCGAGCCAATTCGGGGTGGTTGTTTTCGTCGCTTAAGTGGCAAAGCCAAACGTGGCGCAACCCCAATGTGGCATTCTCAACGATGGTTTGGGCACACTCGGCATTGCTCAAGTGCCCTGTTTTGCTCGTTATGCGAGTCTTCAGATACTGCGGATAGGGACCTGCAGCAAGCTTTTCGGGTTCGTGGTTCGCCTCAATGACCAAGTAATTCGCCCGCGACACGAACGTACGGATTTCGTCTGTTATGTGTCCGCAGTCGGTTACAAGCGTGAAAGTTAGCCCTTGGCATTCTATGCAGTAGCCTACACAGTCGGTACTGTCGTGCGGAACCTCGAACGGAGTTACGGTAAACTCGCCTATTTGCTCGGTTCTGCCCTTCTCCACATATCGCACTTGCTCGGCAACAACCTTCTTTCTGACACACCAGTTGTTTACAATACCCTCGTGAACCTTCTTGGTTGCATACACAGGAATGGCTTGGTTGTCGCTCATAGAGCCCACCGATTTCACGTGGTCGGCGTGGTCGTGCGTAATAAGTATATTGTGAATCATCGACAGATGTAGCCCATAGCTGTGCATATACTTCTTTATCGTCCGAAGGCCGATACCACAATCAATAAAGATTCCGTCGGTTTCGGTGTAAAGAAAGTAGGCATTGCCACTGCTGCCACTGCCAAAAGATATGAATTTAAGCATTATATTGTAATTTGCTGCAAAAGTAATAAAACTATTTAACAACACAAAGCGTTGGGGCTTCGAGTTTCTCTGACATTCTTGTTTTTTCGCTTTGCTGAACGCTCAAGTGTGCTTCGGTATTTTTAGAAAGGCAATCCGACAGCAAAGTGGAAGGTGAAATCGCGTCCAAAACGTGGATGGAAGAGTGGGAAATGCTCTTTCAACGAAGTGTAGGCAGGGTTTATGGCTTTCATACCAGCATCGAAACGCAGTATGAAATAGTCGAAGTTAAGACGCAAACCCAATCCGTAAGCCGCTGCAATCTGCTGCCAGAACTTATCGAAACGGAACTGTCCGTCAGGCTGTTCGGCATATTCGCGCAGTGTCCAGATGTTGCCTGCATCAATGAAAGCCGCTCCGTCGAACTTCCAAAACAAACGGGTGCGGTACTCAGCGTTCAGATTCAACTTCAAATCACCTGTCTGATTGATGAAGTCAATGCGCCCATCGGTTCCACGAAAGCCACCCGGCCCCAACTCTCTGACACTCCAACCGCGCACCGAGTTAGGGCCTCCTGCAATATAACGCTTCTCGAAAGGCAACACCTTGCTGTTTCCGTAAGGATAGGCAATGCCGAAATCGGCGTGCAGCGCAAGCGAGTTGCGGGGGTCGAAACGCAATATACGTGTGAAAGCGAAGTCGAATTTAAGGTACTGTGCATAGGCAATGTTGAATATTTTCGACTGTCCTTGCTCGTTTTTCTTAAAGTTCGACAGGTTGTCGGCAAGCGAAAGGAGGTTTCCTGCCGACTCTACCTTTGCCCTGATGGCTACATCGTCGTTGCGATTATAGCTTAGACTGAAGCCTGCACGCATAATGAAGAGGTCTTCATAGTTGTAGCGCAATATGGCGTTTCGGTTGTTTACGTTGTCGAGATAGTCTTTCTTGAAGCGTTCGCTAATCCACGGCATATAGACGTAGCTTAGGTCGGGCACCTCCAACTCGTAGCGCAGGTGGCGGCGGGCGTTGCTCCAATTGTACTTCCACGCTGCCGAGAAGACACGACGGTGAAACTCTGGGCGGTCTTGCAAATCCCAACTGACCGACAATTCGGACACAGCGTTGCTGCGACGGCGGAACTCCCGTGTAGAGAAAGGCGAAAGAAAGCGTGGGAATTGTAGGCGGGCTTGCACCCCATACTCCTCGTAATTGTGGTTGTTGTAGCCTTCCAACCCCTTTATAGCTTCAAAAGCGGCACGTAATTCTATACTGAACAGCTCGCTTCCGTGGAAGAGATTGCGGTTCTGATAGGTAAGAACGGCAGCCGCACCAAGGTCGCCTGCAGTGTTGGTGCCTTCGGGTTGGAACGAAATCGTGTTGGGTTTGTTGCTCGAAAGCTTAATGTTAGCCTCTAAATATCGCTTTTCCGACTGCTGATAGCCTAACATTTTGCCCACGATAATGGAGTCTACACGCTGCATTTCCTTAAATTCAATGTCGGTATAGCGTATTGCTCCCAAGCGAGCCAAGTTGTTATAGGTAGTCTGAAGGTCGGTTGCCGAGAAGTATTTTCCAGGTTCTATGAGCGTGTTGTCGGCTATAATCTCACGGCGGATATGCAATCCAGTCGAGTCGCCAGGCAGCACATTCACCCTTCCGACAATATAACGAGGGTGCAAGGCAGGCTCCGACGCAGACGATGGTTGATATTTCGTAAGGTGGAGCGTAACGTCTACCGCACGAGAACCGCGCACGGTGTCGGCAGTATAGTATATATAGTCTTTGTTGAAGCGGTAATAGCCTTGGTCGTTCAGTATTTTCGTGATGCGTTTGCGCTCGTTATCGAGTGCCAAAACGGTGAATTGGCGTGGGTGGGTGGCATCAAAGCCTTGCGAAAGGTTAGGTTTAAGAATGTCGGCAATTATCGAATCCTGAATGTCGTAGCTGAAACGGTCTATCATAAACGGCTTACCCGGAAGCAGCGTATATATGGCTTTCAGCTTTTTGCCCCTCACTTTCGTGTTGAAAACTACACGTGCGTTCATATAACCCATATTGTTCATTGCCACACGAAGGTCTTCGCACGACAGACGAGCCTGCAATGTATCGTAGTAAACGGGCTTTTCGCCGATGCGTTGCAACGTTCTGTTTATCCACTTGGTAGTATCTCGCCCTGCCAAAGAGTAGGTTCCGAGCGGTATTTTAAAGAACGAGAACCACCGTGAGTTCTCTTTTTGTCGCACATACTGCGCCAACTGCGTCGCATTAAAGTCGGCTTCGTCGGAGCACAACTCCACTTTGTCGAGCAAATAGCTACCGTCTGCCACAAACTTATCGGTCGAACACGACGACAAAAGCAATGCTAAAGTGGCAAAAAACAGTAGAAAATATGTATGGAAACCTTTTATCCTAAACATTAATACCGCTAATTTTGGGGCAAAGATACTAAAAAGTTGGGAGTAAAAGAGCGCAAACAGATAGTTTTTTTGTATTTTTGTAGAGTGATTTCAAAGAATAAAATAAAACTCGTTCGGGCACTCGAAACGAAGAAAGGGAGAGAAAAACAGGGGCTCTTTGTGGCTGAAGGACCTAAGGTGGTGGGCGATTTGCTTGCTGCGGGGTTCGAGTTGGTGGAACTTTTCGAGGAGGAAGAGGACATTAAAAAGGTGTCGTTCCTGCAACACCCACAAGGAAAGCTCGGCATATTCAAACTGCCTGAGCAGACGAAAACGAAGGATGGCGAGTGCGAAACGGCAGTCGGTACAGAACACAAGGTGCTCCTTGGCGAAAACGAACTGGCACTTGCGCTCGACAGCGTGCAAGACCCTGGCAATCTCGGAACGATTATCCGTGTGGCTGACTGGTTTGGTATCGAGCGCATTTTCTGCTCGATGGACACGGCAGACTGCTGGAATCCGAAAGTGGTGCAAGCCACTATGGGTAGCATTGCAAGGGTAAAGATGTATTACTTGAACCTAAACGAGTTAATCAACTCGTTGCCAAAGGACTACCCTATCTACGGAACGCTGCTTGACGGTGAGGATATTTACGAAGAAAAGCTCTCTGCAAACGGCCTCATCGTAATGGGAAACGAGGGCAACGGCATATCGGCAGCCATACGACAACGGGTGAACAGGAAGCTGCTGATACCGAACTTCTCGGTCGGAACAACACGTGCCGAATCGCTGAACGTTGCCATTGCAACAGCCGTAGTATGCTCGGAGTTTAAGCGAAGAGAGCAGAAAAAGGTGTAACAACCGAATCATAAAGGTATAAAAACGATAGAGAAATGGAAGACTTGATAAAAGAACGCAGCGTGAAAAGCTGCATTGCCTTGGGCTACAAGCATTGGCAACAACATTTGGGCGAAACTTTCCGTCGCACACGTTGGCGCATTCTTCTCAGTGCGGTTATGTTTACAGCGTTTATCATTTCTGCTTTAATGGGTGCGCCTAATTGGCTCTACATCTTATTATTAACGTTTTCGATGAACAGTGTAGCCGTAAAGGTGCGCAGTTTGGCAGGCGAAATGGAAACAGCACAAAAGGGAAAGAAACTGATTAAGAAAAATCTGGGCTACTATGTCTACTTCTTTTGCCTTTCGCTGATAGTAAAATTGTGCACCATACTTGTGGTGGGCGCACCGCTGTTGCTGCTCCTTTATATGTATTGGCTTGACAGCGAGACGGTGAAAATGGGCGATCCCTCTACCCTTTCTACCACTTACTGGGTGCTTACGGGGCTTACAGCCTTCGCCACCACCATTGCCGTAAGGTTCATAGACACGTGGGAAGACTATGCCGAGCTTTATATCTTCGGCACAATGATAACCCGAAACCGTACGAGAAGGCAGGGCAAAGCGTGATTTGTTGCGTGCTTGGCAGCGAAGAGAAAGTGTTATCGTCTAGAAAATCTAGTTCTCCTAGATTCTCTAGAATAACTAGGATAAAACCTAAAAAACTGTCTTGGCTTTGTAAAAATAATTCGTAGAGAAAACCACAATTTCGATTTGGCATTGCGAAAGCGGCTCTTTTGGACAGGAAAAGAGCCGCTTTTACCGTGCAAAACCTACGCTTTTGCAACGCCAAACAATAGGTTTTGCAAAGCATTGATAGCAAGACAGTTACACAATAGATAAGCTTCTGAAAAATATTTACACTCTTATTGCCTGTTTTTCGCCCATATAGAAAACAAAAGCCACGCACTTTTCGGTGCGTGGCTTTGCTGTTTATAAGGGTAGGAATTAGTATGAACGAGCTATGAGAACACGGTGCTTAGCGGGCTTTCCGCTCACCATGTCCACGCCTTCGGTCTGTTCAAACATAAACGGAACGCAGCGAATGGTGGCTTGCGTGTCTTCTTTAATCTTCTCTTCGGTCTCCGTCGTGCCGTCCCAATGGCAGAGGAAGAAGCCGCCGTCCTTCACTTTCTCCTTAAATTCTTCGTAGTTGTCGCACTCGTGAATGTTTGCATTGCGGAAATCCAATGCCTTCTTGAAGATGTTGGCTTGAATATCGTCGAGCAAATTCTTTATGCGTTCAACAATACCATCGAACGAAACGTTTTCTTTTTCCAAAGTATCGCGACGCATTATCTCTATGGTGTTGTTCTCCAAGTCGCGTCCGCCCATTGCCAAACGAACAGGCACACCCTTGAGTTCGTACTCGGCGAACTTGAATCCCGGGCGTTTGTTGTCGGAATCGTCGAACTTTACGCTGATGCCGAGCTGTCTAAGCTCGTCGATAACGGGTTGCAGCTTCGCCGTAAGGGCTGCCAACTGCTCGTCGCCCTTGAAGATTGGCACGATGACAACCTGCAGCGGAGCAATCTTTGGAGGCAACACGAGTCCGTTGTCGTCGGAGTGTGTCATAATGAGCGCACCCACGAGGCGTGTGCTTACACCCCACGATGTTGCCCAAACGTATTCGGGTTTGTTCTCCTTATTGAGGAAAGTAACGTCGAACGACTTGGCAAAGTTCTGTCCGAGGAAGTGCGACGTACCGCTCTGAAGTGCCTTTCCGTCCTGCATCATCGCCTCGATGGTGTAGGTATCCAATGCTCCTGCAAAGCGTTCAGTTTCGCTCTTTACGCCCTGAACTACAGGAATGGCGAGCCATTGTTCGGCAAAGTCGGCATAAACCTTCAGCATCTTCTTTGCTTCGTCTACAGCTTCTTCGCGTGTGGCGTGCGCCGTGTGTCCCTCTTGCCACAGAAATTCCGATGTACGGAGGAAGGGGCGGGTGCGCATTTCCCATCGCATAACGTTGCACCACTGGTTGCACATCAACGGCAGGTCGCGGTAAGAGTGAATCCAATTCTTATACGTGTTCCATATAATAGTCTCGCTGGTTGGGCGAATGATGAGTTCTTCTTCGAGCTTTGCAGCAGGGTCTACCTCTACTCCACCTTCTTTCTCGTTGGCACGGAGGCGATAGTGGGTAACCACAGCACACTCTTTGGCAAATCCTTCTACGTGTTCAGCCTCGCGAGAAAGGAAGCTTTTCGGGATAAGAAGGGGGAAATAAGCATTCTGCGCACCTGTTTCTTTAAACATTTTGTCTAACTGGGCTTGCATTTTCTCCCATATAGCGAAACCGTAAGGCTTAATTACCATACAGCCGCGAACAGGCGATTGCTCTGCCAAATCTGCTTTTACTACCAAGTCGTTGTACCATTGCGAGTAGTTTTCGGCACGCTTGGTGAGTTCTTTGAGTTCTTTTGCCATAATCTATATCTATTTTTCTTCTTATTCATCATTATAGGTAAATTCCCTGACAAAATAGGAAATTCCCTTTGCTTTGTTAGTGCAATAAGCGTAATTTTGTGCAAAATTACAAAAAAATGTTGGCAAACGACGTATGAAAACAGAAATAGTTGTATCTTTGTTCTGCAAAAAGCGAACAACACTCACACAGCTTACGCAGGATAAACATTAACAAGCGAGTTCGCCGACACATAACATATATAAGAAAAAAGTTTAAAATTACACACATTATGAAGAATTTAAAGACAATAGCAGCTGGACTTTGTGTAGCTACTCTCGTAGCAAGTTGTGCAACAAATCAGGGAACTTATAGTGCTGGCGGTGCCGGTGCCGGTGCTGTGCTCGGCGGTATCGTGGGCAACATCATCGGTAAGAATACCAAAGGCACTATGATTGGTGCAGCGGTAGGTGCAGCAGTAGGTGCTGGAACAGGTGCGCTCATCGGTCGCCATATGGACAAGGTGAAGCAGCAAACCCAAGCACAGGTAGACAATGCCAAGGTTGAAACAGCGAAAGACGCTAACGGACTCGATTGCGTAAAGGTAACATTCGACTCTGGTATCCTCTTTGCAACCAACAGCTCGACCCTCAACGCATCTGCTAAAAACGACCTTGCGAAGTTTGCAGGCGTATTGAAGCAGAACAGCGACTGCGACGTTGCCATTCAAGGATATACCGATGCATCGGGCAACGACGACATCAACATTCCGTTGTCAGAGCGTCGTGCAAAGTCGGTATCTACCTACTTGCGTGGTCAGGGTGTATCTTCAAGTCAAATTCGCACCGTCGAAGGTCTTGGAAGTTCTAACCCAATCGAAAACAAGCGTGTAAGCCAGGCAAACCGCCGCGTAGAGGTTTATATGTACGCATCGAAGAAAATGATTGAAAAAGCCAACAGTGGCAACTTATAATCGTACTGATTAAAACTGTCAAACATCAGCAAACAAGGCGCGCTCTATTCGTGGAGCGCGCCTTCTTTTTATGTATAAGGTTGGTTGGGGATATGTGTAAGGCGTGGGGTGTTGCACCTTTGGCAGCGAGGTAAAAGCTGGTTCGCATAAGAATTCTAGTTCTTTTAGATTCCCTAGAAATTCTAGTAGAAACCCTGAAAAACACCCTTAACCTTGTAAAGATAATTTCAAAGAAAAACGGCAATTTCGTTTTGGCATTGCGAAAGCGGCTCTTTTGCAATGCAAAAGAGCCGCTTTTACCGTGCAAAACCTACACTTTTAGAACGCAAAACAATAGGTTTTACAATGCGTTGATAATAAGCAAGTTATGCAGCAAATACACTTGCGAAAAATATTTACACTATTTTCGCTCGCTTCCCACATATATAATAAGGTGTGCAAGCGAAGCTACTTACCGCTTTGAACAAAACTTCTACCGCTTCGATTCGATATTTACATCAGCATTGGAACAACGAAACGTGCCAAGCAGTAGCCGCCACCGATGAGCCAACAGTAAATAATGGCTGCCAGCAGGAAGGGCTTGAAGCCTGCCTTCTTGAACTTGTCGATGCTCGTTTCCGCACCGAGTGCCGTCATTGCCATCGTCAGCAAGAAAGTGTCTAA
Source organism: Prevotella intermedia ATCC 25611 = DSM 20706 (assembly GCF_001953955.1). Taxonomy (NCBI): domain Bacteria; kingdom Pseudomonadati; phylum Bacteroidota; class Bacteroidia; order Bacteroidales; family Prevotellaceae; genus Prevotella; species Prevotella intermedia. Next base: position 467,282 of record NZ_CP019301.1, read on the forward strand.
CGTAACAATGCCTTTCACAACCTCTTCGGGCAGCAGATTGAAACTGTTGAAACAAATAACGAGCAGGAACATTATGGCGAACCAAGGCACCTGTATCTTGTTCTTCTGCCCCTCTGTGCCCTCACGTTTCGCAACGTCTTTCGCCACGAAAAAGGCGATGACGAGCAACACGGGAACAAGCATCATTACACGAATCATCTTCACGATAATGGCATTGTCGCTGATGGCGGCTCCCATAGCGTTGCCCGCTCCCACGACATGGGCCACTTCGTGAATGGTGGAACCTGCGAAAATGCCCATCTGCTGAGCGGGCAAATCGAACACGCCAGCACGATAAAGCACTGGATAAAGGAACATGGAGAGCGTACCGAAGATAACCACCGTTGCCACAGCCACAGCAGTCTTGTAGGGTTTCGGACGTATTGCGCCGTCCACACCCATCACGGCTGCAGCGCCGCAGATGGCACTACCGCAAGCCGTAAGCAAGGCAATGCTGCGGTCCATCTTCAGAAGTCTGCCCACGAAAAGTCCAATCAGAATGGTGGCAGTAACCACAATGGCGTCTATGATAATCGCTGGCAGTCCAACGGCGGTAATGTCTTGGAAGGTGAGCTTGAAGCCATAAAGAATGATACCGAAGCGTAGAATGCGTTTCGAGCAAAATACGATGCCTGGCGTCCACGTTTCAGGCAAGTTGTTGCGCAGGCTGTTGGCATAGAGCATACCAAGAATGATGCCGACAATCATCGGCGAAAACGACAAGGCTTTGGCGAAACGCATATCGCCGAGATAGAAAGCTGCACACGCAAAGAGTGCCATCAAGAGCACTCCGTGAAGCATACTGCTGCGTTGTTCTGTAATTTTCATTTTGTTTTTCTTATTTTTATTCTCTGTTAAATCGTTCTTTGTAAATCCGATTTTCCGAGTTTGCAAAGCGTCATAACATCATTATTCGAGTGCAAAGGTACAGAAAAAACAACAATGCGGTTATACCAAATCGCAATAATTTAGTGCGTTTTACTATGAAATAGTCAGGGTATGGCGAAACAAGTCTGCGACCTATCCCCATTATTAGGTATTTTCGCAAACTTTTAAGAGGGCGGTGTTATCCTTCCAACGAATTCTTTGTACTTTTGCATAAAAGAACAAGAATATGAAGTTATCAGAACTGAAGACGGGCGAAACTGGTATTATTGTGAAGGTTTCGGGACACGGCGGCTTCAGAAAACGAATTATAGAAATGGGCTTTATCAACGGCAAGGAGGTGAAAGTACTGCTCAATGCGCCGTTGCAAGACCCTGTGAAATATCGCATTATGGGCTACGAAGTGAGCCTGCGACACAGCGAAGCCGACCTGATAGAAGTAATGGCGGTAGACGCTGAACCCCATACGAAAACAAGAAACACCCAATACAATCCTGCCATAGAGGTAGACCAAGCCGACCCTTACGAACCTGCGCTGACGCCAGACGAGGCTGTGGCAGCGGCAAACCGACAACGACGTACCATTAACGTGGCGTTGGTAGGCAATCCGAACTGCGGAAAGACATCGCTGTTCAACTTTGCTTCAGGAGCACACGAGCGTGTTGGAAACTACTCGGGCGTTACCGTCGACGCCAAGTACGGCTATACCGACCTGCTGGGCTACCACTTTGAATTGGTAGACCTGCCTGGTACGTACAGCCTTTCGGCATATAGTCCGGAGGAACTCTACGTGCGCAAGCAAATTGTAGAGAAGACTCCCGACATCGTTATCAACGTTATAGACACTTCAAACCTTGAGCGAAACCTTTACCTAACAACGCAACTCATTGATATGCACGTGCCTATGGTGTGTGCATTAAATATGTACGACGAGGTAGAGAACCGCGGCGACCACATCGACTTCAAACAACTGAGCACCCTTTTCGGTGTTCCGATGGTGCCTACGGTATTCAAATCGGGCAGAGGCGTGGAGGATTTGTTCCGCACGGTGATACAAAACTATGAGGGAAAGAAGGGCGACAAGCCGTTGTACCGACACATTCACATCAACCACGGACACGAATTGGAGAACGGTATCGCCGAGATTCAAGAGCACTTGAAGCAGGAACTCGACATCAGACAGAAGTATTCTACCCGCTATTTGGCAATAAAACTACTTGAAAACGACTCGGAAACCGAGAAGCTCGTGGCTACTTTCCCCGATGCAAAGAAGATTATGGCACACCGAGACGAAACCGCCAAGCGTGTGAAAGAAGAGACCGGAGAAGACAGCGAGACGGCTATAATGGACGCTAAGTACGGTTTCATACACGGAGCATTGCAGGAAGCCAAGTACACGACGGGCAAAGGGAAAGACGCCTACAGTATAACGCACACCGTAGACAACGTTCTGACACACAAGTATCTCGGTTTTCCGCTCTTTTTCCTCTTCCTTTTCATTATGTTTACGGCTACTTTCACGCTCGGACAATATCCGATGGACTGGATAGAGGCAGGTGTGGCGTGGCTGTCTGACGTTGTAAGCGGGCTCTTACCCGACGGACCCGTGAAAGCAATGATAGTAGACGGTGCCATTGCAGGCGTTGGAGCCGTCATTGTCTTCCTCCCGCAAATCCTGATACTGTACTTTTTCATTTCCTATATGGAGGATTGCGGCTACATGGCGCGCGCTGCCTTCATCATGGACAGGCTCATGCACAAGATGGGGCTGCACGGCAAGTCGTTCATACCGCTCATTATGGGTTTCGGTTGCAACGTTCCTGCGGTTATGGCAACAAGAACCATCGAGAGCAGACGCAGCCGACTGGTTACGATGCTGGTGCTTCCGATGATGAGTTGTTCGGCACGACTACCTATTTATATAATGATGACAGGCTCGTTCTTCGCCGCCAGATACCGCTCGGCGGTTATGATGTCGCTCTATCTCATTGGTATTGCGATGGCAGTGCTGCTGGCGCGCCTCTTTTCAAAAACCATTGTGAAGGGCGAAGACACACCTTTCGTAATGGAACTGCCGCCCTATCGCTTTCCAACGTGGAAGGCTATCGGCCGCCATACGTGGGAAAAAGGCAAGCAATACCTGAAGAAGATGGGAGGAATCATTCTCGTTGCATCTATCATCGTGTGGGCATTGGGCTACTTCCCCCTACCCGACGACCCCAATATGGGCAAACAGGCACAGCAGGAACAAAGCTATATCGGCAGAATTGGTAAGGCAGTGGAACCCGTTTTCCGCCCTATGGGCTTCGATTGGCGTTTGGACGTGGGCTTGCTGGCAGGCGTTGGAGCAAAGGAAATCGTAGCTTCAACGATGGGAGTGCTCTACGCCAACAACGATTCGTTCGGCGACGACAACGAATACAACGACGAAGGCGGCAAATACGAACTGTTACGACACCAGATGACTTCCGACATAGCGAAGCGAAACAACATCAGTTACGCCAAGGCACAGCCTTTAGCCACCCTCACCGCTTTCTGTTTCTTGCTCTTTGTGCTGCTCTACTTCCCGTGCGTAGCAACGATTGCAGCCATAAAAGGCGAAACGGGCAGCTGGAAGTGGGGCATCTTTGCCGCCGTCTACACCACTGCCTTGGCGTGGATAGTCAGTGCCATCGTCTTCCAAGTGGGTGCGTTTTTCCTGTAAAATGGGGTGTATCGTTCTTGTAAAATAAGGTAAAAAACGTAAATTCAGCTACGCATATAGCGCAGATAACCTGATATTTCCATATCTTTGCACACTCAAATCAGCAATTAAAAGAGTATGAAAAGATATATTATAGGGGCTGTCTGCGCACTCGTGGCAGCAGCAGCAACCGCGCAGGAATATCACGGGGAAATGGAACGGCTATACCCCGAAAAAGCAAAAACGGCGAAGACAGCCAAGCAAACCACCGCCAAGACAACCACCGAAGCACCTACGACACTGCTTCCAGAGTTGCAGCAGTTGGCAACCGAACTGCTGAAAGGGCGCAAAGGCAGTGTTGTAGCCATTCGTCCGAGCACTGGCGAGATTATCTGTATGGCGACAAACTCGCCCGAAGGTGCCAACAACGACCTTGCCATTGCCACCGCTTACGCCCCCGGTTCTACGTTCAAGACGGCACAAGCCTTAGCCCTTCTGTCGGAAGGAACCATTACAGCCACCACAAAGCAAGCTTGCTTCACGGCTTTCCGCGAAGGCAACATCAGGATTGGCTGCCACAAACACACTTCCCCACTGATGCTACGAGCTGCCATTGCCAACTCGTGCAACACCTATTTCCTAAAGTCTTTCCGTGCTATGATTGGCGACAAAGCCAAGTATGGCACCTATGCAGCCGCCATCGACAAGTGGCACAGCTACATCGTAAGTATGGGCTTCGGCGGTCCGCTCGGCGTAGACATACCTGGCGAGAAGGGCGGTTTGGTGGCAAACTCGACATATCTGTCGCGCCGCTATCAAGGCGGGTGGAACCCTCTCACCATTATTTGGGCAGGAATGGGACAAGGCGACATCACCGCAACGCCGCTCCAGCTCTGCAACCTCGCAGCACTGATAGCCAACCGTGGCTATTTCTACACACCGCACATTCACGCCAACACGGCAGAAAACCCACTTCCGAAACGTTTCCTCGAACCACGGCAAGCCCTTGTTGCTGCCGAAGCCTACACACCCGTAATAGAAGGTATGCGCAACGCCGTGATATGGGGCACCGCACGCGACATAAACACAAAGGAATACAGCATTTGCGGCAAGACAGGAACGGTGGAAAACGACGGCAAAGACCACTCTGCCTTCATCGCTTTCGCCCCTATGTACAAACCGCAGATAGCCATTGCGGTGTTCATCGAGAACGCTGGCTTCGGCGCAGATGTAGCCGCTCCCATTGCAGCAAAGGTGATACGCAAGGCTTTGAAGAAGTAGGCTGCTCGGCATTTTCCGAACATCGGCAAATTATTTACACGTAAATAAATATTTTTCTACACGTAAATAATAATTTCTTTACACGTAAATAAATATTTCCTTACGTGTAAAGAAATAAACGGAGAAAGAAAATTGCGGAAAAAATCCGAACTTTAACGTTCTGCCGACAGTGTTTCCGCAGTATTCTCTTGTACTTTCCGCAAAATATTTCTATTTTTACAGACGATAAGACAACAGCAAATGAAGACAGGATTGGTATTGGAAGGGGGCGGAATGCGGGGCTTGTTCACCGCAGGCGTCATTGATGTGCTGATGGAAAACGGCATAGAGTTCGACGGTGCAGTGGGTGTTTCGGCAGGTGCAGCCTTCGGTTGCAACTACAAGACACGGCAGATTGGACGCGCCATTCGCTACAACAAACGCTTTGCAAACGACCGACGGTATGCCTCGTGGTGGTCGTTTTTCACCACTGGCAACTACTTTAACGCTGATTTTGCCTACCATTACCTTCCCAACGAGTTAGATGTTGTGGACTTTGAAACCTTCCGCAACAACCCAATGGAGTTCTGGGCAGTAGCCACAAACGTGGGTTCGGGCAAGGCGGTGTATCGCCAACTGAAGGTGTTAGACTACGAAGAACTTGAGTTTGTGCGTGCTTCGGCATCGATGCCCTTGGTTTCTAAAATCGTACAACTGAACGGTCAGCGGCTGTTAGATGGCGGTGTGGCTGACTCTATACCGCTCGACTTCTTCCAACGGCAGGGCTACAAACGCAACGTTGTGGTGCTAACCCAGCCCATGGGCTACCAAAAGCGACCCATTGGCATTATGCCGCTGATACGATTGCAGCTGAATCACCACCCCAAAATGCTGAAAGCGTTGGCAGAACGCCACATTATGTATAACAAACAACTCGAGTTTGTGCAACAAGAGGAACGTTCTGGCAACACTTTCGTTATCCGACCGCAAGCTACTCTCAACGTCGGACGTATGACACACAACCCCGACAAGATGCAGGAAATATACGAAGAAGGACGGAAAGTAGCAACAGTCGAACTGCAAAAGCTGCAACAATTCTTATCAAAACAATAACAAAACCGAACAACAAATACACGAAGACACAACAGAAAAATTTTTCTTTTTGGAAAACTTTAGCGATATAGTTTTCTAAAAAGTTTTCCAAAAAGAAAAATTTCAACCACTCTCTTTTCATAAAAACTTTATTCTTTTTTCTAAATAATAAAATAAAGTTCTCTTTAAAGCGAATTTATTAAACGCTTATTATCAACCATTTACAATGCATTTAAAGCGATTTTGCTTAAAAAGATAGGAAATTTTTGCGCAAAAAAGTTTGCTTTATTCGTTTTCTTTTTCCTATCTTTGCATCGGATAAAGTTTACCAAAACATATTTTCCAATATTCAAAAACAGGGATATAGTAAAGCTACTATTAACAATAAAAGTAAAAAAGGATATACTAAAAAAGAAAAATGAAGAATTTCACCATCACCAAACGCGACGGCTCTAAAGACCGTTTCTCGCTCGACAAAATTATGAATGCCATCATAAAGGCATTCGACAGCGTAGGCGAACCCACCGACCTCGGCACAGTTTCTAAAGTTCTCGCGAACATTAAGATTCACGACGACATAAAAGTAGAGGACATCCAGAACCAAGTAGAAGAGGCTTTGATGAAGGAAGGACACTACCACGTGGCTAAAAGCTTCATCGTTTATCGCCACCAACACACCGAAGACCGCGAGGTATTGGAGAAGATGCGCTTCCTTACAGACTACTGCCACGCAGAGAATGCAGCCACTGGCTCGAAGTTTGACGCCAATGCCAACGTGGAAAACAAGAACATTGCCACTCTTATCGGCGAACTTCCAAAGCAGGGTTTCATTCGTCTGAACCGCCGTTTGCTTACCGACCGCATCAAGAGAATGTACGGCAAGGAACTTTCCGACGAATATCTACACTTGCTTACACACCACTTTATATATAAGAACGACGAAACCAACCTTGCTAACTATTGCGCTTCTATTACTATGTACCCTTGGCTCATCAGCGGCACAGCGTCGATTGGTGGCAACTCTACCGCACCTACCAACCTTAAAAGCTTCTGCGGAGGCTTCATCAATATGGTGTTCATGGTATCGAGTATGTTGGCAGGAGCGTGCGCAACACCCGAGTTTCTGATGTATATGAACTACTTCATACAGCAGGAATACGGCAAAGACTACTGGCAACACCCCGAAAAGGTGGTGGACTTGAGCTTGAAACAGCGCACCATCGACAAGATTATAACCGACTTCTTCGAGCAGATTGTCTACTCTCTCAACCAACCAACAGGCGCACGAAACTATCAGGCTGTGTTCTGGAACATATCTTACTACGACAAATTCTATTTTGAATCGCTCTTCGGAAACTTCTATTTCCCAGACGGTTCGCAGCCCGACTGGGAAGGCGTATCGTGGTTGCAGAAACGCTTTATGACTTGGTTCAACCAAGAACGCACCAAGGCTGTGCTCACTTTCCCTGTTGAAACGATGGCTCTGCTCTCTGAAAACGGCGAATGCCGCGACACCGAATGGGCTGACTTTGCAGCACAGATGTATGCCGACGGACACAGTTTCTTTACCTATATGAGCGACAATGCCGACTCGTTGAGTTCGTGCTGCCGTCTCCGTAACGAAATTCAAGACAATGGTTTCTCATACACGCTCGGCGCAGGCGGTGTGTCTACGGGTTCTAAGAGCGTGCTCACCATTAACTTGAACCGCTGCATACAATACGCTGTAAACAAGAACATTGACTACAAAGAGTATCTTTCGCACGTTATCGACCTATGCCACAAGGTGCAGTTGGCATACAACGAGAATCTGAAAGACTTGCTGCACCACCACATGTTGCCACTCTTCGATGCTGGCTACATCAACATCGACCGCCAATACCTCACCATCGGTATCAACGGACTTGTGGAAGCAGCCGAGTTTATGGGCTTGGATATTACACCAAACGACGAATACAAAGAGTTTGTGCAAGGCGTTTTAGGACTCATTGAAACCTACAACAAGCAGTATCGCACAAAGGAAGCGATGTTCAACTGCGAGATGATACCTGCCGAAAACGTGGGTGTGAAGCACGCAAAGTGGGACAAAGCCGATGGATATTTCGTACCACGCGACTGCTACAACAGCTATTTCTACCGCGTAGAGGACAATTCGCTCACCATTCTCGACAAGTTCCGTCTGCACGGCGCGCCCTACATAGAACACCTTACGGGCGGTTCGGCACTGCACATGAACCTCGACGAACACCTTTCGCAGGCACAATACCGCCAGCTAATGCGTGTGGCTGCCGAAGAAGGGTGCAACTACTTCACATTCAACATACCGAACACGGTGTGCAACGAGTGCGGACACATCGACAAGCGCAACTTGAAAGAATGTCCACATTGCCACTCTGAGAACGTCGATTACCTCACACGTGTCATCGGATACATGAAGCGCGTCAGCAACTTCTCGGCTGCCCGACAGACCGAAGCTGGCAAACGCTACTATGCAACTAAAGAGAAATACACTGTATAACCCTCAAGCGTGAGGACATTGAAGATGCTTTGAAAATCTTCAAGGATTTATATTTTCGTTGAGAGTGTGTGCATACTGCGTTTGAGCAGTGTGCACACCATTTTAATTACAACTTCTTCCGATGCTTAAATTCGTAGACACCGACATCGTTTTCCAAGAGTTTCCCGACGAGGTTACGTTGGCTATCAACCTTTCCAACTGCCCTTGCCGCTGCCCTGGCTGCCACAGCACCTTTCTTTGGAAAGATGTTGGCAACCCTCTTACAACCGAGGCAATAGAACAAATGCTGGCTGAAAACAGCGAGCGCATTACGTGTATCGGCTTTATGGGCGGCGATTCCGAACCCGAAGCCATCGACAGCCTGGCTGCCTATCTGCGGAAACACCACGCCGAACTGAAGGTTGGCTGGTACACAGGGCGCACCACGCTGTCGCCCGATATTCAGTTGCCCCACTTCGACTACATCAAAGTGGGTCCTTACATTCGCCATTTGGGCGGATTGGACAGCCGCCGCACCAATCAGCGTATGTATCGGATAACGAACGAAAACAAGATGAACGACATTACAAACTTGTTCTGGAAAAAATAAAAACCTACCTTCAGCCACCCACATTGCTGCATTGAAAAGCGCAGAAAAAGCCAATGCAAAGAGCAGCTCTACAATCAAAAGAAAACCCATAAAACTGTAAAGATTTATCCAAACAGAAACTTTCACCTAACACGCTCGCTATCAACGCATTGCAAAACCTATTGTTTTGCATTCCAAAAGTGGCTGTTTTGCACGGTAAAAGAGTAGGTTTTGCGTTGCAAAACAGCCGCTTTCGCAGTGCCAAACCGAAATTAGCGTTTTCTTAACGAATTATCTTTACAAAACAGCTACTATTCTCAGAAGTTACCTTTACAAAAGGAAAGGAAAATAAAATCTCCGAAAAGCATCAGCAGTTTCAGCCTTAATCCTTCAAACAAGCCAATGGAATAACCTTTACTCCATCGGGACGGGTATAAGCCATCTGCCCTCCTGTCATAACAATCATTAGGTCAGGTTCGCGCAAAGGAACTTGTTTCTCTGTTTTGTTGTGTTCTTTTATTAAACGTTTTATCTCCAATAGATGCTTCGCACCCTCCTCTATTTCACTACTACCTAACTTACATTCAATGAGCGCATACCTGCCATCTGACAAGTGAAGAACAAGGTCAGACTCTAAACCGTATCTATCCCTATAATAAGAAAGGTGGCTATCGAAATCTGCTGCGTATACTCTCAAATCGCGGACGCACATCTGTTCAAAGATAAATCCGAAGGTTTTCAGTTGCATTTCAAGTCCATCAGCATTGATATTCATAGCAGCAACAGCTATGGAAGGGTCGGTGAAACAACGCTTGGGTGCGCTGCGAATGGCACTTTTGCTTCGTATGGCAGGGCACCAAGCATCAATATCTTGAATAACAAACACCTTCTCCAAGGCTTCGATATAATCGTCAAGCGTTCCTTTTGATATTTCTGCATTTTCTGAACCTATCACATCTGCCAAGATATTTGTTTTCTTTGCCAACGTGCTGATATTCCTTGCATACGAACGTACGATTCGTTCAGCTATCTTAGGATTGCGTTGTTTCCCATCTACAGCAGATATATCTTGATTGCAAACGCTCTTTACATAGTCCTTTGCAACTACCATACTTGCCTCAGCACTCAAGTGAAGCGTTGCAGGCCAGCCTCCCCGACAAGCAACACGAATCAGTTCTGGAATATCCAATGCGCTATTTGCACCATCAATATCATAATTTGGATTATTAAACAACTCGTATAACGAAACCGTACCCGAAGAGTCTTTAGACTCCCAAAGGCTCATAGGGTACATCATCATTCGCGTAATGCGACCAGTACCTGTATGTCGGATTTTCGTCTTATCAACCGTATTGCTTCCCGTTAGAATAAATTGTCCAGGAGCACCACCAGAGTTATCTATCGCCATACGGACTGCGTCCCAGATAACTGGTGCATCTTGCCATTCATCTATCAGCCGAGGCTGCTCGCCCTTTAAAAGGAGAGAAGGCTTTATCGATGCTGCTGCAAGATACTCGTTAGCCTTATCGGGGTCTTGCATCTTTACAACACTCCGCGCTTGTTGTTCGGCAGTTGTAGTCTTGCCCGTCCATTTTGGTCCTTCAATCAAAACAGAACCAAAGGCTTTAAGCCTATCACGTAGCATCTTATCTGCTACTCTTTCGTAGTACTCCATATACTTTAATACTTAGAAAAACACTGCAAATATACATATATATAATTGATTAAACAACATAATGTGCGTTTTTGTGGCATTTCAATGTGCACTTTTGCGGTGTTTCAATATGCACTTTTGTGATTCGCATACACCATTTATAAGATTGGCGAACACTGATAAACAATGCTTCATATTGTTGTTTTCTTACTTAGAAAGGGAAGACTGACCATAAATATTAAGCCTTTTCTTAATAGAAACTCAGACAAAAACATGCTCATAAAACTGTAAAGATTTATTCAAACGGAAACTTTTGCGTAACACACTCGCTATCAACGCATTGCAAAACCTATTGTTTTGCGTTCCCAAAGCGGCTGTTTTGCACGGTAAAAGCGTAGGTTTTGCGTTGCAAAACAGCCGCTTTCGCAGTGTCAAATCGAAATTAGTATTTTTCTTCGGAATTATTTTTACAAAACATGAGCGATTTTGTAGGTGTTTTCTCATCGCACAACTTCTATTCGCTCTCCCACTCGATAGGTGGCAGAAGATTTAGAAGGAAAAGGCTTATGGAGTGTTGTTACAAAACAAAAAAGCGAAACGCCGTATGCAGCGTTTCGCTTTTTTGTTTCGTTTGCGATGAACCGACCGTCCGAAGAAAGAGAAATCGGAACATCGGCATCGCACGTTCGTCGCATCAGACGATTAGTAGTTCTCTGCCTTTACTTCAAAGAAACTCTTTGGGTGAGCGCAAACTGGGCACACTTCGGGGGCTTTCTTGCCAACAACGATGTGGCCGCACTGGCGGCATTGCCAAATTGCTGAACCATCTTTAGCAAACACAGCCTCGTCTTCGATGTTCTTCAACAGCTTGCGATAACGCTCTTCGTGCTTCTTCTCGATAGCACCAACGCTGCGGAACTTAATTGCCAATTCTGGGAAACCCTCGTCCATAGCGTCCTTAGCCATTGCCTCGTACATATCGGTCCACTCGTAGTTCTCGCCGTCAGCAGCGTCCTTCAGATTCTCTTCCGTGCTTGGAATGCCTGCATCGTGCAACAACTTGAACCACAACTTAGCGTGCATGCGCTCGTTGATGGCTGTTTCCTCGAAGAGAGCAGCAATCTGCTCGTAGCCATCCTTGCGAGCCTTGCCTGCATAATAGTCGTACTTCATACGTGCCTGACTCTCACCTGCAAACGCAGCCATAAGGTTGGCTTCGGTCTTTGTACCCTTGAGGGCAGCACCGTTGAACTCTTTGAACTTGTCAGCCTTTACGTGGCAAACTGGGCATTCAGCTGGTGCCTCTGTTCCTTCGTGCATATAGCCGCACACGGTGCAAATAAATGTCTTCTTCATAATGTTTTTGTTTTTATATTAAATGTATCTTTGTTCGTGGGCAACTGGGTCGTTCCTAAATACTGTTATTACTTTTTAAAAAAGAAACAGACACAGTTCGTCTTCCTTGTCGCCCTTATTTCATAATCCTTTTACCTTATTGGAATAAATCCAAAATATCTTGTTCGCGTTGCAAAAGTACGAAATATATATTGCAACAAGTAACAATTTGCAACTCTTTTTCGCCAAACAGCTATGTTTAGACAGTGGCTAAATAAGATACACACCACGTAAAAGGCACTACACTTTGGGTGTGTAAACAAGTGCATTAGGCTGTCGCAGTACTGAATTTCGTTCTGTTTTTCATACCCGCACCGCTTCTTTTCGTAGTCGCTACACCTTCCCACCTTATTATATATACACTTTTCAGAACCTCCCTACACTTTGCGCAGTCATAAAATCGCCTGAACAATCTTCGTTTATATCTATTAAAAAGACTACCTTTGTAGTGGAAATTCAATACGTTACGAACGTAAAGGCATCATCGTTAGGTGTTAATGGTTAGTAGGTGGATATGGAAGAAAAGAATAAAATCATCATCTATACAGACGAAAGTGGTTCGACAAAGTTAGACGTAAGGCTTGAAGACGAAACCTTATGGCTCACCCAAGCTCAGCTATGCAGCTTATATAAAACGAGCAAATCGAATGTAAGTGAACACATAAAACATATATTCGAGGAGGACGAACTACAAGAAGATTCAGTTGTTCGGAAATTCCGAACAGCTGCCGCCGACGGTAAGATGTATCTAACTACCTTCTATAACCTTGATATGATTATTGCCTTGGGGTATCGTGTGCGCAGTATCATAGCCACTCGCTTTCGCCAATGGGCAACACAACGCCTGAAAGAATACATCACAAAAGGCTTTACTATCGACGATGACAGGCTGAAAGAGCTTGGTGGAGGCAGCTATTGGAAGGAGCTTTTAGACCGTATTAGAGATATTCGGGCAACCGAAAAGGTGCTGTATCGACAGGTTTTGGAAATCTATGCAACCAGTATCGACTATGATCCACGTGCTTCTGTATCGCAGACATTCTTCCAAAAGGTGCAGAATAAAATTCATTATGCAATTCATAAGCATACGGCAGCCGAGCTAATTGTAGAACGTGCTGATGCCGAAAAGGAATTTATGGGTCTGCTCACCTTTAAGGGAAACCAACCAACTCTGTTTGAAGCGCGTACAGCCAAGAACTATTTGAACGACAAAGAGCTTCGGGCAATGGGACAATTGGTGTCTGGATATTTAGACTTTGCAGAGCGACAGGCTGAGCGCGAACAGCCTATGACAATGGAAGACTGGGCAAACTATTTAGACAGAATACTTACAATGTCGGGCGAACAGCTTCTGAAGGATTCTGGAAAAGTGTCGCACGCTGAAGCAATAGAGCACGCAACAATTGAATATCGTAAATATAAGCAACGCACTATCAGCGATGTGGAACAAGATTATCTCAACTCCATCAAACAATTGGGGGATATAAAATAGTTCTTGGCAATTTGTATGGAAAATTGTTTTCTGCTATATCCAACGACAGTGGAAACATAAATATCCTTGCAAACTATAAATCACATTACGAAGAATCCCTGTTTCTATGTTTATTGGTGTCATTTATTAGAAGGAATAAATACCCTCAAGGGTGTAACTGTCTCCTATATTTATATAGCCATAAAGGTGTAAATATTTTTCACAAGAACATCTATCGCATAACTACTTCGCTATCAGCGTATTGCAAAACCTATTGTTTGGCATTCCAAAAGCGTAGGTTTTGCACGGTAAAAGTGGCTGTTTTGCATCGCAAAACCTACGCTTTCGCAACGTCAAATCGAAATTATCGTTTTTCGTCAGAATTATTTTTACAAAATAAAGGTGGTTTCCTTGTAAAATCACCCTATATACACTGCGGATATGCGGACAGGGTGTAGAGGAGGAATTTATTCTGTTTCTTATAGTAATGCTGGCGTTTCTTTATAACAATGTTGCTGTTTCGTTGGTGTTAGGAAGGTGATGAATCATACCTCTGCTGCACGTACTTCAAAACCATTATATAGGAAGAAGAACAGCGTAGCTTTTGTATGGGTGGCTATGGGAGGGGTTAAAATTGCACACTTAACACATTATTTGTGCAATTTTAAGAGGAAAGAGTGATGCAGAGGTGGCGAGATTAGGAACTTTTTTAGTATCTTTGTCGGCAAGTAACAAAGATAAGAAGAAAACAATGGAGAAACTAATAGTAAACAACTACGAAGAGTTGGCAAGTTATTTGGGCAAGAAACTCGGTGAAAGCGAATGGTTGGAAGTTAATCAGGAGCGCATCAACCTTTTTGCCGATGCTACTTTAGACCATCAGTGGATACACGTAGACACGGAGCGTGCGGCGAAAGAAAGTGCTTACAAGACCACGATTGCGCACGGATACCTTACACTTTCGCTGCTGCCACACATGTGGAACCAAACCATTGAGGTGCATAATCTGAAGATGATGGTGAACTACGGTATGGACAAAATGCGCTTCGGACGCCCTGTACTCGTGGATTCGCGCATTCGTTTGGTGTCTTGGTTGGAAAGCATCGAGAACTTGCGAGGCATCTGCAAGGCGGGCATCAAGTTCCAAATAGAGATTGAAGGCGAGCGCAAACCTGCCTTGGAAGGCGTTGCCACCTTCTTGTATTACTTTGAATAATTTTCTTTTCCGTTCCTCGAAAAGTGCGTTTTGCTGCCGTGGCAATGCTTCGATGAGTTCGGACATTGCTGATTTGGATCTGCGAAAGTTTTGACTTTTCGGCTGAACGATAGTCGGTTACGACAATAAACAAAAAAACTTCGATAAACCAAGTGTTCGGTTTATCGAAGTTTTTTCGTTATATCAATATTTTAGTTTTACAGGTTTTACACCTTTCCCTCTAATATCTGCTGTGCGTGCTGCACTTGTTCGGGTGTAGGTTCGGGTATTCCTTTCAGCGTGTAGGGTATGTTAAGGTTTTCCCATTTGTAGATACCGAGCGTGTGGTAGGGCAACACTTCTATCTTCTCTACGTTCGTCAGCGAGGCTATGAACTCGCGCAAACGCAGCAGATACTCGTCCTTGTCGGTTATCGTAGGCACGAGTACGTGTCGAATCCAAATGGGTTTGCCGATTTCAGACAGATAGCGTGCGCAGTCGAGAATGTTCTCGTTGCCCCACCCTGTCAGCTTTTTATGCTCGTCGGTGTCGATGTGCTTGATGTCGAAAAGCAGCAGGTCGGTATATTGCATCAGCTCTTCGAACTTTTCGAAAAACGCTCCTGTACGGCGAAAAGGCTGCGCCGATGTGTCGAGACAGGTGTGAACGCCCTGCGCTTTTGCCTTGCGGAAGAACTCGATGAGGAAGTCCATCTGCAACAACGACTCGCCCCCACTCACCGTTATGCCTCCGTTTGCGCCCCAATAGCTTTTAAAGCGAATGGCTTTCGCCAAGAGTTCGTCGGCTGTCATCAGCTGGTCGGAATGCGTATCCCACGTGTCTGGGTTGTGGCAATACTGGCAACGCATGGTGCAACCTTTCAGAAAGACGATGAAACGAATGCCTGGCCCGTCTACCGAACCGAACGATTCGATGGAGTGAACCCTTGCAAGTTTCTTGCCGTCGGCACGTTCCGTATTCTCTGTATTGTATTCTATTGTGGGTATTTGTTCTGTCATAATGTTCTTTTTTCGTTCCTCAAGAAGTGCGTTTTCGCACTGTGCAATGTTCAAAAGGGGATTTCATTGCTCCTTTAGCTTGTCGGAAACGCTCTTGCAATTAGCTGTTTCGTGCACCGTATCAACCATTCTACACGAAAACGATGCTGTTTCAACGTAAAAAAATAATTGGGCTAAACCTGTCAGCCCAATTATTCTTTCGGTCATATATATTATATATATAATGTGTATTGCTTACATCTTGCCGTGTGCCTGACGTGCAATAACGTCTTCTTGCTGCTCGCGGGTAAGGTCGATGAACTTAACTGCGTAACCGCTGACACGGATAGTGAAGTTTGCATACTCTTCCTTTTCTGGATGTTCCATAGCGTCGATGAGCTTTTCAACACCGAATACGTTTACGTTCAAGTGGTGTGCGCCACGGCTGAAGTATCCGTCCATTACACCAACGAGAGTGTTTGTGCGTTCCTCGTCGTCCTTGCCCAATGTGCTTGGAGCAATGGTCTGTGTATTTGAAATACCGTCGAGGGCGTATTCGTAAGGAAGTTTTGCAACTGAGTTCAACGAAGCCAACAATCCGTTTTGCTCTGCACCGTAAGATGGGTTTGCACCTGGAGCCAAAGGAGCACCCGATGGACGACCGTCTGGCATAGCTGGTGTGTACTTGCCATATACCACGTTTGATGTGATGGTCAAGATACTTGTTGTTGGTTCAGAGTTACGATATGTGTGGTGTTTCCTAATCATTGTCATGAAGGTCTTGAGCAACCAAACAGCTATTTCGTCTGCTCTTTCGTCGTCGTTACCGTAACGTGGGAATTCGCCTTCGGTCTCGAAATCGAGTGGGAAGCCTGTTTCGTCGCGAACAATCTTAACCTTTGCGTACTTGATAGCGCAGATAGAGTCTACCACGTGGCTGAATCCTGCAATACCAGTTGCGAATGTACGGCGAACGTCGGTATCGATAAGAGCAAGTTCTGCTGCCTCGTAGAAGTACTTATCGTGCATGTAATGGATAAGATTCAAGGTGTTTACGTAGATGTCTGCAAGCCATTCCATCATATCCATGAACTTAGGCATGAACTCTTCGTAGGTAACTACGTCGCCTTCGATTGGGCGAAGTGCTGGACCGCATTGCTCGCGTGTCTTGTGGTCTACACCACCGCTGATAGCGTAAGTCAAGCACTTTGCAAGGTTTGCACGTGCACCGAAGAACTGCATTTCCTTACCTGTCTGTGTTGCAGATACGCAGCAGCAGATTGAGTAATCGTCGCCCCAAACTGGACGCATAACCTCGTCGTTCTCGTATTGGATAGAGCTTGTCTTAACAGAAATCTTTGCAGCGTACTTCTTGAAACCTTCTGGAAGAGCTGGAGAGTAGAGTACTGTGAGGTTAGGCTCTGGAGAAGGACCCATGTTTTCCAATGTATGGAGGAAACGGAAGTCGTTCTTTGTTACCATGTGGCGGCCGTCCATACCAAGACCAGCTACTTCGAGAGTTGCCCAAACTGGGTCGCCAGAGAAGAGTTGGTTGTAAGATGGGATACGAGCGAACTTCACCATGCGGAACTTCATAACGATATGGTCGATAAGTTCCTGTGCTTCAGCCTCGGTCAATGTGCCTTCTTGGAAGTCGCGGTTGATGTAAATATCGAGGAAAGTAGATATACGACCAACTGACATGGCAGCTCCGTTCTGTGTCTTGATAGCTGAAAGGTAGCCGAAGTAGAGCCACTGAACAGCCTCACGAGCATTGTTTGCAGGTTTTGAAATGTCGTAACCGTAAATCTTCGCCATTTCCTTCATCTCGTACAATGCCTTGATTTGCATTGAGATTTCCTCGCGCAGACGGATAATATCGTCTACCATAACGCCGTCGCCGCAGTTTCTAAGGTCTTTCTGCTTCTCTTCTATCAAGAAGTCTACACCATAAAGAGCCACACGACGATAGTCGCCTACGATACGACCGCGGCCGTATGTGTCAGGAAGACCAGTAAGAATGTGGTTGTGGCGCACGATTTTCATCTCGTCTGTGTATGCGTCGAACACACCATCATTGTGGGTCTTGCAATATTTTGTGAAGATTTCGTGGAGCTTTTCAGAAGGTTGGTAGCCGTATGTAGTACAAGCCTGCTCTGCCATCTTGATACCACCGTATGGCATAAACGCACGCTTCAAAGGCTTGTCGGTCTGCAAACCCACCACCTTTTCAAGGTCTTTCAAGCTTTCGTCGATATATCCAGCACCATAAGCAGTTGCGCTTGACACGATTTCAGTTTCCATATCGAGAACACCGCCTTTGGCGCGCTCTTCCTTTTGGAGTTCTTTTAGCTTGCCCCAGAGTTTGTTGGTTGCCTCTGTTGGGTCTGCAAGAAATTCTGCATCGCCATCATAGCCAGTATAGTTTGCCTGAATAAATTCACGCATGTTTACTTCATCAAGCCACTTGGTGCCTGAGAAACCTCTCCATTCTTCTCTCATAACAGTATTGTAATTTAGTAAATTTTTAACCAAGTGCCTCAGAAAGGCACAAAGTCGTTTGATTAATTCTCAATTTTTCAAGTGCAAAGGTAGGTTCTTTCCGTATTTATTACAATACTTACTTATCGGTATTTTGAGTTGCACATGTTTTTCGAGATGTGCAAAAATGGGGTGTTTTTGCTATTTATATACCTATTTTTAGGTATTAAGGCTATTTTATTACCCTGCAAAATGCTATCTATACCTTACAAAATACACCTCTTTCCACAACCCGCATGCCCATTTATAGGTATTTTTAACTTATTGTCTCTTTATTCGTTTTTTCTGTTTCATTAAAGAAGCAGCTACCTTTCACTATCTTCCTGTTTCACATTAAAAACCCCATAGCATTTTTCTTCCACTTCTCTGCACCTATATTCTATATATAATAAAGGTATGAAAAATCGCAACAAAACACTATCACACCCTACCAAGCATAATACGCTGATTATCCTAAACCTACTCATCCTGCCACCACAAAACAGGTTCATCGCATAATTGCGTTGGTTTCATCATATAATCCGAGCAAAATTAACTCGAAGTATTTCTCATCTCTAAATCCATATGCCTTTCTCTTTATCATTTTTATCTTATTGTTTATTCCTTCGACTCTTGCATTGGATATTTGGTAATCATACCATGCTGATATTCCAGTTCTTCTGGCCATGAGTGAAGCCGCAGCCTTCTTGAAACAATAGAGCTTACTCTCTTGTGCCTGTCTGCACCAATACTCTAATTGTCCCAGAGCCTCTTCCTTGTTTTTCTGCATCCATATCTGATCTATGTCCTCATACAGGTAATATGCAGTAGCCAAGGGGTTGTTTGTTTCTAATATATTATCCAATCTCTTCTTATACTTCTTATCTGATTTTTCAGGATCCTTCCTCAGCAGTATCCATCTATTACCTTTTTCACAATGCCAAAGCACAATTATCATTTTTCGATAAAATAATCTTTACAAAACAGAAGGAAAACTTAATATTTGCCAACACTATATGAACACAAAAAAAGACTGCAAATCTGAAATTAGATTTGCAGTCTTTTTTATTTCTGTAAAAGAAGTTTTTAAGCTTCAGCAGGTGCTTCAGTTTCTTCTGCTGGTGCTTCAGCTTGAGCAGCAGCTTCTGCTTCTGCAGCCTTTGCAGCCTCTTCCTCAACTTTTGCAGCAGCCTTCTTTTCAGCTACTTTCTTAGCAATAGCCTCGTTAGCCTTCTTTTCTTCTTCGAGATTCTTTGCTACACTTGCTTTCTTCTCGTCGGCAGCCTTCTTTTCCAATGCTTCTTTTGAAGATTCTTTTTCCTTCTTCCAAGCATCAAACTTCTGCTGGCATGTAGCTTCATCGAATGCGCCTTTCTTAACACCGCCACGAAGGTGCTTCATCATATAAACGCCTTCACCTCTGAGTAGGTTGCGAACAGTGTCGGTTGGCTGTGCGCCTACCTCTAACCAATAGAGGGCACGGTCGAAATTCAAATCTACTGTGGCAGGATTGGTGTTAGGGTTGTAAGTACCAATCTTTTCAGTAAATTTACCATCACGTGGTGCACGAACGTCTGCAATTACAATTCTGTAAACGGCATAGCCTTTACGACCTCCGCGTTGCAATCTGATTTTTGTTGCCATAATTTGTTTTTTATTCTTTTAATTAGGTTTGAATTTAATGCCATTATCTCGTAATAGCGGGTGCAAAATTACATTTTTCTTTTCTATCTACCAAACAATCTGATAATTATCTTACGCATTTTGCCATTTACCACAGCTTTTTTCTTACTATTCAGACTTTGGCGTTGGCGCAGCAGCTTGCAATATCCAATTAATAGAAGTTATCTTTCCGTTTTGCATTTGCGCCTTGATTGTGTATCTGCTGGAGCCTGTTCCACCTTTTCTTTCTATTACCAAACGAGCAGGAATGGTAATTGTCTGTATGGTTCCACCACCTTCTTGCTTGTCGGTTGTAGCCTTCATAGCAGTTCCAAGATGCCACATTACATTATTAACGTCTGCCTGATAGAGCTTTTCACGCATATACTTTGCCACATCAGCCGTTGTTGCGCCACCCGCACCGAGGAAGTTAAACGAGGGTGCCACTACCTCTTGAATCTTGGAAGTACTCTTGCTGTTGATGCCTTGCAGGAACTTTCGCACAGCTGCAACTGCGGCTTTTTCCTCGCTTGGCGTCGATGTGTTGTCGAGCATCACCTTCAATTTCTCGTCAGCCTCCTTGGTATGGATTCCTTTTGGAAACTTTTCTCTGTAACCAAGATAAGCAGCTTCTGTATTCAAACTTACAACTTCGTCCCAATACAGTTCTTCTATTTTCTTCAGAATTTCGTCCTTATGCGGTGTGTCGGGGTGCGCCTCAAGATATGCTTTGTAAGCTGCAATGGTATTTTGCTGAACCACGTGCCCCCATTCTTCGCTTTTCTGCTTGTCTTGGTTCAGTAAGTTCTTGATGCTATTGATGTGTGCCAACGGAGCGTTTGGATAGTCTTCCAAGAACTGTTCCATTACTTGTTGGTTATTGCTCTTCAATGCTATTTCGTATTCCTCGGCTTCATGGTTCTCGTTACCTTTATTATAGAAGAACAGAAGAACGGCACACATGATAAATGCGATAAGCAAAGATACGAAAAGAGCCGTATGGTTGTTTTTTGCTGCAGGTTGTACTGTGTTGTCTACTTGCTCCCCTTCAGTGGGCGAAACTCTCTTTTGCTGTGCTTTCTGCTCTTGAACTGGCGTAGCTTTAGGAAGTTCTTCTTCGACGACAGGTTCTATCTTGATAGGAGCAACAGGTTCTTCGGTATCGTTAGATACAGCTTCTGCCACTACCTCCTCGTCATAGTTGTCAAACACATCTACGATATCGCTTTTCGTTGTGTTGCCATTTACAGGTTCAGAGTGGTGGCAATTCGGGCAAACAACGTCTTCCTTCAGATAGATTTCGCCACAATGGAAACACTTTACGAGGTGCCCCGCAATTTCTACTCCACAACTTGGACAAACTGGTGCTTTATCGCTGACTTGATGTCCACATTCAGGACACTTTATAATCATTGCTATTGAATTTTAATTTTACAGTATCGTTAGTAAGTCAATGTGTATGGGCTACTTCCTTATTTAATAGTAGCGCACATTCGTTTTCCGTCGGGAGAAGCGAATTTCACGCATACTGTGCCGCCCCATCAGTCGGCTTTTGTCTACATAACCACGCACTCCGTTTATATACCCCTTACCCGTGTACTGCCAGGCAAATATATCTCGACCATCGTTGAGTACTGGCTCCCGAGCCGTGTACTGCGCTATGAAAAGCTTATAGCCTGTGAGCGAGCCTATAAGATGCTTATTGTAGAAATTGGTATATGTATAAACCAATGGGCGAACGCCATATTCTTTTGTCATTAAATCCAAGAACTTCAGCAAGCTGTCTTGCAACGCATAGTCGCTCAGTCCGCCTGTGGTCTCTATATCGACCATCGGAATCAAGTCTTGGTCTTGCGGACGGCACTGCGCACGGAAGTTATGCAACTGTTCCAATTGCGGTGTCTGAGGACGGTAGAAGTGGTAAGAGCCCACATTCATTCCGTTTCGCTTTGCTGCTTGTATGTTCTCGTAATACCTGCGGTCTATCAAATCCCTGCCTTCAGTAGCCTTCAAATAAACATAGTTTAGCTTATGGTTGCTGTTAGTAGCTACTGTTTCCCACCACACATCGCCTTGATAATGGCTCATATCAAGTCCATGCACGTGGTCGCACGTATCCTCACATTGTATATTATATTGCGCCTTGACTCCTAAAAACGAAAACATACATAGGACGACAAGTATATATTTTCTTCTGCTCATATCTGCAAAGATACTACTTATAATTGATTTGCGAAAGGCATACCGCTCTTAATTAATCGTTTACTAAAAATTTTAGTATTATTTTGCATGTAATTTGCAAGAAAGACAACCGAACAGTGGCAACGAAGAAAACAGACTTACTTCACGCATCAGCTTCCAAACAAGAAAACCACCTTTAGGGAAAATCCTCCCCATATTAGGGAAAATCCTTTTCAACAATGCAGGAAAAAGCGTTCCTTTGCACCATAAGACGTAGGTTTTGCCACACTATATAACGAAAAAAGAGAGGAGAAAGAATTATGAAGAAGTACATAATTGCCTTAATGGCACTATTTACAATAGCAACATCAGCCCATTCAATGAGCTACGAACAGGCTCGTGCACAGGCACTGTTCTTGACCGACAAGATGGCATACGAGCTTAATTTGACAGAAGAACAGTACGAAGCTGCATTTGAAATAAACTTAGACTACCTGATGAGCATAAGCAATGCAGACGACCTCTACGGTGCATATTGGAGGCATAGAAACCTTGACTTGAGCTATATACTATTAGATTGGCAGTACCGCTCTTTCATCGAGGCTTCCTATTTCTACCGTCCGCTTTGTTGGGACGCAGGCTATTGGTGTCTCAGTATCTATTCAAGATACCCACGCCGCGACTATTATTATTTCAGCAGACCACGTGTTTACGCAGTTTACAGAGGCGGACACAGTTGGCGAATGAATGGCGGGCGCAGCTGGTATAATGGGCGCAGATATGTAACCTACAACGATAGAGAACGCTATTTTGGTATGCGCGACAGCTACCAGCGCGGATATTACGAACAGGATTACCAATATATGAACAATGGTTATCCACAAACGGACAGAACGAGGAGTTTCGGTAACCAACAAGAGAGAAACTTTGGTGGCAACAGGAACTATGGTTTCAACGACGCTCCAAGAAGAAGTTCTACACGAACAACCGTATCTCACGGCGCAAGCCGATTTGGAAACAACACAGGTTTCAACACGTTTGGAGGCAGTCGCAGCTATGGAAGCCCTTCTAACCGCCCTGTTCCAAGTAGGTCGTTCACCCCTTCAAGAAGCGGCAACCGCTCGTTTGGAACGCCAAATAGTGGCTTCGGAAACTTCAACAACGGCAATTCGCAATTCGGTGGCCATAGATAAAAGCAAGCCTTACAGCTTGACCATACACAGATATAAATAAATAATTGATAGGTAGTAACATTTTTCAGCGACAAAGGAAAAGTTAAAGTCGCATTTAAGAAAGGTTATGTAGAGAGGAACTCCATGCGATATGGTGTTCCTCTTGTTTTTTATTCACTTAGCGCAACACAGACTACAATAAAAGCACGGAGCCATTACAAACGGTTCACAGTCCTACTTCAGAACTGTAGAAAATTAATGGAAACACCCCTTTTTATGAACAAAAAGAGAATAACAAAAGTGTAAATATTTTTCACAAGCCCAACTATTGCATAACCACCTCGCTATCAAGGCTTTGCAAAACCTATTGTTTTGCATTCCAAAAGCGTAGGTTTTGCACGGTAAAAGCGGCTGTTTTGCATCGCAAAACCTACGCTTTCGCAATGCCAAATCGAAATTATCATTTTACCAACGAATTATCTTTACAAAACCATTGCGTTAATGTAGGGTTACGACTCATCACATTCCCCATAGCCGTGGCGGTTTTACTTTGGTGTAGGAACGTGAAAAATCACGCCCCAATCTGCTCTATGTGTAGGCATAATTCCTACAAAATACCGACCGCCTCCTCTACTATATCTTCAAAATCCGCACATCGGCATTTTTCATTACCGCAATTTCGTTCATCGGTTTGCCATAGAATACACTTTGAACAGCCTTGTTAATGATGCCGTGTCCTACTGCTAAAACCACCTTGTCGGGATATTCACGCTTTATCCATTCTAAGAATTGTGCTGCCCGTTGCTTCAGTTCTTCCAGCGTTTCTATGTCGTCGGGCCACTTTGAGGGGTCGTTTAGGTTGGCAAGCTCTGGTATAAACATTCCTGTGAAACTCCCCCAATCGCGTTCGCGCAATAGTTTTGTCGTAACGATGGGTACCTGCTTTTCGCTCCCAATCACCAAACGACAGGTTTCAATGCTCCGCTGAAGGTCGCTTGAAACGTATGCATCGAAATACACATCGGCAAGTCTTTGCCCCAATTCCTTAGCCTGCTGTATGCCGTTTTCGTTCAGTTGCCCCTGCGTTTGCCCTTGCATAATGCGCCTTGCATTATCAATGGTTTCGCCGTGGCGTACCAAATAGACTGTTGTCATATATTATATTTATTTTCTGGCAAAAGTAATAAAAACTTGATAGTTAGACAATAGAGTGCAAATTATTTCGTATATTTGCAATAGAAACGTAAAGAAAAGACCACAACGGTCTTTGTTTAAACAAGGTAAAGAAAAGTATGAGATTAATTCAAAGTTCTATCATTCGTGCAATTGTTGCGATTGTTATTGGTGCATTATTGGTAAAATACAGAGTGGAAACTATGACTTGGATAACCATTGCAGCTGGAATATTGTTCTTTATTTCGGGTGCAATTTCGTGCACCGCCTATTATTTTGAGAAAGAAAAAGCAACAAAAGTCCCACCAATAACCGATGAAAAAGGCGATATTGTAAAGGCAAATCCTCCTATTTTCCCCATCGTGGGTATCGGTTGCGCCGTGTTGGGCATTATCTTGACATTGATGCCGAACGAATTTATAACTTGGGTGGTTTATATTTTTGCCGCAATTCTTATATTAGGAGCTGTCAATCAGTTTATGAACCTTGCAAGCTCGCGCCAGTTTGCTCGCGTTCCGCTTCTGTTCTGGCTTTTTCCATCAGTAACTTTAGGTATTGGTATTTATATCATTGCTCAACCAATGGACGCTGCCGCCTTACCATTGAAGGTTATAGGCTGGTGCTTAATGTTCTACGGTGTAGTGGAATTGGTGAACGCTATCAAGATAAACCAAATGAAACGGGCATACGAAAAGATTGAGAACGCTAAAATTGTAAACGGCGTGAAAATGCCTTCTGACGACAAAATCGAAGATGCCGAAATCGTAGAAGAATAGAATTGATGCTGCAAGTTGCTTGTTTCCACATTGCCATGTTGCAATGAGAAAGCAGGTTTACCACTTCGATTAAGAAACAAGAAAAGTCCTGACAAGTGTTCGTTGCATACAAACTTGTCAGGACTTTATTTATTTTCTGCTTGCCTTTGCTTTAAACAGACTGTTTCTTACTAAAGTTCTTTACTCCTTGATTTGCGGAACCAAGCCTTTGATATAGCTGCACAGAATGCCTATGCCCTTTGCATTGTCGCCACCTTGCGGAATAATTATATCTGCATAACGTTTGGTTGGCTCAATAAACTGTTCGTGCATTGGTTTCAGAACCTTGCGGTATCGGTCTACAACCGTTGCAACGTCGCGTCCGCGTTCTATTATATCACGCTCGACATTGCGTATCAAACGTTCGTCGGAATCGCAATCTACAAACACCTTCAAATCCATTACATCGCGGAGTTTCTTATTCAAAAGCGTCATAATTCCCTCGATGATAATCACGGGCTTTGGCTCTACGTGAATGGTTTCGGGCAGACGGTTACAAGCCAAATAGCTGTAAGTAGGTTGCTCTATGGCTATTCCATTACGCAAATCGTTTACTTGCTTGGTCAGCAACTTCCAATCGAAAGCGTCTGGGTGGTCGAAGTTAATGGCTCTGCGTTCCTCTTCAGTCAGTTCGGTGGTATCGTTGTAATACGAATCCAACGGCACCACTGCCACGTGGTGAGGAGGCAATGCCTCTACAACCTTCTTTACGACGGTGGTCTTTCCTGAGCCTGTGCCACCTGCAATCCCTATTATCGTTATATTCTCGTGCATACTTAAATTATCTGTATTTCCTTAAACATCTGTTCGTAGTACACCGCCTTCTTCTCAACCTTCATCGGATAGGCACGGCTACTGCTTGGTTGTCGGTATAGTTTCAACGTTCTGCCTTCAAAGTCAAACGTTCTGTACTCTCCCATTTTTAAATTACGAGCATCTATATTGTAGTGTTCGGTAAAGACTTTGGTGGCAAGTTGCCCTGCTGCCAGTACGGCTTTACATTCTGGTAGCGAACGCAACATTCCGTCAAGGTCGGCAGGCTCCACTATTTCCAAATCCTTATCGGAAGCCGTCCCCGTGGTTCTTCGTATGCGCAAAGCGGTATCGAAGAGTGCCACACCTTTTTCTTTTAGAAACTGTTTCAGTTCGTTCAGCCTGTAAGTCTTGTTCGCTTCATCTACGAAATGCAGCTTGTCGCCAAAGAATATCAGCCCAAATATGCGCCACATATCGTTCGTGAAGTTCGGATAATACCATTCCATTGCCCATCGTTTGGGCGCAGGTGGGAATGTTCCGAGCATCAGCAACTTGGCATTGGTAGGCAGCCACGGCTCAAATGGGTGAGTTTCTATCTCCATTTACTTTTGTTCCTTCATCAAATAAACTACTACTGGAAGGTGGTCTGAATAGCCATCAAGCCATACACCGCCTGCAGTTGTACGCTTGGTGTTGCCTTTATAGGGACCCGTTTCTTGGAAAAGATAATCACGACGGAATATCTGATGCTTCCAATACTTCAAATTTGAGAAGTCTTTTTCATTGTTCTTGTTCAGGAAGTTTGGCGTCATCACAATCTGGTCGAACAAGTTCCACTTGCCTTGATACTGCAAAGTACCTGTGTTTTCCTTTACCAAGACATTGTACCAAGGGTTATACATATCGCCCGCGCCCACTTCTTCGATGTTTGCTTTAGCCGATAGGCATTCGTACATACTCTTGTTTGTCGGGTCGTCGTTCATATCTCCCATTACAAGAACCTTTACATTGGGGTCGTCTTGCAAAAGCGAATCCTTCAAAGCCTTGACTTGCTTGCCGCCCAATTCACGATAATAAGAGCCTGCACCACGACTTGGCCAGTGGCATACAACAACGGTTACATGCTCATCTGCCATTGTTCCGCTTACAGTAAGAAATCCACGTGTAGCGTGTTTGGTATCTTCTGCACGTTCATAAATATAAGGAACAAGCTTTGTATCACGCACAGTAAAGAGCTTAGGGTTGTAAAGCAAGGCACAATCAATGCCACGCTTGTCTGGTCCTTCAATATGGACGTACTTATAACCACGAGCTGCGAGTGCTGGCTGCGCAGTCAAGTCGTCTAAAACATGCGCATTTTCAACCTCAGCCAAGCCTATAAAGGCGCAGCCAACGTTAGGAAGAACATCTGTTCCCATCTCTGCAAGCACTTTAGACATATTACGCAACTTGCTCTCATACTTCATTTTATTCCATTTATACGAGCCGTTTGGGGTAAATTCCATATCCCTCTTGCCTTCATCGTGCGTATAATCGAAAAGGTTTTCTTGATTGTAGAAACCAACTCCGTAAACTGAAAACTTCTTTTGTGCATTAACTTTAGTGCCTAAAAGCACCATAAACATCAGGAAAAATAGATATTTCTTCATTGTTATAATTGTATGATTTTTAATCAAATAAAATATTTTGCCAAAGCAAAAATTAAACCACAATCGGGTATTCAATCTGCAAATATCGTGAATTTATCTGATAATAAAGCACGTTTATTAAAATTTTATTCAAAAAATCCTTTCCTTTTCCAAAAATATTTCGTTACTTTGCAACCTAAAATAATATAATTATATTTAATAAAAGATATGCAGAAAAAGTTGAAACTCGCTGTGATTGCGCTCTGCAGTTCGTCAATGGTTGTTGCACAGAACAACAATAGCACCGACACGATACGGCACGAGCAGACACAGAATGTGATGGACGAATCAGCATTTACGTTCACAGAAGCACAGTTAGGAGAGGATAACGACAGAAGTTCGAATGTTACTATCTTAAATTCAAATAGTAATGTGTACGCCTCTGAAGTCGGATTTTTATATTCTCCATTACGCTTCAGATACCGTGCGTTAAGTCCAAAGTACAATGATGTTTACATCAATGGCGCACCAATGAACGATATGGAGAGCGGACAATTCCGTTATTCGTTGGTAGGCGGACTCAACCAACAAACCCGAAATGTAGACTTTGCGCTCCCATTTGAGAATAACAACTTCTCATTGACTGATATGGCAGGAAGCAATAACTACGATTTCAGAGCAGGTTCGATGGCTGGCGGAAACCGCATAACCTTATCAGGTGCAAACCGAAATTACACATTAAGAGGAATGTACACTTACGGTAGTGGTTTCAACAGCAAAGGCTGGGCGTTTGCAACCAACATTACTTATCGTTGGGCAAACCGCGGTTATGTAGAAGGAACTTTCTACAATGCACTCTCTTACTTCTTCGGTGTTCAGAAAAAGTGGAACAACGGACACTCGCTCAGCTTCTCTACATGGGGTAATCCCACCGAGCGTGCATCGCAAGGAGCAAGCACCGACGAGGTTTATTGGTTGGTTAACGATTACCAATACAACCCTTATTGGGGTTACCAGAACGGCCATCGTCGCAACAGCCGTGTAGTAAACGACTTCGCTCCAGCAGCTATTTTCACTTGGGATTGGAAGATTAACGACAAAACAAAGCTCACGACAAGTCTGTTTGGAAAGTATTCGATGTATAAAAGCACCAAGCTGAACTACAACAATGCCGACAATCCACAGCCCGATTATTGGAAAAACTTGCCAAGTAGCTATTACGACGTATGGAACGAGCAAAACACTCGCTACCGCACAGCGCAGGCATTTGCCGATTGGAATACAGCTGTTAATTGGTGGAAAAACAAGGAGAACCGCCAAATACAATGGGATAGACTTTACTATGCTAACCGTCAAGCTGCTGCAAACGGACAAGATGCACTCTACTACGTTCAAGCAAAGCATAACGACAACGCTACCATAACATTGTCTTCATCGCTCAATACACACATCGGTAAAGACAAAGTGTTCAACGTTGGCTTTATGGTTAGACAGAACTTCGGCCGTCATTACCAAACGATGGAAGACCTTTTGGGTGCCAAGAGTTTCCACAACGTGAACACATACGCTATCGGAACTTACGCTGCAAACGACCCACGCATTCAGTATGACTTAAATACAATGGGCACACAAGGGCTCGGCGCATTGGTTTATGAAGGCGATAAGTTCGGCTACGACTACAATCTGAATGTGCGCCGTGGTACACTTTGGACAAACTTCTCGCATACTTTTGGCAACCTTCACTATATGGTTGGTGCCAAAATGGGCTACGACAATATGTACAGAGACGGCCACATGCGCAACGGAATGTTTGCTAACAACTCTTATGGAAAGAGCAAACACGCCGACTTCCTTACAGGTGGCGGTAAGTTCAGTGGTACATGGACAATTGGCGGTGGCAATGCTGTCTCTCTCGGCTTAGGCTACGAACATCGCGCACCACAAGCAAACAATGCTTTTGTATCGCCTGAAATGAACAATGACTTCGTCCAGAACTTGCGCAACGAACGCATTTTCTCAAGCGAAATAAACTATCAATATGTCGGCAGCTGGCTCCGCGCCAACTTTAGTGCATACTACAACCACCTTACACACGTAACAGAGTGGCAGAACTTCTACTTCGACGATGCCAATTCGTTTACCTATGTCAGCATGACTGGCATCAAAAAGAATTACTACGGTATAGAATTGGGACTTGACTTCAAACTCACAAGCTTCTTAAACTTCAAAGCTTTGGGAACTTGGAGCGAAGCAAAGAACATCAACAATGCTGACGTTATTTATATGAACTCTACAAAGAGCACCTTCTATAAAGACATTGTCTACAACGAAGGAATGCGCGAAAGCGGTACCCCTCTATCTGCATACAGCGGTATTTTGAGTTTCCATCAAAGCGGTTGGTTCATTGATTTGAAGGGTAACTACTATGATAGAATCTATCTTTCTTATGCTCCAAGCCTCCGTTATGGCAGCACTTTGCGCACAATGGGTACAAAATTTGGCGGTATTGATGCTGAAGGCAACTACACTCCATACGCTCAGAGCGAAGGAAAAGGCGGCTTTATGCTCGATGCTTCCGTTGGTAAGAACATCTATTTAAAGCGCGGAAGCCTTTCTATCAACTTGATGATAACCAACATTCTAAATAATCAGAAGATTGTTTCAGGTGGTTACGAACAGAGCAGAAGCAGCTATACAATCAATCAAACCACAGGCGAGGCTACCGCACGTGCATACGATTTCAACAAGAATCCTAAGAAATACTATGTAAATGGTATCAACGGAATGTTGAATATAGCCTATAAATTCTAAAAGAAACAGGATATGAAGAATATAAAATATATAATGATGGCAGCAGTCTGCACCCTCTTTGCTTCGTGCATGGGCGACAGATATGCAGAAACCGATGAGGCTATGCCAGCGCCATACGGCAACAACGAACTGACAGAAACAAATGTAATTTCCATTGCCGATCTCAAAACGAAGTTCGCAAAACCTATCAACACCGATTATCGCGAGGGAGTAAGCTATGAGCAAGTTACCGAAAACCTGCAAATAAAAGGTATTGTTACAAGCTCGGACATAGCAGGTAACTTCTATAACGAAATAGCACTGCAAGACAAAACAGGTGCTATCATCGTTTCTGTTGGACAAAGTGGGCTTTACGGTATCCTTCCTATTGGAACGGAAGTGCTTATCGACTTGAAAGACCTTTATATAGGAAACTACGGTAAGCAAGCACAAATTGGAGTTCCAACAATGAATGCGAAGGGCACAACCTCTATCGGGCGCATTAGCCGCATCGTCTGGGACAAGCACTATAAGATTCTTTCTTTGGGTAATCTCGTAGAGGCTGAAGAGTTTGCAAATGGTTCTGCCAGCACCAATTGGACGCTTGAGAAAGATGCTGGTAAGCTCGGCATCATTCGCAACGTCAGCTTCAAGTCGAGCACACCTTCCGTTAACGGTACCTTCGCTAACACAACAGGTGGTCCAGGCAGCGTTTCGTGGACTCTGAACGAGCAAGACGGCAAAAAAGTAATTGTCTACAACAGTAACTTCGCTAAGTTTGCAAATGCCAAAATCCCTACTGGCAAGGTTGATATTACAGGTATTTTCAAGCGTTTCAACAATCAATGGGAGATTATTATCCGCTCTCTTGATGATATCAAGCCTGTTGCACCAGCAGAGAAAGCGATTTACAGCAACTCGTTCGCAGAAGCACCAACCGACTGGATACTCGACCAAGGCACACTTCCATCTGGCATAACGTTCGTTTGGAAATGGGTTTCTCCAACCTACGGAATGAAGGCTACGGCTTACGTTAATGGCAAACGATACGAAACCCACGCTCGTGCTACATCGCCACTTATCGACCTTACACAGGTGAAAAAGGCTACACTTATTTTCGACCACGCAGCTCGCTACTTCGGCGACTTCGACAAAGAACTGAAAGTACAAGCCTCTACCGACGGCAAAAACTGGAAAGACCTCGTCATCGACAAAAAGCCAACAGGCGAGAATTGGGACTTTGTAACTGCAAAAGCCGACCTGACAGCTTACTGTGGTAAGAAGATTTACATTAGTTTCTTCTACAACAGTACGGAAACAACAGCTGCTACGTGGGAATTCAAGAACCTCATAGTAAAATAAGACATTAAGCATAGACAAACAAAACAGTAAAACAGATATGAAGAAATTAATTAATTCAATGTTCGCATTGGCTATCGCTGCTTTCACACTGACAAGTTGCGAAGATGTACCAATGCCATACGACATTACGTTCGAGAAAGACAACAAGACACCAGACCCTTCTGATATGGAGGCTAAAGGCACTGGTACGAAGGACGACCCTTTCAATATTGTAGCTGCACAGAACTATATTACCAAAGGAGAAGGGCTCGACAAGGAAGTCTATGTAAAGGGTATCGTCGTAAGTGTTCAGGAAATCAACACCCAATACGGCAATGCCACCTACTACATCTCTGACGATGGCACCACTACCAACCAGTTCTACGTTTTCCGTGGAAAAGCTTTGGGCAATGTGAAGTTCACAGACAGCAATAAAATCAAGAAGGGCGACAAGGTTATTATTTGCGGTAAGCTGATGACACATACCAATGGCGTCAAGCAGCTTGGTCAAGGCAACTACATCTATTCGCTTAATGGACAGGTGCAAGAAACCACTCCACCTACCAATACAGGCTTAGATGTAACGTTCGACAACAACATTGCCAACTTCACTATCGTAGATGTAAAGGCACTCCCCGAAGGTTTGACAAAGGTATGGTTCCACGATGCCAACTTCAAACAAATGAAGGCAACAGGCCGTGCCAACAACACCAACTATGAAACGCAAAGCCGCCTCGTCTCTCCTGCATTCAGCTTAAAGGGCATGAACACAGCTACCCTGACTTTCAACAATGCCTTGAACTATTTGAAGTCGGCGGCTCTCAACGATGCTGTCAAGGTACTTGTTTCTACCGATGGCAACAACTGGAAGCCATTGGCTATCAACAATCCTCCTTCAGGCAAGAATTGGAACTTCGTAGATTCTACTTGCGACTTGAAAGAGTATGCTGGTCAGGAAAAAGTATTCGTTGCGTTTGAATACAACAGTACCAAAGAAATCGCCACAACATGGGAAATTAAGAAAGTTACGGTAAAGTAAAAAACTATCCTGAATATTTGGCAGGGTGCAGAATTATTCGTAATTTTGCACCTTGTGAGTATATGGTGGCGAAATGCTACTTATACGACACGCTGCAAACAGCGAAATTTTTATTAATAATAAAACATATAAAAGTAAAATGAAAAAAGGTATTCACCCAGACAACTATCGCCCCGTCGTATTCAAAGATATGTCCAACGGCGATATGTTCCTTTCAAGATCTACATGCAAATCTAACGATACTGTAGAGTTTGAAGGCGAAACTTACCCATTGGTTAAAGTCGAAATCTCAAGCACCTCTCACCCATTCTATACAGGTAAGAGCAAACTTGTGGACACTGCAGGTCGCGTAGACCGCTTCATGAACCGTTACGGTAAGTTGAAGAAGTAAAACGATATACCCACAACAGTATAAGGTGCGGTCAAACGTAGTTGCATATGCGTTTGCCCGCACTTTTTCTTTTCCAGCAATATAAAATTAGAATCAACAGACAATAACCAAACCATCAGGACAAATGAATCCTACAAAACCTTTATCAGGTATCTTCTCTCTTCTTTTCGTTGCAGCTATTTTCCTCTCGGCTTGTGGCAGCGACAACAGTAATTCGCCCGACGATGACAACGGCAAAGCCATTGCCAACAACAAGAATTCCAATCTAAAAGAGGGCAACCAATATACACATCGCTTGGAGTTCCCGAAAGTTAAAGGTAGCAAAAACATCGTTGTTACACATATAGACCAAAGCACAGACGAAGTAAACTATAGCATTGAATGGGACGGTGAAAAGAAATCGAACCGCTGGACTTGCTATCAGCTATACCAAAGCAACAGCAAATGGAACGTAGGCAGATGGTATGGCAACCCACAATATCCTTCCGACCCTTTGATTCCTGCTTCTATGGCATTCAGCTACGACCCCTATTGGAACACTGGCTACGACCATGGGCACCTTTGTCCTTCAGCAGACCGCAGAAATACAGAAGAAGCACAAAAGCAAACCTTCTACATCAGCAATATGCAACCACAGCTTAGCGCATTCAACGGCAGTGCGAAAGGTGGCGGTATTTGGCTGACAATGGAAAACAAAATACGTGCTGCGTTCAATATAAACTCAAAAGACACAATGTTTATATGCCGTGGCGGCACCATCGACGAGTCATCTAAAGTGAAAGCCTACCTACGCAATGGCTTCATCGTGCCAGGCTATTTCTTCTCGGCAGCACTGATGAAATACTATAACTATGCGCACAAGAAGTGGGAATACAAAGCCATCGGATTTTGGTTTAAACACGAAAACAACCAAGATTCATCGCTTAAACCTTATGTTGTAAACATAAAAGAGCTTGAAGAACTCACCCATATAGACTTCTTCTGCAATCTCCCAGACGACATAGAGAAGAAAGTTGAGGGACTGAACAAGGACATTATCATAAACTTGTGGAACATTAAATAACGAAACGACAAGCGAAAAAACAACCCATAAAGCTGTAAATATTTTTCATAAGAATATCTATTGCATAACACTCTCATTATCAACGCAATGCAAAACCTATTGTTTTGCATTGTAAAAGCGTAGGTTTTACACGGTAAAAGCGGCTCTTTTGCATCGCAAAACAGCCGCTTTCGCAATGCCAAATCGAAATTATCATTTTCCTTACGAATTATCCTTACAAAACCAAAGAATTTCTTTAGCATTTGAAATAAGCAATAAAAAGAAAACCACACTACTGAAACTCCACTGTGCCCACACATAAAAAGCCTCGTTCAGACTTCTCCAAACGAGGCTTCTTAATAATTTTAGAATCAGAAGTTTTATCTTTCTCTCAAGCCACTAACAGCTTTTGCCTTGTGCTCGGCTGCATCATTCAGCGTTGCTTTACCAAACACTTCGCCTGCAATCTTTCCTGTTGCGGTGCGCGACTTCACCATTCTGCCCTTACCATTGCTGGTTGCTTGGCGTGCTAAATCTATAACAAATTCGTCGGTAGTATTCGTGCTGACCCCGTAACCGTAGAAGGTATCGTAGCCTTTTGCTTTTTCATAACCAAGGTGGAAGCCTTTTTTAGAAGATTTTGCGTCCATTCTAAAGATAGTTCCCGACTTGGTATACTTAATATAAATATCGCCATTCTTATCTACAAACCACGAGAAGTCTAACGTTTGTGTTGCACCGTTGTCTGCCGTATCAACCTCTGTACCGTGTCCACTCAACGAATTCTTTGACGATTCGTACTGGAAGAACTTCATATTGGCATGGAAAGTTTGCGACATGCGCTTCCCTTTTTCATCAAAATAGATGGTCATATCGCCAGCCCACTCTCCCGTAAGCATCTGAACTTCTGCCATTAATGGGTCGTTTTCTTTTGGGTTGTAGTTGTCTATA